>NZ_CP146100.1:0-310000 GCF_037023755.1 Saccharopolyspora sp. SCSIO 74807 | reverse complement strand
CTTCGGGGGAAGGTGCGCCTTCGGGAGACGCGGCTTTTCCGGAGAACGCTGCTTGTTCGGAGAACGGGGTTTTTCCGGAGAACGCGGTTTTTCCGGAGAACGCTGCGTCTCCGGAGGTCGTGGCGTCTTCGGGAGACGCGACGTCCTCGCCGGGCGCTGGAACGGAGTCCGGGACGCCGGTCGGTGTGCCGTTGACCGTTCCGCGGGTGCCCGCCGCCGCGGACTCCGCGCCGGCCGTCCCGTTCGCTCCGCTCGCGAGACCGCTCGAGTGCGCGCCGGGGAGGCTCGCCGCGGCATCCTCGCGTGCCCGCTCCCAACGTCGGGACCACTCGCGGCGAGTCGCGCCCGCGTCCTCGCCGAGCACACCGACCGCGAGGCTGCGCACGAACTCCCAAGTGGTCTCCCACGAAGGCAGGTCCTGGCCGCGCGCAGCCGACGACAACGCGGATTTCGACGCGGCCGCGCCGAAATCGCCCCGCATCCGATCGTAGGAGGGATCTCCGGCCGCCTCCTTCAACTCGCACAGCCGGTGCGCGAACGCGGCGACCGGACCGGTCGCCGGGTCCGGGCGCAGCTGCTTGCGGCCGCGTTTGCCGGGAGTGCACGGTTCGCTCATCGGCCGCGTCCGCGGCCGCACGTGGTGCCGGACATGGAACCTGTGTTTAGCACGGCGCCGCTCGGCGTCGGCGCGGCGATCGGGTGATTGCGCCGCACGACACGGCAAACCGCGCGAACGGTCCAGCGCCGTGCGCCGCAGGCCGAGCGCGTGGCCCCGGGAACCGCGCACTCAGACGTCGGTCACTCCGCGAAGGGCGCTTCGGGATCCATGTACGGAGCGTTCGGCGGAGCCGGGTCTTCCGTCGCCGGGACGCGATACGTGGTCGTGCTCGGTTCCGTCGTCGTCGAGGTCGGACCGGGCATGTCCGAGGTCGGAGCGGGCGTCCGCGAGGTCGGCCGGGAGACGGTCGGCTCCGGCGAGGTCGCCTCGGGCCCGGTCGTCGTCCGGCCGGACGTGGTCGGTGGCGGTGCAGGCGACGGCGCCGGACCCTCCGTGCGGCTGGACGTGCCGGTGCTCGGCGGGCTCGTCGGCGGCGCACTCGTCGGCGGGGGCGTGCTCGGCGGAGGCGTGCTCGGCGGAGGCTGAGTCGTCGGGGGCGGATCGGTCGTCGGCGGCGGAGGCGGCGGCTTCGGCGTGGTCGGCGGCGTGGTCGGCTGCGGCGGCGTCGGCGACTCGGTCGGCGTGCCGGTGGGCCGCGGGGACTCCGAAGTCGTCTCCGGTGGCGGCGGCAACTCCTCGGAATCCTCGGAAGAACTCGTGGAACTGCTCGGGGAAGAAGTCGTGCCCGGCGCCATCGGCGGCGGAACCAGCACCGGCGGCGCCTCCGACGTCCGCGTGCCCGGATACCCGTCGGTGGTGACCAGCGTCGTCCCCGCCGGCCCTGGCGGGAGTTCGGAGCTGACGTCGTTGCGTTGCTGACCGCCCACGACCAGCGCGGCGGTGGTGGCGAAACCGGTGGCGACCACGACCCCGGTGGTCACCCACAGCACGAACCGGCGCGGCCGCGCGTCCGGGTGCTCGGCGTGGGGCTGCGCCCCATCGGCGTCCGGTGCTAAAGGGTCCATCAACGTTCCCGCCCTCGAAGTCCCACCGGCACGGACTGGCGAACCCGTGCCGCTGACCCGGTACGGACCTCGACCGGCGAAGTCGGACGTCCAGCACCGCGTGGATCACTCCTGGATCAGCGGACACGGTAGCCGCCGGTGCGCGGGCCACCGCCGCCGGGTGGGCCCCGTGCGCAGCCGGTTTGATCAAGGAGGCGGGGGCGGGTCGGCCGCATCCGCGCCGCGGCGGGCATCATGCGGGTGTGACCGACCGCAGCGATTCCGCGAGCAGGGATTCCGGGAACAGGGATGCCGGCGACACCCGCCTCACCGCCCGGGTGCACGGCCACGTGCAGGGCGTCGGGTTCCGGTGGTTCACCCGATCGAAGGCGCTGGAGCTGGGGCTGGTCGGCAGCGCGACCAACCTGCCCGCAGGCAAGGTCGAGGTCGTCGCCGAAGGTCCCCGCCACGCGTGCGAGCAACTGCTCGCCGCGCTGCGTTCCGCGGAAACCCCGGGCCGGGTGGAGCACGTCGGCGAGCAGTGGACGGAGCCGAAAGGCGGCCTGGACGGCTTCGTCGAGCGCTGAGAGCTCCCGCGTCCTGCGTGGTTATCCGCAATAGCCCGCACCGCGCCGGGTACGCTCGCGCGAACGCCGCACGCACAGACTCGCGGGAAGGTCGATCGCAGCCGTGCACTTGAAGAGCCTGACGCTGAAGGGGTTCAAGTCGTTCGCGTCGGCCACCACGCTGCGCTTCGAACCGGGCATCACCTGCGTGGTCGGCCCGAACGGCTCCGGCAAGTCCAACGTGCTCGACGCGTTGACCTGGGTGATGGGCGAGCAGGGCGCGAAAGCCTTGCGCGGCGGCAAGATGGAGGACGTCATCTTCGCCGGCACCTCCGGTCGCGCGCCGCTGGGCCGGGCCGAGGTCACGCTCACCATCGACAACGCCGACGGCGCGCTGCCCATCGAGTACACCGAGGTCTCGATCACCCGCCGGATGTACCGGGACGGCGCCAGCGAGTACGAGATCAACGGCAACACCTGCCGGTTGATGGACGTGCAGGAGCTGCTGTCCGACTCCGGCATCGGCCGCGAGATGCACGTGATCGTCGGGCAGGGCCAGCTGGCCTCGATCCTGCAGGCCAAGCCGGACGAGCACCGCAGGCTCATCGAAGAGGCCGCGGGCGTGCTCAAGCACCGCAAGCGCAAGGAGAAGGCGCTGCGGAAGCTGGACGCGATGCAGGCCAACCTCACCAGGTTGACCGACCTCACCGGCGAGTTGCGCCGCCAGCTCAAACCGCTCGGCAAGCAGGCCGAGATCGCGCGCAAGGCCCAGACCGTGCAGGCCGACCTGCGCGACGCGCGGCTGCGGCTGATCGCCGACGACCTGGTCAGCGCCCGCGCCGAACTGGCCCGCGACCAGGCCGACCAGGAGAACGCGAAGGCCAAGCGCGCCGAGGTCGAGCGCAACCTGCAGTTCGCCCAGTCCGAGGAGAAGGGGCTGGAGGAGAAGGTCGCCGCCGACGCGCCGCGGCTCAACCGCGCCCAGGACACCTGGTACCGGCTCTCCGCGTTGGAAGAACGGCTCAACTCCACGCTGCGGCTGGCCGAGGAGCGGCACAAGCACCTCACCGCGCAGAACGTCGAAGAACGCAGCGGCCGCGACCCGGACCAGCTCGAAGAGGAAGCCGCCGAAGCCGCCGAGCAGGAGATCGAGCTGCGCGAGGAGGTCGAACGCGCCCGGGAGGCGCTGGGCGAGGTGGAGCGCCGGCGCGCCGATCTCGAATCGCAGCTCAAGGACGCCGAGCGGGAGCACATGGCCGCGGTGCGCGCGATCGCCGACCGGCGCGAGGGCGTGGCGAAGCTGTCCGGCCAGGTCGAGTCGATGCGCAGCAAGGTCAGCGCCACCAGCGACGAGCTGGAACGGCTCACCGCCTCGCTGGCCGAGGCGCAGGAACGCGCCGAGGTCGCCGAATCCGCCTACGCCGACGCCGAAGCCGAAACCGGTGGCCAGGAATCCGACGACGCCGGGCTGGAGGAACGCCGGGTCAACGCGGCCGAAGCGCGCGACGCCGCGCGGGCGCGCGTGGAAGAGCTCGTGAAGGAAGAGCGCGCCGCCGAGCGGGAGATCGCTTCCTGGAAGGCCCGCGTCGAAGCGCTGTCGATGGGCCTGAACCGCAAGGACGGCGCGGGCGCGCTGCTGGCCGCCGGTGACCGGGTGCCCGGGCTGCTCGGGTCGGTGGCCGCGCTGCTGACCGTCGATACCGGTGCGGAGGCCGCGCTGGCTGCGGCGTTGGGCGCGGTCGCCGATGCGGTGGCGGTCGACGGCGTGGGCGACGCGGTCACCGCGCTGGAACTGCTCAGGTCCGACGAGGCGGGCAAGGCCGGAGTCCTCGTCGGCGGCACCGCGACTCCGGACCGCTCGAACTGGCCGCAGCTGCCCGGCGGTGCGCACTGGGCCGCCGACCTGGTGCGCGCGCCCGACGGGTTGCGCGGCGCCGTGACCACCGCGCTGGACCGGATGGCCGTGGTCGACGACCTCGGCGCCGCCCGTTCGCTGGTGCAGGAGCACCCCGGGGTGCGCGCGGTGACCCGCGGCGGCGACGTGCTCGGCGGGCACTGGGCCACCGGCGGCTCCGACGACGCGCAGAGCGTGCTCGAAGTGCAGGCCGCCGTCGACGAAGCCGAGCAGGAGCACGCCGCCGCGCAACGCCGCCTTGAGCAGCACTCGGCAGCGCTGGAAGGCGCCCGCGCCGAGGAGGAAGCCCGCCGCGACGAGGTCCGCGCGGTGCAGGAGCAGATCAACGAGGCCAAGGTCGCAGCGGCCCGCAGCACCGAACGGATCTCCAGCCTGCGCAAGGCCGCCCAGTCCGCCACCGCCGAGGTCGAGCGGGTGCGCGAGCAGCGGAGCAAGGTCGAGCAGTCCCGCGAGCAGGCGCTTTCCTCGCTGGCCGAGCTGGAGGAACGGCTCAGCGCGGTCAAGACCGAGCAGCAGGAGCAGGCCGAGCCGGACACCGAGCTGCGCGACCGGCTCAACAACGAGCTCGGCACCGTGCGCCAGGAGGAGATGGACGCCCGGCTCGGCCAGCGCACCGCCGAGGAGCGGGCGCGCGCCGTGCAGGGCCGCGCCGACCAGCTGCGCAGGGCCGCGCGCCAGGAGCGGGAAGCGCGGGCGCGCGCCGAAGCCGCCCGCCAGGCGCGGGAGCGCGGCGCCCGGGTGACCAGGGCCGTCATCGACGGTGCGCAGAAGGCGCTGGAGCGGATCGCCGGGTCGCTGCGCGCGGCCACCGACGAACGCGACACCGCGCAGGCCCAGCAGGCCGAGCACGACCAGGCGTTGGGCACGGTGCGCGCGCGGGTCCGCGAACTCGGCGGCGAGCTGGAGAAGCTCACCGACGCGGTGCACCGCGACGAGATGGTCCGCGCCGAGCAGCGGCTGCGCATCGAACAGCTCGAGAACAAGATCATCGAAGATTTCGGCATCGGGCTGGACGACCTCGTCGAGGAGTACGGCCCGACCGTGCCGGTACCGCCGACGCCCGCCGAGGTCGCCGAGTACGAAGCCGCCAGGGAACGCGGCGAAGAGGTCAGCGAACCGCCGTCGATGCCCTACGACCGCGGTACCCAGGAACGCCGCGCCAAGCGCGCCGAGAAGGACCTGTCGCTGCTCGGCAAGGTCAACCCGCTGGCGCTGGAGGAGTACGCGGCGCTGGAGGAGCGCTACCGGTACCTGTCCGGCCAGCTCGAAGACCTCAAGGCCACCCGCCGCGACCTGCTCGACGTGGTCAAGGAAGTGGACGAGAAGATCCTCGAGGTCTTCCAGTCCGCGTTCCACGACGTGGCCGCGGAGTTCAAGCAGGTGTTCTCGGTGCTGTTCCCCGGCGGTGACGGGCGGTTGGTGCTCACCGACCCGGAGGACATGCTCAGCACCGGCATCGAAGTCGAGGCGCGCCCGCCCGGCAAGAAGGTCAAGCGGCTCTCGCTGCTGTCCGGCGGGGAGAAGTCGCTGACGGCGGTGGCGATGCTGGTGGCGATCTTCCGGGCGCGGCCATCGCCGTTCTACGTGCTCGACGAGGTCGAGGCGGCGCTGGACGACACCAACCTGCGGCGCCTGATCACGCTGCTGGACCAGCTGCGCAGCACCTCGCAGCTGCTGATCATCACGCACCAGAAGCCGACCATGGAGATCGCCGACGCGCTCTACGGCGTGAGCATGCGCGGGGACGGCATCACGACCGTGATCTCGCAGCGGCTGCGCGGCTCGGAACCGGAGCCGGACCCGGCGGCTGCCGGGCCGCCGCCGGAGGTCGTCGCGGACGGGCCGGAAGCGGAATCGGGACCGGAGCCGGATTCGGAAGCCGCTGCGGACGCCGAGCAGCAGGCCGCGGAACACCCCTGACCTAGGACGGTTCCATGTCTCGGTGTTCCCGCGCGACATCCTCGATCCGCCGCGGGTACTGCTCGAACGCAGCACCAACCTGGTGCACCTGAACCGGATGGGGACCGCGGTGGGCACTTCGCCCGGTCGAGGAGCCGGAGCTCTACGTCGGCGAACTCCGGGACTTCTTCCGGCCTTTCCGGTGATCCGGCCCGTTCGGCCTGGCGTGAGGTCGTGCGCACCGGAGGACGGCGACGGCTACCTCGGCTCGATCGTGCTGGCCGCGGATCAGGACGGTGCGTGAGGCGCCTCGGCCACGCTCGGCCCGGGCCGGTCGCAATACCGGAGATCGGCCGAGTGCTCGCGGGCATTACGGTGTGTGCCGAATCCGCCGGACGCCGCCAGGAGGCCCGCATGTCGCAGCCGTACGGTCCGCAGGGCCAGCCGTACCCGCCCGCCGGTCAGCAGGCGCCGCACGGTCAGCAGACACCGCCTTCGAACGGATACGCACCGCAGCCTCACCCGGGCGCCGGGCCGCAGTACCAGCCGGGTTCGGGCCCGGTGCCGCAGCCGTACCCGAACTCGGGGCCGCTGCCGCAGCAGCAGCCGGGGTCGGGGCCGTTCCCGCAACAGCCCCATCCCGGGTCGGGCCCGTTCCAGCAGCCGCACCCGGGGTCGGGGCCGCTGCCGCAGCAGGGATATCCGCAGCAGCCCGGCCATCCGCAGCAGCTCGGCCATCCGCAACATGCCGGTCATCCGCAGCAAGCCGGTTACCCGCCGCAGCCCGGTTATGCCGGCCCGTACGCGCAGCCGGGTCAGCCGCAGCCGGGGTTCCCGCCGGGTTTCCCGCCGCAGCCCGGCCAGCCCGGCCAGATCGGCCAGCAGCAAGGCCACCTCGGGATGACCCAGCAAATGCCCGGCAAGCCTCCGATGGGGCCGCCTCCCGGCATGGGCCGCATCGTGCTGGACTCCTCCTACCTGCCCATGGCGTTCACGCTGGCGCTGTTCAAGCCCGGCCTGACCATCAACGGACAGCCGGGACCGCCGGTGGGCTGGGGCAAGACCGCGATCGACCTGCCGCCCGGGCAGTACCAGATCGAGGTGCACGTCAACTACCTGTGGAAGTTCGGCTCGGCCACCGCGATGATCCCGCTGAGCGCGGGCCAGCGGGTCGACGCCTTCTACCGGTCGCCAGCCATGGCCTTCGGCGGCGGCAACCTCGGCCCGACACCGCAGTCCACGCCGAACGTCGGCATGACCGTCGGTGCTTGCGTCGCGGCCGCCGTCGTCGGCCTGCTGATCGTCTTGCTCCTGTTGCTCTGATCCGCCGGGACGGCTCCGCTCACTCCGCGGAGCCGACCGGTTCGGGCGCCGGGCGCGGGTTCCGCAGCGACAGCAGGCCGCCGACGAGCAGCGTCACGACCACTCCGAGCGGGGTGAGCCACGGGAACGCCAGCGTCGCCGAGCCGCCCTCGCCGTCCGGGAACATCAGCAACGCGTCCCCGTCGCCCGCGATCGGCAACGCCACCAGCAGCACCACCACCAGCGTCGCCACGAACGCGACGATCGCGTCCAGCTGCCGCGCCCGCCGCACCAGCAGTCCCAGCAGGAACGCGCCGAGCAGCGCGCCGTAGGTGTAGCTGGCGATCTCCAGCCCGAGCTCCACCACGGGGTTGTCGGTGCTGCTGAACAGCGACGCGAACACCACGAACACCAGCGCCCACACCAGCGTCCAGATCTTGCCGAGCCGCAGCACGCCCGCGTCGTCGCTGCGCCGGGTCAGCCGCCGGTAGAGGTCGCTGACCGTGGACGTGGACAACGAGTTCAGCGACGAGGACAACGTGCTCATCGCCGCGGCGAGGATGCCGGCGATCAGCAGCCCGGACAGCCCCGGCGGCAGCTCGTTCACGATGAACCGGGGGAACAGCTCGTCCTTGCTGGCCATGCCCAGCTCGGCCGGGGCGGCGCCGCCGTGGAACGACCACAGCATGGTGCCGATGAACAGGAACAGCGCGAACTGCAGCGCGACCACCACACCGCTGCCGATCAGCGCCAGCTGGCTCTCCCGCAGGTTCCGGCAGGACAGCAGCCGCTGCACCATCAGCTGGTCGGCACCGTGCGAGGCCATCGCGAACACCGCGCCGCCGAGCACGGCGGTGATGAACGCGTACTGCTCGGTGACCACCGAAGAACCGAAATCCAGCAGCTGGAACTTGCCTTCGGACCAGGCGGTGGACGCCCAGTTCCCGGGTAGCCGGGTCGAGAGCACTCCCGCGGTCAGCACCGCCCCCGCGACGTAGACCAGCATCTGGATCGCGTCGACCCACACCACGGCCTTGATCCCGCCGAGGTAGGTGTAGATCACCGTGATGATCGAGAGCACCAGCACGATCTGCCAATAGGAGAACTGCAGGCCGAAGGCGTCCAGCATCACCTTCACCGGGATCGCGGTGGCGAACAGCCGCAGCCCGTCCGCGAGCAGCCGGGTGATCAGGAACGTCACCGATGCGGTGCCCTGCAGCCCGGAGCCGAAGCGCTGGCCCAGGAACTCGTAGGCGCTGACCAGGTTCCCGGCGTAGTAGCGCGGCAGCAGCACGAACGCGACCACGATCCGGCCGATCAGGTAGCCGATGGCCAGCTGCAGGTAGGTGAAGGTGCCGAGGTAGGCCACCGTCGGCACGCTGATCACCGTCAGCGTGGAGGTCTCGGTGGCCACCACGGAGAAGCACACCGCCCACCACGGCAGGTTCCTGCCGCCGACGAAGTAGTCCTGCGAACTGCGTTGCCGCCCGCTGAGCAGCAGGCCCAGCAACGGCATCGCGATCAGGTACACCCCGATCACGATGAGATCGACGGACCGCATTCGCCCTCCTGTGAATTCGTCGTGGGGTGGTCGGTGATGCGCAGGCGCCGCACCGGTGCGGCGGGTTCCGGAAGGTGCAGCGGTCCGGTGCCGGGCGTGATCGAGCCGAGTGGCCGCGGGTCCGCGCCGGTGGTTCCCGGCACGTTGCCCGGCAGCCCGTGCCAGGTCAGCCAGCCCAGCAGCGCCGCCAGGTACGCCTCCTTGCCGTGCGCGGGCAGCCCGAGTTCGTCGCTGGTGCGCAGTTCGATCGCGCCGAGTTCGCGGCGCAGCGCGTCCATCAGCACCGGGTTGCGGACGCCGCCGCCGGAGGCGATCACCTGCCGGGCGCCGTTCGCGCGGCAGGCGGTGGCGACGGTGGTGGCGGTCAGCCGGGTGAGGGTGGCCAGCAGGTCCGGTCCGGAGATCCGCAGGTCGTGCACGGCTCGCCGCAGGTAGTCGGCGTTGAAGTGCTCCTTGCCGGTCGATTTCGGCGCCGCGGCCGCGTAATAGGGGTCGGCCAGCAGGTTCGCGAGCAACTCGTCGTGCACCTGCCCGCGCGCGGCCAGCTCGCCGCCGACGTCGCTGTTCGCGGCGCCGCCGGTGACCTCGGCGGCCGCTGCGTCGAGCAGCGCGTTGCCCGGACCGGTGTCGTACGCGAGCGGTTCCGGCCCGCCCACGACGGTGATGTTGGCGATGCCGCCGATGTTCAGCGCCACGCCGGGGCCGGGCCGGTCGGCCAGCCACAGCGCGTCCAGCACGCCCGCCAGCGGAGCGCCGTGCCCGCCTGCGGCGACGTCGCGGGCGCGCAGGTCGGCGACCACCGGGAGTCCGGTGGCCTCGGCGATCCAGGCGGGCTGGCCCAGCTGGAAGGTGCCGCGGGCGCGCCCGGCATCGACCCAGTGGTAGAGCGTCTGGCCGAGCGAGGCGACGAGGTCCGCCGGTCCGAACTCGGCGATGCCTTGGCGGGCGGCCTGCGCGAACGCGCGTCCGACCTCGGTGTCGAGCACGCACAGCTCCCGCGCGTCGCACGGCTGCGGAGGCAGTGCGGCCAGCAGCCGTTCCCGCAGTCGCGGCGGATAGGGGAGCTCGGTGCAGCCGAGCGGCCGCAGCTGGACCTCTCCGGCCGTGGCCGGGTTCAGCTCGGCCACCGCGACGTCGATGCCGTCCATCGACGTTCCGGAGATCAAGCCGACGACCCGGTTGGCGGACATGCCCAGTGGTCTATTGCACCCTGCCGTGGGACGCAAGCGAGTTCGCCGCATTGTTGGTCAATCGCCCACTGCGGGGCTCCTCCACCAGCGGAATCCGCAGGTGCGAGGATGGACCGGTGTCCACCTCGAACCTGATTCTGATCGCCGTCGTCGTCTTCGTGGTGCTGGTGCTCGCCGTGGTCACCGGCGTGCTGCTGGCCCGCAGGCGCCGGATCAGCCTGCGTGATCAGGAGGCGCAGCGGCAGGACGGACAGGTAGCGGGCGGCGGTTCCCAAACCGGTGGCGGCTACCAGGCGGGCGGCGGTATCAGCCTCTCCAGCGGTGGCGCGGCCACTGCGCCCGCGGAACATCCGGTCGAGGAGCGCACCGAAACCGAGGGGCAGCCCGCCGTCGGCGACGACGCCGCCGTGCCCAGGGACACCCAGCGGCGCGGCATCGTGGACGTGCCGCTGCCGACCGAGACCGAGACCGAGGTCGAGGCCGAGACGGGGACGCCGCGCGAACCTTCGGCGGGCGCGACGGCCGTCGAGGAGCCCGACCCGGGTACCGCGACCGCGGAACCGGCAACGACCGACTCGGCAACGACCGACGCGGCGGTCCAGCCGGCCGACACCGCCGCGGACACCACCGAAGACGTCACCGGAACCGCCGAACCGGCAGGCAGCACCGCGTCCACGGGTGCGGCCACCACCGACGAGACCGCAGCAGGAACCTCGGACACGACCGCCCCCGCCGAAGTCCCCGACCAGGGCCGCGTCGAGGCACCGCCGGAACCGGCTCCGGCCGCCCCCGAACAGGTCGAGGAGATCGAGCCGACCACCGGCAGGCTGGAACGCCTCCGCGGCAGGCTGTCCCGCTCCCGCTCCACGTTCGGCCAGGGCCTGCTGGGCTTGCTCGGCGCGGGCGACCTCGACGAGGACTCCTGGGAAGAGGTCGAGGACACGCTGCTGATGGCCGACCTCGGCGCGGCCACCACCACCGAGATCGTCGAACGGCTCCGCACCGAGATCGCCTCCCGCGGCGTGCGCACCGCCGACGACGCGCGGGCGCTGCTGCGCGAAGTGCTGATCGACGCGCTGTCCACCGAGCAGGAACGTTCCGTGCGCGCCCTGCCGCACGGCGACCCGGCCGACGGCGGCAAGCCCGCCGTGTTGCTGGTCGTCGGCGTGAACGGCACCGGCAAGACCACCACCACCGGCAAACTCGCCCGGGTGCTGGTCGCCGACGGCCGCAAGGTGCTGCTGGGCGCGGCCGACACGTTCCGCGCCGCCGCTGTCGAACAGCTCGGCACCTGGGGCGACCGGGTCGGCGCCGAGGTGGTGCGCGGCAACGAGGGACAGGACCCGGCCAGCGTCGCGTTCGAGTCCGTCACCCGCGCCACGGACAGCGGGGTGGACGCCGTGCTGGTCGACACCGCGGGCCGGCTGCACACCAAGACCGGGCTGATGGACGAACTCGGCAAGGTCAAGCGGGTGGTGGAAAAGCGCGCCCAGGTCGACGAGGTGCTGCTGGTGCTGGACGCGACCACCGGCCAGAACGGCCTCGCGCAGGCGCGGGTGTTCTCCGACGTGGTGGACGTGACCGGCATCGTGCTGACCAAGCTGGACGGCACCGCCAAGGGCGGCATCGTGTTCCAGGTGCAGCGCGAGCTCGGCGTGCCGGTGAAGCTCGTCGGTCTCGGCGAAGGCGCGGACCACCTGGCACCGTTCGAGCCCGCCGCGTTCGTCGACGCGCTGCTGAGCTGAACCTGCGCGAAGTACCGGCCGCGGAACTCGCGGTGACGATCACGATGCGCCCGAGCCATTCCGCGCAACGCACCGGCATGTTCCACTTCGTGCCGTGACGACGCAGCTGCGGGAACGGTTCGCGATCGGAACCTCGGTGCTGGTCGTGCTGGTGGCGTTGGCGCTGCGGCCGCCGGTGACGGCCGTGGCCCCGGTGCTCGATCGGATCCTCGGAGACCTCGGTCTCTCCAGCACCTTCGGCGGCGTGCTGACCACGCTTCCGCCGGTGTGCCTGGGAGTTTTCGCGTTCGTCGCGCCGCGGTTGCGGCAGCGCTTCGGCGATGAACGAGTGCTCGTCGGCTGCCTCGTGGTGCTGCTGGCGGGCAACCTGCTGCGCGCCGCGGGGTCGGTTTGGGCGCTGGTGGGGGGCACCGTCGTGGTCGGCGCGGGCATCGCGGTCGCCAACGTCGCTCTTCCCGGCGTGATCAAACGGGACTTCCCGAGCCGCGTGCCGGGCGTGACCGCGCTGTACACGATGTGCCTCACGCTCGGCGGAGCGCTGGCCGCGAGCGTGGTGGTGCCGCTCGGCGGAGCGCTCGGTTCCGCATGGCGGCTGCCGCTGGGCCTGCTGGCGGTGCCGGTGCTGCTGGCACTGCTGCTGTGCGCGTTCGCCCTTCGCGGTGCGGTGAGCAGGCAGCGGGTCGTGCGGCCCGGACTGCTGTGGCGCAACCGGCTGGCCTGGCAGGTCACCGGCTTCATGGGTGCCCAGTCACTGATGGCCTACGTCGTGTTCGGCTGGTTGCCTTCGATGGCGCAGAGCCAGGGCATGTCCGCCGAAGCGGCCGGGGCGCTGCTCGGTGTGCAGGCCGCGGTGCAGGCGCTCGGATCGTTGACGGTCCCGGTGCTGTGCCGCCGGCTGCGGGACCAGCGCTGGGTGGCCATGGCGTTGGGAGTGCTCACCGCGCTCGGTTTCGCCGGGGTACTGCTCGCCCCCGGGACTGCCGTGGTTTGGACCGCCACCGTCGTGCTGGGCTTGGCGCAAGGCGCCGCGTTCGGTTTGGCGCTGACGTTGTTCGGGCTCCGCGCCCCGGACAGCGACACCACGGTCGCGCTGTCCGGCATGGCGCAAGGCGCCGGATACCTGATCGCGGCGACCGGTCCGCTGCTGATCGGAGTGCTGCACGGAGCCACCGGCGGCTGGAGCGCCCCCCTGGTGCTGCTGATGGTTTGCTGCGCTGGGGAAACGGTGCTCGGGGCGGTCGCGGGCCGGGATCGGCAGGTGCCGTCGGTGATCGGCGCGCAACATGCCGGTGACGGGACAACCGCGCCGTAACACCGCGCGGCCCAAGGTTCACGGCCGCGAAACAGCAGAAACGGACACTTGAAACACGCCTTCCCCAGGATGCGGGCTCGACTCGGTACGCACGGGGAGGCGACGTGAATTCAGGCGATACCGCATGGGTGCTGATCAGCGCGGCACTCGTACTGCTCATGACACCTGGGCTGGCGTTCTTCTACGGCGGCATGGTGCGCACCCGCGGTGTGCTCAACATGCTCATGATGAGCCTCGGCAGCATCGGGGTCGTCGGAGTCCTGTGGGTGCTGTTCGGGTACTCCGCGGCGTTCGGCTCCGACCTCGGCGGGCTGGGCCTGCTCGGAAACCCCGCCGAACTCTTCGGGCTCGGCGGCCTGCTCGGGCCGGATGAACTTTCCGGCACCATCCCGACGCTGGTCTTCGCCGGGTTCCAGGCGATGTTCGCGATCCTCACGGTCGCGCTGATCTCCGGCGCGATCGCCGACCGCGCCCGCTTCGGCCCGTGGCTGCTGTTCGCCGCGCTGTGGGCCGCCGTGGTCTACTTCCCGGTCGCGCACTGGGTCTTCGCGTTCGACGAGACCGATGCCGCGGGCAACGTGACCGCCGTCGGCGGCTGGATCGCCAACCGGCTCGCCGCCATCGACTTCGCAGGCGGCACCGCGGTGCACATCAACGCGGGGGCCGCCGCGCTCGCGCTAACGATGGTGCTGGGCAGGCGCACCGGCTGGCCGAAGCAGGCGGGCAAACCGCACAACCTGCCGTTCGTGGTGCTCGGTGCCGGACTGCTGTGGTTCGGCTGGTTCGGCTTCAACGGCGGCTCCGCGCTGGCCGCCGACAGCACTGCGGCCGTGGTGCTGGTCAACACGCTGGTCGCCACCAGCGCCGCGATGCTGGGCTGGTTGCTGGTGGAGCGGCTGCGCGACGGGCACGCCACCACCCTCGGCGCCGCCTCCGGAATCATCGCCGGCCTGGTCGCGATCACCCCGGCCTGCTCCTCGGTCACCCCGCTGGGCGCCATCGCGGTCGGTGCGATCACCGGTGCGGTGTGCGCGCTGGCGCTGAGCCTGAAGTACAAGCTGCGCTACGACGACTCGCTCGACGTGGTCGGGGTGCACCTGGTCGGCGGCCTGGTCGGCACTCTGCTGGTCGGGTTCTTCGCCTCCGCTTCGGCACCCGCCGGGGTGGACGGGCTGCTCTACGGCGGCGGTTTCGACCAGCTGTGGCGGCAGGCCGTGGGCGCTGTCGCGGTGCTGATCTACTCGTTCGTGCTGAGCTTGCTGCTGGCCTACCTCGTCAAGGCGCTCGTCGGATTCCGGCTGAGCCCGGACGACGAGGCCGAAGGCATCGACGAAACCGAGCACGCCGAATCCGCGTACCACTTCGGCGACGGGCGTTCCGCCCGCTCGCCGTTGCGCGCCGACGACGCCGAACGCGAGCTGGAGGGCAGCCACCCATGAAGCTGGTCACCGCGATCGTCCAGCCGGACCGGCTGGAGCCGTTGCAGGAAGCGCTGGCCCGACTGGGCGTGCTCGGCATGACCGTCAGCGACGCGCAGGGCTACGGCAGGCAGAAGGGCCACACCGAGGTCTACCGGGGCGCCGAGTACGCGGTGGACTTCGTGCCGAAGTCCCGCGTGGAAGTGCTGGCCGAGGAGTCCGCAGTGGACGACGTCGTCGAAGGCATCGTGACCGCCGCCCGCACCGGCCGCGTCGGCGACGGCAAGGTCTGGGTCACCGCGATCGACTCCGTCACCCGGGTGCGAACCGGGGAAACGGGCAACGACGCGATCTGAGCCTGCCGCCGCACAACACCGCGCCGGGCGCGGGCCGAAAGGTCCGCGCCCGGCGCTTTCGCGCGGTTGCCCGGGAGACCACGCAAAGCGGATGCGTAGCACTACGCACCCGTACTCACGGGGGTTCACGGGTCACCGGGGCCCGCCCGGACCGGCAGACTTCTGCCCGTGCCGAGGCGGAGATCTCCGGGGGAACCGCCGGTGACGGTGGGCGGAGGACCGCTCTCGGCGCGGTCGCTCGTGCTGGGGGACGAGCGACCGGGGGTCGGGAACCGGGTCGTCGCTGGGGGACGACCCGGCTGACCTGGGGGTGGATGGGGGAGCCCTGGGCGGCTCGCGCGAGGGGGGCGAGCCGCCCGGGGACTGCTTCCACGGCGGCGACCGCTCGCTCCGGCCAAGATCCGTTGCGCGTAGCCTGGCCGTGTCGTGGACATTCCGGACGAGTCCGCCGCAATGGCGGGACCACCTCCCGCAGTGCGCGTGCCCCGCCGCGCCCTCGTGGTCCTCGCGGGTCTGCCCGGAGCCGGCAAGAGCACCCTGCTGCGCAGGCTCACCGCTCCCGCGGGAACCGTCGTGCTCGACTCCGAGCAGGTCCGCGCCCGGCTGCGTGCCGCGCTGCCCGCGCAGCTGCCCTACCGCTGGTACCGGCCGCTGGTGCACGCCGTGCACCGCGCGCGCATCGCCTGGTTCTGCTGCACCGCGCGCGGCCTGGTCGTGGCGCACGAGCCGTCGACCCGCGGCGGCACCCGGCTCATGCTCGTGCTGTTCGCCGTGCTGACCGTGCGGCCCCGCTTGCTGGTGTGGTTGCACGTCGGGCCGGAAGAAGCGCTGGCGGGCCAGGAGGCGCGGGGGAGGCTGATCCGCAGCCGCGTGTTCCGGCTGCACGTGCATCGGGCGTACCGAGTGCATCGGACGCTGCTCGCGGGCGGACGGCTGCGGGGTTGGCAGCATGTGCTCTTGTTCACCCGCAAGGACATCGAGCGCGGGCTCGAGCTGCGAACGCCGAGGTGAGATTCGTCCCGAAGGCGCGGGTGGGTGCGGGGCCGGGGCGGGGTGATCGCTATCCTGGTCGGTGACGGTGCGGCGGTACGACGCCGCACTTGGCTGAGACAGCGAGCTGCGAGTGACTGGCAACAGTGTGTGTGCGTGCCAGGTGTGCGCGGCTTGAGTTGCGCTAGCAGCACCTCCCGTGCCCCTCGGGCGTCTGCCCCTCGGGTGTCGATGGCGGAGCTGCGTTCGGACCTGACTGTTGCGCCTCGCCGCGGGCACGCCGGCGGTGCAGGGCCGTGTGACGCATCCGTTCAGCCCCTGGCCACCACCGACCGAGGAGACTCGCTACATCCATGTCTCGAACCGAGGACGTAATTTCCGACCGGGCAGCGGAATTCCCGGCCGCGATCGCCGAAGCTCCGGCGGCGCCGGACGCGACCGCGACCGCCGCGGAAGCCGCGGAAACCCCCGGAACAGCGGAATCCGCTCAGCCCGCTGAGTCCGCGCAAGCCGAACCGGCCGCAGCGGAATCCGCTCCCGCAACCGATCCGGAACCGGCCGAGCAGACCGAGCAAGCTGACCAGGCCGAGCAGGCCGAGCAGACGGACCAGGCCGCGAGCCGGAACGGCTTCGACGCCCTCGCGCTCGACCCGCTGGTGCGCAAGGTGCTCGGCGAACTGGGCTACGAGAACCCGTCCCCGATCCAGGCGCAGACCATCCCGCCGCTGCTGGACGGCCACGACGTGATGGGCCTCGCGCAGACCGGCACCGGCAAGACCGCCGCGTTCGCGCTGCCCATCCTCAGCCGCATCGACCTGGACGCCCCCGGCCCGCAGGCGCTGGTGCTCGCGCCCACCCGCGAGCTGGCGATCCAGGTGGCCGAGGCGTTCGAGCGCTACGCCAAGCACCTGCCCGGCTTCCACGTGCTGCCGATCTACGGCGGCCAGAGCTACGGCCCGCAGCTGGCCGGGCTCAAGCGCGGCGCGCACGTCGTCGTCGGCACGCCCGGCCGGCTGATCGACCACCTCGACAAGGGCTCGCTGAACCTCAGCGCGCTGAACCACCTGGTGCTCGACGAGGCCGACGAGATGCTGCGGATGGGCTTCATCGAGGACGTCGAGCGGATCCTGCAGTCGGTGCCGCAGCAGCGGCAGGTGGCGCTGTTCTCGGCGACCATGCCGGGCGCGATCCGCAAGATCAGCCAGTCCTACCTGCGCGAGCCGGTGGAGATCTCGGTCAAGACCAGCACCAGCACCGCCACCAACATCAGCCAGCGCTACGTCCCGGTGCGCGGCCCGCAGAAGATGGACGCGCTGACCCGCATCCTCGAAGTCGAGAAGTTCGACGCGATGATCGTGTTCGCGCGCACCAAGCAGCTCACCGAGGAACTCGCGGAGAAGCTGCAGACCGCCGGGTTCAACGCCGCGGCGATCAACGGCGACGTGCCGCAGGCGCAGCGCGAACGAACCATCGGCCACCTGCGCGAGGGCCGCATCGACGTGCTGGTCGCCACCGACGTGGCCGCCCGCGGGCTGGACGTCGAACGCATCTCGCACGTGCTCAACTACGACATCCCGCACGACAGCGAGTCCTACGTGCACCGCATCGGGCGCACCGGCCGCGCCGGGCGCAGCGGCGAGGCGATCCTGTTCGTCTCCCCGCGTGAGCGGCACATGCTGCGCTCCATCGAGAAGGCCACCCGCCAGAGCATCGAGCAGATGGACCTGCCGACCGTCGACGCGGTCAACGATCAGCGGCTCGCGAAGTTCGCCCAGAACATCAGCGACACGCTGCAGAAGGGCAACCTGGAGCTGTTCCAGAAGCTCGTCGAGGAGTACGAGCGCAACCACGAGGTGCCCGCCACCCAGGTCGCGGCGGCGCTGGCGAGCATGGTGCAGGGCGACCGCCCGCTGCTGCTGGAACCGGACCCGGAGCCGGACAAGCAGCGCCGCAACCGCGGCGGCGGGTTCGAACCGGCCGGTCCGGAGACCGACACCTACCGCGTCGAGGTGGGCCGCCGGAACCGCGTGACGCCCAGCGCGCTGGTCGGCGCGCTGGCCAACGAGGGCGGGCTGCACAGCAAGCACATCGGGCACATCGACATCCGCGACGCCCACACGCTCGTCGAGCTGCCCGCCGAGCTGCCCGAGGAGATGCTGCGCAAGCTGCGCAAGACCCAGGTCGCCGGGCGCGGGCTGCGGATCAGCCGCGCGGACGGCGAAGTGCTCGCCCGGCGCGGGCCGCGGCCCGGCGGCGGACGCGGCGACAAGCCCCGACCGCCCCGCAAGGGACAGCGCGCACCGCAGTCGGGTCGCGGTCCCAGCAAGCGCCCGCGGGACCGCGCCTGATCCCGGCGAGGACGTGAGAGCGTCCTCGCCGCCGGAAACAAGTCCGCGCGCTGCGGCTGTGCAGCACGCGTGAAACCGACCCGGCCCGGAACGCCGCTGCTGGTGCGGCGTTCCGGGCCGCCGGTTCTCCTCGGGCGGGCGCGGTCCGGTTACCCTCGATCCCAAGTATTCAGGTACCGCAGCACTCGGGTGCCTGGAGCGCTCAGGTACCTCACTCGACTCAGGAGCGGCGAGAACCCGTGTTCGACACCCTTAGCGACCGGCTCACCTCGGTCCTGCAGAACCTGCGCGGCAAGGGCCGGCTCTCGGACGCCGACATCGACGCCACGGCGCGAGAGATCCGCATCGCCCTGCTGGAAGCCGACGTGGCGCTGCCGGTGGTGCGCGCGTTCATCGCGGGTGTCAAGGACCGGGCCAAGGGAGCGGAGGTCTCCGCCGCGCTGAACCCGGCCCAGCAGGTCATCAAGATCGTCAACGAGGAGCTGGTCGGCATCCTCGGCGGCGAGACCCGCCGCCTGGAATACGCCAAGAACCCGCCCACCGTGATCCTGCTGGCCGGGCTGCAGGGTTCCGGCAAGACCACGCTCGCGGGCAAGCTCGCCAAGTGGCTCGCGGGTCAGGGCCACACCCCGATGCTGGCGGCGTGCGACCTGCAGCGGCCGAACGCGGTCAACCAGCTCCAGGTCGTGGGTGAGCGCGCGGGCGTGCCGGTGTTCGCGCCGGAGCCGGGCAACGGCGTCGGCGATCCGATCGGGGTGGCCCGCGGCAGCCTGGACGAGGCCAAGCGCGCCCAGCACGACGTGGTCATCGTCGACACCGCCGGCCGGCTCGGCGTCGACGAGGAGATGATGCAGCAGGCCGCGGACATCCGGGACGCGGTCAGCCCCGACGAGATCATGTTCGTGGTCGACGCCATGATCGGCCAGGACGCGGTCAGCACCGCCGAGGCGTTCCGCGACGGCGTCGGCTTCTCCGGCGTGGTGCTCACGAAGCTGGACGGCGACGCCCGCGGTGGTGCCGCGCTGTCGGTCCGGCAGGTCACCGGCCAGCCCATCATGTTCGCCTCCAACGGGGAGAAGCTGGAGGACTTCGACGTCTTCCACCCCGACCGGATGGCCAGCCGGATCCTCGGCATGGGCGACATGCTCACCCTGATCGAGCAGGCGGAGCAGGCGTTCGACGCCGACCAGGCCGAGCAGGCCGCGGCCAAGCTCGGCTCCGGGCAGCTGACCCTGGAGGACTTCCTGGAGCAGATGCAGGCGGTCCGCAAGATGGGGCCGCTGCAGAACCTGCTCGGGATGCTGCCGGGCGCGAACGGCATGAAGGACCAGCTGGCCAACTTCGACGAGAAGCACCTGGACCGGCTGCAGGCCATCATCCGCGGCATGACGCCTGCCGAACGGGACGACCCGAAGATCATCAACGCCTCGCGCAGGCAGCGCATCGCCCGCGGTTCCGGGGTCAACGTCAGCGACATCAACGATCTGGTGAACCGGTTCTTCGAAGCCCGCAAGATGATGCAGTCGATGGCCGGCCAGTTCGGCGGCTTCGGCGGCGGCGGTGGCGGCAAGAAGGGCAAGAAGGGCAAGGGCAAGAACCGCAAGGGCAAGAACAAGGGCCCGACGCCGCCGAAGGGCATGAAGGGGATGCCGGGTGGGATGCCCGGCGGAATGCCCGGGCTGCCGCCCGGCGGTGCGGGTGGTCCCGACATGTCCAAGCTGGAGGGCGGGCTCAACGAGCTGCCATCGGGCTTCGACCCGTCCAAGCTGAACTTCGGCGGCAAGAAGAAGAAATGAGCGCGGCGCTGCACCTGCGCGGGGTCCTGCTGCCCGGCGGTGAGACCGGTGACCTCTGGCTGCAGGACGGTCTGATCAGTCATCAGCCGATTCCGGGCGCGACGACCGTGTTCGACGGCGGCTACGTGCTGCCGGGCCTGGTGGACGCGCACTGCCACGTCGGCATCGGGCCGGAAGGCCCGGTGGAACTCGACGTTGCCGTGCAGCAGGCCGAGACCGATCGGGACGCGGGCACGCTGCTCATCCGCGACTGCGGCGCGCCGATCGACACCCGGCCGCTGCAGGAGCGCACCGATCTGCCGCGGATCATCCGCGCCGGGCGGCACCTGGCGAAGCCGAAGCGCTACATCCCGTACCTGGCCGACCAGCTCGAGGACGAGTCCGAGCTGCCGCGCGCCGTGGCCGAGCAGGCCGAGTACGGCGACGGCTGGGTCAAGCTGGTCGGGGACTGGATCGACCGCTCCGCAGGGGACCTCGCCCCGCTGTGGAGCGACGGGGCGCTGACCGAAGCGATCGAGGTCGCGCACGCGCACGGCGCCCGCGTCACCGCGCACGTCTTCGGCGAAGAAGCGCTGCCGGGCCTGCTGCGAGCGGGCATCGACTGCATCGAGCACGGCACCGGGCTCACCGACGACACCGTGGAGCTGATGGCCCGGCACGGCACCGCGCTGGTGCCGACGCTGGTCAACATCGAGAACTTCCCGTCGTTCGCCGCTTCGGCGAGCAAGTACCCCGACTACGCCGCGCACATGACCGCGCTGTACGAGCGCGGCGACGCGACCGTGGCCAAGGCGGTCGAAGCCGGCGTGCCGGTCTACGCGGGAACCGACGCGGGCGGCGGCATCGAGCACGGCGTGCTCGTCGACGAAGTGCTCGCGCTGCACCGCGTGGGGCTCTCCGCGGAGGAAGCGTTGGGCACGGCGTCCTGGTCGGCCCGGGAATGGCTCGGGTACGGGGGCTTGCAGCACGGCGCGGTGGCCGATTTGCTGTGCTACGACGACGATCCCCGCAAGGACCTCGCGGCGTTGCGGCATCCTCGGCGCATCGTGCTGCGGGGCGCGGTCGTCGGCTGACCCGCATCCGATTTCGGATGCTCGGCAGGAAAGCGCGAAGGTAATCTGGCGGTTCCGCCATGGCCCGCCGCGAGCGACCCGGATGCCGTTCGCCCGAGACGGAGGCGCCCGTGCAGGTACCGAACCCCGACTTCCCCGACGGCGCGGCGGAGGCCGGAGGCGCGGGAACCACCGCTTCCGCGAGCGCGACCGCGCAAGCCGACCGTCCCGGCTCCGCCCGGCCCGATCACCGCTGGGGCTTCGGCGCGTTCTTCTTCGCCGAAGCCGTGTTCATCCTGACTTCGGTGGTGCTGCCCGCGATCTACGGGAAGCCGAGCGGTGACGGCCCCCTGATCGTGTTGATGATGATGGTGCCGACGTTGCTCTCCGGCGCGGTCGCGGTGCTGATCACGGTGCTGCGCGGGAACGGGCCGCGGCTGGACTTCGGGCTGAACCTGCACTGGTGGGACATCCGGACCGGGCTGACCGTCGGCGCCTTCGGCATGATCACCACGACCGCGGCTTCGATGATCTGGATCCGGTGGGTCGGCCCGGACAACGCCACTTCGACCGTGAGCAGCCTGCTGGACGGGGTGCGGCTGTCGCCTTCGCTGGCGGTGCTGCTGTTCCTGCACGTGTGGCTGATCGCGCCGATCTGCGAGGAGCTGCTGTACCGGGGCCTGCTGTGGGGCGCGATGGACCGGCTGCGGTGGAGCCAGATCAGCGCTTTCGTGCTGTGCACGGCGCTGTTCGCGATCGGGCACCTGGAGCCGGAGCGGACCGCGCTGCTGCTGGTGATCGCGGTACCGATAGGCGTGGCGCGGATGCTCACCGGCCGCCTCACCGCCAGCGTGGTCGCGCACCAGGTGAACAACTTCCTGCCCGCGCTGGGTCTGCTGCTGCTCTCGCTCGGCGTTCTCGGTTAGGCCGCCGGGAGCCTGCTGCGGCGGGGAAACCGGCGTCTGGCACAATTGTCGACTGTTCGCCGTGCGGCGGTCCCTCTCACCGTCCGCGGCCGTCTACGTATGAGCATGGAACACCGTTTTCCCCACACGGCTCGACATGCTCCCCGAGCACGAACGAGAGTCTGAGGAGCACCAGCACCCGTGGCTGTGAAGATCAAGCTGGCGCGGATCGGTAAGGTCCGCGAGCCGCACTACCGCATCATCGTCGCCGACGCGCGCACCCGCCGGAACGGCCGGGACATCGAGACGATCGGGCAGTACCACCCGAAGGAGAACCCGAGCCGCATCGAGGTCAACTCGGATCGGGCGCAGTACTGGCTGGGCGTCGGCGCGCAGCCGACCGAGCCGGTGCAGGCCATCCTGGAGGTCACCGGTGACTGGCAGAAGTTCAAGGGCCTGCCGGGCGCCGAGGGCACGCTGAAGACGCCGGAGGCCAAGCCTTCCAAGCAGGACCTGTTCAACGCCGCGCTCGCGGCCGCCGGTGAGGAACCGACCACCGAGGCCGTCACGCCCAAGAAGAAGGGCGGCAAGAAGGCCGAGGCGGACACCGCCGAAGCCGCCGCCGAGGAGCAGAAGTCCGAGGACGGCCAGGCGTGACGGTCCTAGCGGACGCGCTCGAACACCTGGTGCGCGGCATCGTCGACAACCCCGACGACGTCCGCGTCCAGCTCCTCACGACTCGGCGCGGCCGCACCCTGGAAGTCCACGTGAACCCGGACGACCTCGGCAAGGTCATCGGTCGCGGCGGTCGCACGGCGACCGCGCTGCGCACCGTGATCTCCGGCATCGGCGGTCGCGGCATCCGGGTCGACGTGGTCGACACCGACCGTTGACCATGAGCGGTCCTGCGCTGGCCGTGGGCAAGGTCGTCAAGTCGCACGGCGTGCGCGGCGAGGTCGTCGTCGAGGTGCGCACCGACAGCCCCGAGCTGCGGTTCGCGCCGGGCGCGGTGCTCGGCGTCCAGCGCCGGGCGACGGCCGCCCCGGCCACGCTCACCGTCGCAGCCGCCCGGCCGCACGCCGGGCGGCTGCTGGTCGTTTTCGAGGAAGTCTCCGGCCGCGAGGCGGCCGAGCAGTTGCGCGGATCGCTGCTGACGGTGGGTTCGGACGAGCTCGAACCCACCGCGGATCCGGACGAGTTCCACGACCACGAGCTGGAAGGGCTCCGCGTGGTCCTGGTGACCGGCGAAGAGGTCGGCGTGGTGCGCGAAGTGCTGCACACCCCGGCCGGCGAGCTGCTGTCCGTGGGTACGCCGCAGGACGAGGAGAAGCTCGTGCCGTTCGTCTCCGAGATCGTGCCCGAGGTCGATCTCGCCCAGGGCAGGGTCGTGCTCGACCCGCCGGAGGGGCTGCTCGAAGGCTGACCGAGCAGGTCAGGCCATCCAGCGCTAAGGAACGCAAGCGTTGCGCATTGACGTCATTTCCATCTTTCCCGAGTACCTGGCCCCGTTGCGGCAGGCCTTGCTGGGCAAGGCGATCGAACGCGAGAAGATCTCCGTCGGGGTGCACGACCTGCGGGACTGGACCCACGACGTGCACCGCGCCGTGGACGACAGCCCCTACGGCGGCGGTCCGGGAATGGTGATGAAACCGGACGTGTGGGGCGAAGCCCTGGACGCGGTGTGCGGTTCCGGCGCGGAGCAGCCGACGCTGGTCGTGCCGACGCCGGCGGGGCGTCCGTTCACGCAGTCGACGGCGGTCCGCTGGGCGGCGAAACCGTGGCTGGTGTTCGCCTGCGGCCGCTACGAGGGCATCGACGAGCGGGTGGTCGAGGACGCGGCCGGCCGGATGCCGGTCGAAGAGGTCTCCATCGGCGACTACGTGCTGGTCGGCGGTGAGGTCGCGGCGCTGACCATGATCGAGTCGGTGGCCCGGTTGCTGCCGGGCGTGCTGGGCAATCCCGCCTCCGCGGAGCAGGACTCCTTCTCCGACGGCCTGCTCGAAGGCCCCAGCTACACCCGCCCGGAGGTCTGGCGCGGGCGTGCCGTGCCGGACGTGCTGCGTTCCGGCAACCACGCCGCGATCGCGCGGTGGCGCCGCGATGAGGCGCTGCGGCGCACGAGCGAACGCCGCCCGGACCTGCTGGCGGCACTGCCACCGGAGGCCCTGGACGTCAAGGACCGGGCGCTGCTGGATACACTGGGCGCGGACGAGGCGCAGTCCCCGGAGGACTCCGCGCAGCAGGGGAACGACTGAGATCGCACCCGCTGCACCGGGGCCAGTTCCGGCGGCTGCCTGCGCGTCTGGCACACTTGACCGGTTGCTGCAGCCGGATTCTGTGCTGGCGCGCACCAATGCAAGCTCACCCCCGTGTCAGGCGGTGGCCGCGGTCAGGCCGGGCCATGGAGCGCGAGAACACGGGTGCCTACGACACGGATGAGGACGGACCACCGATGAACACCCTGGACGCTTTGGACGCCCAGTCGCTGCGTTCCGACATCCCGGCCTTCCGGCCTGGCGACACGCTGAAGGTCTACGTCCGCGTCATCGAGGGTTCGCGCGAGCGGAACCAGGTCTTCCAGGGCGCTGTGATCCGGCGCCAGGGCGACGGTGTCCGGGAGACCTTCACCGTCCGCAAGATCTCCTTCGGTGTCGGCGTGGAACGCACCTTCCCGGTGCACAGCCCGAACATCGCCAAGATCGAGGTCGCTGCCCGCGGCCGGGTCCGCCGGGCGAAGCTGTACTACCTGCGCGAGCGTCGCGGCAAGGCCGCCAAGATCAAGGAGCGGCGCGAGCCCGTCTCCTCCTGAGCCCGCGCTAGCGGCGAGGATTCCGGAAACGGCCCGGGTGCTGCGGCATCCGGGCCGTTTTCGCGCGCACTGATCCACTTTTGAGTGAACGACGGGATGGGATGAGCCGCATCGCACCCCGCCGCGGACCGGTCGAACTCCGCGCGAGCGCTCAATGATCGGCGAATTCGCACGTCATCCGGTTTCCTGGGCGATCCGGACGGACCGGGCGCGCGCAGGGGGAGCGCGCCGGGCGCCGGTGCCGTTCCAGTAGCCTGGCCGCGTGGCCGACGTCATGCGCTCCACCGGACCAGAGGAAGAGCCCCAGGAAGGGCCTGCCGACAACCGCGAAGGCGGCGGCAAGGGCCGCTTCGGGCGGCGCTCCCGCCGCAAGCGGGAGCGGAAGAGCTCCTTCTGGCGCGAGCTGCCGATCCTGATCGTCACCGCGCTGGTGCTCACGGTGCTCATCCAGACCTTCCTCGCCCGGGTCTACGTCATCCCGTCCCAGTCGATGGAGCAGACGCTGCACGGCTGCGACGGCTGCCAGAACGACCGGGTGCTGGTGGACAAGGTGTCCTACCGGTTCACCGACCCGGAACCCGGCGACGTCGTCGTGTTCCGCGGGCCGGAGACCTGGGGCAACAACGAGTTCAACGTGCCGGAGGCGTCGAACCCGGTCGCCGGTTTCTTCCAGGGCGCGCTGTCGCTTCTCGGCTTCGGGTCGCCGGACGAGAAGGACTTCGTCAAGCGGGTGATCGCCACCGGCGGCCAGACCGTGTCGTGCTGCGACCCGCAGAACCGGATGCTGGTCGACGGCAAGCCGCTCGATGAGCCCTACGTCTACTGGGAGCCCGGCGAGGGGGAACGGCACGAGGCGTTCGCGCCCGTGACGGTGCCGCAGGGACGCTTGTGGGTGCAGGGCGACAACCGCGGGAACTCGCAGGACTCGCGGTACCAAGGCGGCGGTGGCGTCAACGGCACCGTCCCGGTGGACAACGTGATCGGCAAGGCGCAGGTCATCGTGCTGCCGCCGACGCGCTGGCAGAGCATCCCCGAACCGAATCCGCAGGCCGACGCGCTGGGCGCGCCCGCGTGGCAGGCAGGAGTGCCCGCAGGCGTCGGGTTCGCCGCGGCGTTCCCGGTGTTGTGGGCGGGCCGGCGGGTCACCGCCGTGGTGTCCGACCGGCGTGCCCGGAGGCGGCACTGACCGTGGGGGCGCGGTTCGCGCCCGCTGCGGCGGAATGGCGGCCGCCACGGCCGGTGATCCGCCGCAGCAGCGGCAACTGGGCGCTGCAGAGCGCGCTGGACCGCAGCGGGCTCGGGCCGGTGGCCGGCGTCGACGAGGCCGGTCGCGGCGCGTGCGCCGGGCCGTTGGTGGTGGCGGCGTGCGTGCTCAAGGCCGGGGACGGCAAGCGGTTCGCCGGGCTCACCGATTCCAAGGTGCTCGCCGAGGCGGAGCGGGAGCGGCTCTACGAGGTGATCACCCGCCGCGCGGTGGCGTCCTCGGTCGTCGTCATCCCGCCCGAGGAGGTCGACGCGCTGGGCATCCACGTGGCGAACCTGGAAGGTATGCGCCGGGCGGTGGCGCGGATGCCGGTGCACCCGGGCTACGTGCTCACCGATGGCTTTCGAGTGCAGGGGCTCGCGGCGCCGAGCGTGGCGGTGCTCAAGGGCGATCTGGTCGCGGCGTGCGTGGCGGCGGCCTCGGTGCTGGCGAAGGTCACCCGCGACCGCATCATGCGCGAGCTGCACGAGCGGTTGCCGATGTACGGCCTCGACGAGCACAAGGGCTATTGCACGCCGGATCACACGGCGCGGCTGGAGGAGCACGGGCCGAGTCCGGAGCACCGCTGGTGCTATTCGAACGTCGTCGGCGCCGCGCGCCTGCACGGCATGCGCTCGCCACGCACCGTGACCAGTAAGCCCGGTTTGTTCGATGCTTCGGACGAGGATGTGGTGGACAATGGGGGAACGTAAGGGCAACGGCGATCTAGAAGGGCGGCCCGCACTGCGATGAGCGCCGAGGATCTCGAGAAGTACGAGACCGAGATGGAGCTGCAGCTCTACAAGGAGTACCGCGACATCGTCGGGCAGTTCAATTACGTCGTGGAGACCGAGCGGCGCTTCTACCTGGCCAATGCGGTGGACGTGCAGGTCCGCAATTCCGACTCGGAGGTCTACTTCGAAGTCGCGATGTCGGATGCGTGGGTCTGGGACATGTATCGGCCGGCGCGGTTCGTCAAGAACGTCCGGGTGATCACGTTCAAGGACGTGAACGTGGAGGAGCTGGACAAGCCGGATCTGCGGTTGCCGGAGAACGGTCCGTTCGGGAGCTGAGGCTGTCCGCGGCCGGTTCGGCCGCCGCACCTGCTGGGGAAAACGGGTGGTCGCCGTGGGCGGCCGCCCGTTTTGCTGCGCGGGCTCGCCCGGTGAGTTGTCCACAGGCTTGCTGTTCATCCACAGATTTCCCAATTGAGTCTGGTGGCGCTGCGCGCCGCGGGGCAGTTTGGAGATGGCGGCCCCGGGTGATCGGGGTCGTTGCGCGGTTCGGTTTCTCCGCTGCCGCGTTCCGCCTCGCATTCCCGGAGGGAAACCATGGCTCGAACGCTCGATTACAGCCCGCTGCTCGGCGCCTTGTCCGATGTGGACGGATACGGCAAGCACGCGCTGGGGCGCGCAGGTGAACGGCTGGCGGCCGAACACCTGCAGCGGCAGGGGTTGGCGGTGCTGGTGCGGAATTGGCGGTGCCCGCAGGGCGAACTCGACATCGTCGCGACCGACGGGCAACAGGCGATCTTCTGCGAGGTCAAGACCCGATCCGGCGTCGACTACGGGGCGCCGCTGGACGCGGTGGGGCCGAACAAGGTGCGGCGGCTGCGGGAACTGGCGCGCGCGTGGCTCGCGGAGCGCGAGCTCACCGGCTGCCCGGTCCGCTTCGACGTCATCTCGATCCTGTGGCCGCCGCGTGGGCGCCCGTCCCTCGAGCATTTGCCGGGGGTGTTCTGAATGGTGCTGCGACGGACTTGGGCGGTCGCGCTGTTCGGCGTGGACGGCGCGCTGGTGGAGATCGAAGCGGACGTGCGCAAAGGCGGCCTGCCGAGCGTGCAGCTGCTGGGCCTGCCGGACACGGCGTTGCAGGAGTCCAAGAACCGCGTCCGCGCGGCGGTGCAGAACTGCCGCGAGGACTGGCCGAAGAGCTGCGTGACGCTGGCGCTGTCGCCGGCGGCGCTGCCGAAAGCGGGCACCTCTTACGACCTCGCGCTCGCGTGCGCGGTGCTCGCCGGTGCGGAACAGGTGCCGCCGCACCGGCTGGAAGGCACGGTGCTGTTCGGTGAACTGGCGCTGGACGGACGCATCCGCTCGGTTCGCGGGCTGCTGCCCGGGCTGCTCGCAGCACGGCGGGAAGGCGTGCGCCGCGCCATCGTGCCTGCGAGCGGTCTTGCGGAGGCGCAGCTGGTCGAGGACGTCGAGGTGTTCGGTGCCTCCCACCTGCGGGAGGTGATCGCGTGGCTGCGGGAGCAAGGCGAACTCGACCACTTCCCGGCGGAACCGGTCCAGCAGGACGAATCCGCCGCGGCCAGGACGGACCTGGCGGACGTGCTCGGCCAGCCGGAGGCGCGGTGGGCGCTGGAAGTGGCCGCCGCCGGTGGCCACCACCTGCTCATGGTCGGCCCGCCGGGAACCGGCAAGACCATGCTGGCGCAGCGGCTCGGCGGCCTGCTGCCGACGTTGAGCAGGCAGGAAGCGCTGGAGGTCACCGCGATCCACTCGGTCGCCGGTGAGCTCGCCGGTGCGGCACCGCTGGTGACCGATCCGCCGTTCGTCGCGCCGCACCACTCCACCTCGATCCCGGGGCTGATCGGCGGCGGAGCGGGGCTGGCCCGGCCTGGCGCGGTCAGCCGCGCGCACCGCGGCACGTTGTTCATGGACGAGGCTTGCGAGTTCGGCACCAAACGGCTGGAAGCACTGCGCACCGCGTTGGAGGACGGCGAGGTGCGGTTGTCCCGCCGGGACGGCACGTTGCGCTACCCGGCCGCGTTCCAACTGGTGCTGGCGACGAATCCGTGTCCGTGCGCACCGGCCCGGGACAGCGACTGCTGTTGCTCGCAGCAGGTGCGGCGGCGGTATTTCGGCAAGCTTTCCGGGCCGCTGCTGGACCGAGTCGACATGCGGGTGCGGATGCGGCCGGTCACGGCGATGACCATGCAACCCGATCGGCAGCCGGAATCGACCGAGGTCGTGCGGGAACGGGTGTCCCGGGCGCGGGCGCTGGCCGCCGAGCGCTGGTCCGCGCACGGGTGGCGGACCAACGGGGAGGTGCCGGGGCCGCTGCTGCGGCGCGAGTTCGCCCTGCCGGAGGCGACCACGGCGTTGCTGGACCGGGGGCTCGATCTCGGTGCGGTGACGGCTCGCGGAGCAGACCGGTGCCTGCGGGTGGCGTGGACGCTGGCCGATCTGGACGCCAGCCCGGCGCCGAGCGCGGAACACGTTGCGTCCGCGCTCGATTTCCGGGAAAGGAGTGTCCATTGAACGCGGTAAGGCGGCGCCCGGGCACCTGCCCGTGCAAGCAGGCCGAAACGCGCCACTCCTTCTTGCATTGCAACGAAGGCTTCGGCGGCCCGTGGGTGGGTGTTGCGCCATCGCACCTGCACACCGCGCCGCACGACCCGGAAGTCGATCGTCGTGCCGGTTCCGGCCGGGAATCACCGGGGCACCGCCAACCTGGTTCCGAGTCGCGGGCAGCTCATCCATCAGCACTAGCAGCAGACGGGCGGGAGGTGACATGACCATGTCGTCTGCGCAGGATCAACACGATCCGACACGGGTCGCGCGCGCGTACCTGTCGGCGGTCGCGGAGCCTCCGGCACCCGCGCTCGGAGCGTTCGTGGCTGAGCACGGTGTCGTCCGCGCGGCCCTGCTGGTCAGCCGGGGAACGACTCCTTCCCCCGTAGCCGACGAGGTCGAGGCGCGCCGCGAGCACGTCTCCGGCGAGGCGGCGTTGGCGGCCGGTGCTGCCGCGGGCGCGCGGTTGCTCACTCCGGAGGATCCGGAGTGGCCGGCGGAACGTGTGGCGATCTTGGCGGCAGCGACCGAGATCGGCGTCGCGGGGGTGGCGGAGCCGTTGGCCCTGTGGGCGCGGGGCCGGGCGGATCCGTCCGTGGCCCTGCGGTTCTCGGCAGCGGTGGTCGGCGCGCGTGCGGCCTCGGGCTACGGCGAGCACCTGGCGGCCGAGATCGGCCACGGGTTGGCGTCGACCGGGTGCGCGGTGGTCTCCGGTGCCGCTTACGGCATCGATGGTGCCGCGCATCGCGGTGCGCTGGCCGCGGACGGGACCACGGTGGCCCTGCTCGCCTGCGGTATCGACGTCGACTATCCCGCCGGTCACGGCAGATTGTTGCGCAGCGTCGCCGAGCAAGGCGTGGTCCTCAGCGAGTACGCCCCCGGGACTCCGCCGCGCAAGCATCGCTTCCTGGTCCGCAACCGGCTGATCGCCGCTTGCGGGCAGGGCACGGTGGTGGTGGAGGCCGGTGCGCGCAGCGGAGCGGCCAACACCGCGAACACCACCGACCTGCTCGGCCTGCCGCTGATGGCCCTACCCGGGCCGGTGACCTCGGCGAACTCGGTGGGCTGCCACGACATGATCCGTTCCGGCAAGGGGGTGCTGGTCACCTCGACCGCGCAGGTGCTCGAGATGATCAACCCGCTCGGTGCCGCGCCGCCGGTCGATCCCGAACCGCAGGCACGCAGCTCCGACGCACTCGATCCGTGCACCAGAAAACTGCATGATGCAGTAATTGCTCGCGATGGTGCGAGTTCGGAGCAACTTGCCCGCGAATGCGGTCTTCCATTGCGCACCGTTCGTGCATTGTTGCCAGAAATGGAACTCGCCGGACTCGTGCGGCGAAAGGAGGGTGGCTGGATGAGAAACAGCAGGTGAGCGCTCGACGGTCGGCGCGGTTTGCCGGATGCGAGCCTGTTCACGGCGTGGCCCTCTTGACCAGTTCACATCCACCGACGAGCGTTTGCGGCATGGCTCGCAGACCGTCCGACTCCACCCCGCGGCCCGACCTGCGCGCGGCACGGGCGAACCTCCCCGGCCCGTTCGGTACGGCGGTGGACGGCTTCGAACGGCATCTCGCGACCGAGCGCGGATTGTCGCCGCACACCGTCCGCGCTTACGTCGGTGATGTCGTGTCCCTGCTGGATGGCGTCGCCGCCGGTTCGGACGAGCAGCCCGGCCTGGAGACGGTGACGCTCGCCGCCTTGCGGTCGTGGCTGGCCGGACAACATGCCACGGGAATCGGCCGGGCGACGCTCGCGCGCCGGGCGGCTTCGGCGCGCACGTTCACCGCTTGGGCGCACCGGGACGGCCTGCTCGACGCGGACCCGGGCCCGCGGCTGGCCGCACCGACGCGGCAGCGGACGTTGCCCGCGGTGCTGCGCGCCGAGCAGGCGGGTTCGGCGATGGCGGCCTCGGCCGGCGGCGCTGAGCAGGGTGACCCAGTCGCGCTGCGCGATCACGCGCTGCTGGAACTGCTCTACGCCACCGGGGTGCGGGTTTCCGAGCTGTGCGGGCTGGACCTGGCCGAGATCGACCACGAGCGGCGTCTGCTGCGCGTGCTGGGCAAGGGTGACCGGGAACGGGCCGTGCCGTTCGGGGTACCTGCGGATCAAGCGCTCGGGCGCTGGTTGTCGGCCGGTCGCCCGAAACTGCGCACCGAGCGTTCGGGCGACGCGGTGTTCCTCGGCGTGCGCGGTGGCCGGCTGGATCAGCGCGCTGCGCGCCGCGTTGTGCACGACGCGGTCGACGCGGTGCCGGGAGCCACCGAGATCGGACCGCATGGCCTGCGCCATTCGGCCGCGACCCATTTGCTCGAAGGGGGAGCGGACCTCCGTAGCGTTCAGGAGTTGCTTGGTCACGCTACGCTCGCAACGACCCAGCTTTACACCCACGTGACCGTCGACCGGCTGAAGGCGATCCATGACCGAACCCACCCCCGTTCCTGACGACGCCGGGGGCGGTGCCCGCACCGCGGCCGCGGAAGCGACATCGAGATCGACCACGTCGGAGCCGTACGAGCACGGCGATCCGGCACCGCAAGACGTCCCGGACGGCCACGATCCGAACGCCTCGACCGGCGGGCGCCGAGTCAACGGCAGCCGCAACGGCGAACACACCGTCACCCAATCAAGTGGCGGAACACGAACCGGGGAAGACCGGGACGCGGCGAACGGCCGGGCCCCGAACGGCCAGGAGATCGGCCACGGCCGGGACATCGGGAACATCCGGGACAAAGCGCCGACCGCTTCACCGCAGTCGTTGCCCTACCTCGTCGGTGCGGACGACCAGCGCAGCGCCGACGAGGTCGAGGCGGGGATCGTCGCGCTCTGGCAGGCGTTCGGCGAGCATCGCGATCATTCGCTGCGCGACCGGTTGGTGCTGCATTACGCGCCGCTGGTGAAGTACGTGGCCGGGCGCGTGGGCACCGGCCTTCCGTCGCACGTCGAGGTCTCCGACCTGATCCAGTCCGGCATCTTCGGACTCGTCGACGCGATCGAGAAGTTCGAGCCGGAGCGCGGCCTGAAGTTCGAGACCTACGCCATGCAACGCATCCGCGGCGCGATCCTGGACGACCTGCGCGCGCAGGACTGGGTGCCGCGCTCGGTGCGCAGCAGAGCGCGCGATCTGGAACGCGCACTGGAACGGCTGGAAGCGAAGTTGCAGCGCACTGCGACCGACACCGAGGTCGCCGACGAGCTCGAAGTCTCCCCGGACGAGCTGCGCGAGCTGTTCGCGCAGCTGCAGATGACCAGCGTGGTCGCGCTCGACGACCTGATCAGCGCGGGCAAGGGCACCGCATCGCTGGCCGAGACGCTGCCCGACGATCGGGCCGAGGATCCGGTCGCGGCGCTGGTGGACCGGGACAGCCGCAGGCAACTCGCGGAGGCGGTCGAGCGGCTCAGCGACCGGGACCGGGTCGTGGTCACCCTGTACTACTTCGAGAACTTGACGCTGGCCGAGATCGGCAAGGTGCTCGGCGTGACCGAGTCCCGGGTCTGCCAGCTGCACACCCGGGCCGTGCTGCGGCTGCGCAGCAAGCTCACCGAGCCACAGCAGTGACCTGATCCGCCGCGTCCCACGGCAGCAGCCGCACCCGGCCACCGCCGAGCAAGCCCAACGGGTCGCGGTATTCCGGCCCGCGCCGCACGCCCCAGTGCAGGCACGCATCCGCCGGACAGCCCGGATGCCCGGGGTCCAGCGCCCCGATCGGCTGGCCGGGTGCCACCGCCTGCCCGGCCTGAACGGTGGCGCGCACCGGTTCGTAGGTGGTCCGCAGACCACCGGAGTGCTCGATCGACACGACCGGCCGGTCGGCGAGCACGCCCGCGAAGCGCACGGTGCCCGCGCCTGCCGAGCGCACCTGCTCGCCGGCCGCACCGGCCAGGTCGACTCCCCGGTGGCCGGGACCGAACTCGCTGCTGGGCGGCTCGAACGGCCGCAGCACGGGCGCCGCGGACGCCAGCGGCCGCATGAATTCCGGTGCGGGCTCGGTCGTTGCCGGTGATGTTCGCTGCGCTACTCCGGCTGCGGGCAGCATCAGCAGCACGAGCAGCGGCGACACCAGGCCGAGCGCGGCGGACCATGCGCGGCACCTATCGGCGATCAACATGCTTCCAAGGTGGCCCGCTGCGGACCGGCGGGACAGGGTCCGTTCCGGAATCTGTGGACCGGCCGAGGGCCTGTGGACAATCCGCTACCTCAACGGTGCGGGGTTTGCACGTCGAGTACACTGCAATCGCGGTTTCGTGTGCGCACGATCCGACTTCGCGTGTCCGCGCGTCGACATCGGGCAACCGAAATAACCGTTCTTCCATCGATCACCGCATGTCCGGTACGGCCGGGCGCGGTCGGCGGAGCGGTGCACGGGCCCGATGCGCAGCGGCGACCTCGCGGTCCCGGACCGGCAGAAGCCGGCCCGGGTGGGGAAACCGGTGCGGACACCAGGGCGGCAGGTCACCCGGCCTGCCGCGGCAACCGAATCGCGCGCCGCCCCGGCGGCGCGCCCGACACACGAGGTGCGAACAAGGCCATGGCCGTCGTCACCATGAAGCAGCTGCTCGACAGCGGCGTGCACTTCGGGCACCAGACCCGGCGCTGGAACCCGAAGATGAAGCGCTACATCTTCACCGAGCGCAACGGCATCTACATCATCGACCTGCAGCAGACCCTGTCCTACATCGACGGGGCCTACGACTTCGTCAAGCAGACGGTCGCGCACGGCGGGACGATCCTGTTCGTCGGCACCAAGAAGCAGGCCCAGGAGGCCATCGCCGAGCAGGCCCTGCGGGTCGGCATGCCCTACGTCAACCAGCGTTGGCTGGGCGGGATGCTCACGAACTTCCAGACCGTGCACCGTCGTCTCCAGCGGCTCAAGGAGCTGGAGAACATGGAGCAGACCGGTGGTTTCGAGGGTCGCACCAAGAAGGAGATCTTGATGCTGACCCGCGAGAAGGACAAGCTGGAGAAGACCCTCGGCGGCATCCGCGACATGTCCAAGGTCCCCAGCGCGATCTGGATCGTGGACACCAAGAAGGAGCACATCGCCGTCGGTGAGGCCCGCAAGCTGGGCATCCCGGTGGTCGCGATCCTGGACACCAACTGCGATCCGGACGAGGTCGACTACCCGATCCCGGGCAACGACGACGCGATCCGGTCCGCCGCGCTGCTGACCCGCGTGCTCGCCGACGGTGTCGCGGACGGCCTGATGTCCCGCAGCGGCCGCAGCAACGGCGCGGTCGAGGGCGAGGACAAGCCGCAGCCCGGCGCCGGTGAGGAACCGCTGGCCGAGTGGGAGCAGGAGCTGCTGACCACCGGTTCCAGCGAGGGCGAGAGCACGCCGCAGAGCAACGAGCAGGCCGCTCAGTCCTGATCCGCCCCGCGCCGGTCGTCCGTGCGATCGGGTGATCGGCGCGGGCGCCGAGTTCAACGGCCACACTGGTGGCCGCGGCGGCGCGGGCGAGCCCGCCCGCGCCGCCGCAACGCATCCGCACCGGGGACTCGCGCGCGGCCACGCGAGCGGCGTGCCGCCGCTGCGGCCCCGGACCTCTTCCCGCTGTGCACAACTTCCGAAGAAGGACGGACAACGCACGATGGCGAACTACACTACGGCTGACGTCAAGAAGCTCCGCGACCTGACCGGCGCCGGCATGATGGACTGCAAGAAGGCCCTGGGCGAAGCCGACGGCGACTTCGACAAGGCCGTGGAGGCCCTGCGCATCAAGGGCGCCAAGGACATCGGCAAGCGCGCCGAGCGCTCCGCGGCCGAGGGTCTGGTCGCCGCCGAGGACGGCGTGCTGATCGAGCTCAACAGCGAGACCGACTTCGTCGCCAAGAACGACGAGTTCAAGCAGCTCGCGGGCCGGATCGTGCAGGCAGCCAAGGCCGCGAACTCCTCGGACCTGGAGACGGTCAAGGCCGCGCCGCTGGACGACAAGACCGTCGACCAGACCGTGCAGGACCTCGCCGCGAAGATCGGCGAGAAGCTGCAGCTGAGCAAGGTCGCGATCTTCGACGGCCAGGTCTCCACCTACCTGCACCGCCGCGCCGCGGACCTGCCGCCGCAGGTGGGCGTGCTGGTCGAGTACACCGGTTCCTCCGAGGAGGCCGCCCGCAACGCCGCGATGCAGGTCGCCGCGCTCCGGGCGAGCTACCTGACCCGGGACGAGGTCCCGGAGGACGTGGTGGCCAACGAGCGCCGCATCGCCGAGGAGACCGCCCGCGCCGAGAACAAGCCGGAGCAGGCCCTCCCCAAGATCATCGAGGGTCGGCTCAACGGGTTCTTCAAGGAGAACGTGCTGCTCGACCAGCCTTCGGTGCAGGACAACAAGAAGACCGTCAAGGACCTGCTGGACGAGGCGGGCGTGACCGTGACCCGGTTCGCGCGCTTCGAGGTCGGCCAGTCCTGAGCCCTGCAGGCTCGGTGATCCGTCTCCGGCGTGGTCCCGCCGACCTCGCCGCCGGCGCCCGCAGCGCCGGCGGCGAGCGCGGCGACGTTGTACGCCCCGTCTCCGCCGCACCGGCGGGCGGGGCGTTCGCGCAGGGCGCGCGATGCCCGGCGCGCACCGTGGAATAACAGCCTCTCGGGAGGAACCCAGTGACCGACGACGGCCTGTCGTACGACGGCTATGGGCGTGTGCTGCTCAAACTGGGCGGTGAAATGTTCGGCGGCGGCGCGGTCGGCGTCGACCCGGACGTGGTGGGCACCGTCGCGCGGCAGATCGCCGAGGTCGTGGCCGGCGGCATCGAGGTCGCCGTCGTCATCGGCGGCGGCAACTTCTTCCGCGGCGCTGAGCTGCAGCAGCGCGGCATGGAACGCGCCCGCGGCGACTACATGTCCATGCTCGGCACTGTGATGAACTGCCTGGCGCTGCAGGACTTCCTGGAACGCGAGCACGAGATCGACACCCGCGTGATGTCGGCGATCACGATGGGCCAGGTCGCCGAGCCCTACATCCCGCGCCGCGCGATCCGGCACATGGAGAAGGGCCGCGTGGTCATCTTCGGCGCAGGCACCGGGATGCCGTACTTCTCCACCGACACCGCCGCGGCGCAGCGTGCGCTGGAGATCGGCTGCGAGGTGGTGCTCATGGCCAAGGGGGTGGACGGTGTCTACACTGCGGACCCCAAGACCAACCCGGCCGCTGAGCGGTTCGAGAGCATCAGCCACCGCGAGGTTCTTGAGCGAGGGCTCAAGGTCGCCGACGCGACCGCGTTCAGCCTGTGCATGGACAACCAGATGCCCATCCTGGTCTTCAACCTCCTGCAGGAGGGCAACATCGCCCGCGCGGTGCGTGGTGCGAAGATCGGAACCCTGGTCAGCACCCCGGCCGCAGCGCCCGTGTGAGCGTGCTGGGATCCTGATCGGGCCGTCTGCGGCACCGGAGCGCCGCGCGGCGAGCAGCGCACATCGGCCGGCACACCTTAAGGAGCAGCCGTGATCGACGAGACTCTTCTCGAAGGCGAGGAGAAGATGCAGAAGGCGGTGCAGGTGGCCAAGGACGACCTTGCCACGGTTCGCACCGGCCGTGCCAATCCCGCCATGTTCTCCGGCATCGTCGTCGACTACTACGGTTCGCCGACTCCGTTGAACCAACTGGCCAGCATCAACGTGCCGGAGGCGCGGCTGGTCGTGATCAAGCCGTACGACGCCAGCCAGCTGGGCGCGATGGAGAAGGCCATCCGCGACTCCGACCTGAGCGTCAACCCGAGCAACGACGGCCAGCTCATCCGGATCGCGATTCCGCAGATGACCGAGGAGCGCCGCAAGGAGATGGCCAAGCTCGCCAAGCAGAAGGGCGAGGAGGGCCGGATCAGCGTGCGCAGCATCCGGCGCAAGGCCAAGGAGGAGCTCGACCGGATCGTCAAGGACGGCGAGGCCGGTGAGGACGAGGGCACGCGCGGCGAGAAGGAGCTGGAGAACCTCACGCACCGCTACACGGCCCAGATCGACGAGCTGGTCAAGCACAAGGAAGCCGAGCTCCTCGAAGTTTGAGAGGCTGTCTTGCAACTGTGGTTCGCGGCTGCCGGGCCGCCTTCGCCGGTGGCGCCCGCGTGGCCGGGTGGCCGCCGCCCGCTCCCGGTGGCCGCGTGGTCCCGCGCCTTCGGCGCGCCGGCCGTTGGCGGGCCGTGGTGACGACCAGCCGGCGCGAAGGTGAGTCGTGGATGTCCGCTGCCGCACCGGACCCGCCCTCGCGTCCTTCCCGGGCTGGCCGGGACCTGCGCGCGGCGATCGCGGTGGGCGTGGTGCTCGGCGCCGCGATCATCGTGTCGCTGCTGATGTTGCGGCAGTTGTTCATCGGCATCGTCGCGGTGGCCGCGGCGGTGTCGACCGTGGAGCTGGCGGGCGCGTTGCGCCGCGGCGCAGGCATCCGGGTTTCGCTGCTGCCGGTGCTGGCCGGTGGCCAGCTGATGGTGTGGTTGTCCTGGCCGTTCGGCCTGCGCGGTTTGCTGGTCGGTTTCGCGATCACCACGCTGGCTTGCCTGGCGTGGCGGTTCCGGCTGGGCGTGGACGGTTATCTGCGCGACGTGTCGGCTTCGGTGCTCACCGCTGCTTATGTGCCGATGTTCGCGGCGTTCGCGGCGATGCTCGCGGTGCCGGAGGACGGGGCGTTCCGCGCGTTGTGCTTCATGATCGGCGTGGTCGCTTCGGACACCGGCGGCTACGCGGCCGGGGTGCTGCTGGGCAAGCACCCGATGGCTCCCTCGATCAGCCCGAAGAAGTCCTGGGAGGGTTTCGCGGGCTCGATGCTGACCGGCACCGTCGCGGGCGGGCTGTCGGTCTCGCTGATGCTGGGCGGGCATTGGTGGCAGGGCGTGTTGTTCGGCGCCGCGCTGGTGTGCAGCGCAACGCTGGGCGACCTGATGGAGTCGGTGATCAAGCGCGATCTGGGGATCAAGGACATGGGCAACCTGCTGCCCGGTCACGGGGGCTTGATGGATCGGATGGATTCGCTGCTCCCGTCGGCGGTGGTGGCCTGGATGGTGCTGTTCTGGCTGCTGCCGCAATGAATTCGCCGCCCGCGCCGAAGATCACCCCGAGTCCGAACATCTGGCGCTGGCCGGACCTCTACGAGCTGGAGAACCGGGCGCAGGACTCGACCGGCGCGCTGTGGGAGGCGCTGCGCGGGCACTGCGATTGGGCGGGCCGCGACGTGGTGGACATCGGTTGCGGCGACGGTTTCCACCTCGAGGTGTTCGCCGCTTCGGCCCGTTCGGTGGTCGGCGTCGAACCGCATCCGCCGCTGGCGCGGCGGGCGCGAGAACGGGTCGCGGGACGCGCGGGGGTGGACGTGCGGCAGGCCCCGGCGCAGCGGCTGCCGTTGGCGGACGCGGGCGCGGACCTGGTGCACGCCAGGACGGCATACTTCTTCGGCCCCGGCTGCGAGCCCGGATTGGCGGAGGCTGAGCGGGTGCTGCGTCCCGGCGGCACGCTCGCGATCATCGATTTGGACGCGGCCTGCCCGCCGTACGGCGACTGGATGCGCGCCGACGCGCCGCACTACGACCCGGTCGCGGTGGAGTCGTTCTTCCAGCGGCGCGGTTTCGACAGCGTCGGGGTGCGCAGCGAATGGCGGTTCGACGCGCGGGCCGAGCTGGAGGCGGTGCTGGGCATCGAGTTCTCGCCGAAGGTCGCGCGGCGTGCGGCGCGCCAGGTCACCGGTTGCGCGTTCGAGGTCGGTTACCGACTGCGGGTCCGGCGTCGGCCGGTGGGGCTGCTCCGCAGCCGCTGAGCCGGTTCCGCGCCGCTTGATCACTCAGAGTGAGACGGTTTCCTGTCCGGTTCGGAACTGCAGCCGACCGGCCGATCAAGGCCGGATCCCGGCCGGTGAGCCGTTACGTTTCAGTGCTTCTTCCGCAACGCGAACGCCCCCGAATGCCGCCTTGCTTCGGGCGCGCGCTGCGTGATCGACTTGGATGGATCACGGAGTGTGCCCGCGTGCGGCCGGTGCCGACACCTCGGCGGTGCTGCGCAGCGCGGGCGTTGTTGTGCGCCGCGGCGGTGCGGTGCCACCGCTGCGGCGGGCGCACCCAGCGCTCGGCGCGGAGGCGGACACCCGGCGCTTCGGACGAACTGAAACCGAGCGCTCAGCGCGACGTTGAAACCGAGCGCTCAGCGCGGCACGGGCACCGAGCGACTTGCGCGAAGGAGGGAACGCATGGCCTTTCACGCGGGCAAACCGGTGACCGCGGGGTTGAGCCAGGTCGCGCAGATGGACCGCAAGGAACGTTCCCGCCTGGTGCGCGAGTTGTCCCGCCAGCACCCGGCGTTCCGCTCGCTGCTGCGGCAGGTCGCGTTGACCAGGGCGACGGCGTTCGCCTCCGGCCTGGTGCTGGCGGTCGCGGTGGTCCTGCTGGTGCAGGAGGTCTCCGTGGTCTGGGTGTCGATGCTGGTGTTCGGCGGCCTGATCGGGTTCGCCTACGTCGCGGTGGTGCTCACGGATCACCGCTTCGATCTGCTGCTGGCGGTGCTCGGCGCGCATCGCACCGATGAGCTGCACGGGGTGCTGCTCGCCGAGCAGCTCTACGGCGCGGAGCCCGCAGATTCCCAGCAAGCCGCAGGTTCCCAGCAATCTGCCGATACCGAGGAGACCGCCGAACCGGACACGGCCGAGGAACCGGTGTCCACTTCGGACGAGCAGCGCCGGGCTTGCTGAACCGCTTCCGGGTCGGCCGTTCGCGGACTCGCCGAGCTCAGGTGCGGATGGACAGCGTGGCGGCGATCTCGCTGCCGAGGAAGTGCGTCTCCGCCTCCGGCGGTTCTCCGATCCGCACCACCAGCGGGCCGCCGAACGGTTTGCGCTCCACGACCTCGATGCGCGCACCGAGGGTCATGCCGTGGTCGGTCAGGTAGCGCAGCAGCTCCGAATCGGTGTCCCAGACCCGCGCGATGGTGCCGACGGTGCCCGGCTCGACTTGGTCCAGCAGCCGGGTCGCGGGTTTCTCCACGTCTCCGTCGGCGGTGGGGATCGGGTCGCCGTGCGGGTCGTGCGTGGGGTGGCCGAGCTTCGCGGCGATGTGCGCGACGAGGTCGTCGGAGACGGCGTGCTCCAGCGCGTCGGCTTCGGTGTGCACCTCGTCCCAGGTGTAGTCCAGCTCCTCCACCAGGAACAGTTCGATCAGCCGGTGCCTGCGCAGCACGTCGTAGGCCAGTCGGCGGCCGTCCGGAGTGAGCTCGACGCTGCGGTACCGGATGTGCGTGACCAGTCCGAGCTGGGCCAGCTTGGTGATCATCCCGGAGACCGAGGACGGGCTCAGGCCCAGCCGCTGGGTCAGCGTCGCGTTGGTCACCGCGACCCCGCGTTCGCTGAGCCCGTAGATCGCCCGGACGTAGTCCTCGACGGACGGCGACGGGCGCTCGGCCATGCTTGTCATGGTTTCCACGATAGGAGACCTCCACCGCCCCGGGTGAGTGGACTATTCGGCCACGACCGGCGCTGCCCGCCTGCGCCGGCGCACCGCTTCCCACAGCAACCCTTGCGCGGGTGCGAACAGGTAGGTGAGCAGGAACAGCGCCGCCTGGCAGACCACGATCATCCCTCCGGTGGAGGTGTCCAGGTGGAAGCTGAGGTAGGTGCCCGCGATCCCGCTGAACACCGCCAGCCCCGATGCGGTGCCCAGCATCGCCGGGAACCGGCGGGTGAGCAGGAACGCCGTCGCTCCCGGCGTGATCAGCATCGCGGTGACCAGGATGACCCCGACGGCTTGCAATGCCACGACCACGGTCAGGGCGAGCATGGTCAGCAGCACGGCCCCGATGCGCTTCGGATTGAGCCCGATGGCGTGCGCGTGCGTGGGGTCGAAGGCGTAGAGCGTGATGTCGCGCCGCATGATGACCGCCACCAGCAGCGTGATCGCGCTGATCACCAGCACTTGCAGGATGTCCGAGTCGGTGACGCCGAGGACGTTGCCGAACAGGATGTGGTTGAGGTCGACCTGGCTGGGGATGCGCGAGATCAGCACGATGCCCAGCGCGAACAGCCCGGTGAACACCACGCCGATCGCCGCGTCGCCCTTGAGCCGGGTCGTGTTGCGCACCGCGCCGATCAGCGCGACCGCGAGCCCGCCGAACAGGAACGCGCCCACCGAGAACGGCAGCGCCAGCACGTAGGCGAGCACGACACCGGGCAGCACGGCGTGCGAGACGGCGTCGCCCAGCAGCGACCAGCCGATCAGCGTCACCCAGCAGGACAGCACCGAGCACACCAGCGCGGCGACCACGCTGACCAGCAGCGCTCGTTGCATGAAGCCGAACTGCAGCGGTTCGGCCAGCCAGATCAGCACGTTCATCGGGTTCCTTCCGGGACGCCGAAGGTGCGGGCCAGGGTCTCCGGCGCGAGCACCTCGGCGACCGGGCCGTGCGCGAGGACGCGCTGGTGCAGCAGCACCGCCTCGTCGCACAGCGCGGGCGCCGCGGCGAGGTCGTGGGTGGAGATCATGATCGTCCGGCCGTCGTCGCGCAGTCCGCGCAGCAGCTCGCTGAGCACCGCCTCGGAACCCTTGTCGACACCCGCGAACGGTTCGTCGAGCAGCAGCAGCTGCGCCTCCTGCGCGATGCCGCGCGCCACGAAGGCCCGTTTGCGCTGGCCGCCCGACAACGCGCCGATCGGGTTGCGGGCCAGTTCGGTCAGCCCCACGCGGGCGAGCGCGGCGGCCACCGCCGTGCGGTCGGCGGACTTCGGTCGCCGCATCGGCCCGAGCCGCCCGTAGCGGCCCATCATCACCACGTCGGCGACGGTGACCGGGAACGTCCAATCCACCGCCTCGGACTGCGGCACGTAGGCGACCAGGCTCCGCGCGCGGGCGCGTCTCGGTTCCATGCCGAGCAGCCCGATCTCGCCGCGGTCCGGGCGGACCAGCCCCATCAGGGACTTGAACAGGGTGGACTTGCCGGAACCGTTGACCCCGAGCAGCCCGCAGACCTTGCCCGCACCGACCTCGACGGTGACGTCGTCGAGGGCCAGGGTGTCCCGGTAGCGCACGGTCACGTGCTGGGCGTGGACGCTCATCGAGCACCTCCGGAGAGCCCGCCGACGATGGTTTCCGCGTCGTGGCGCAGCAGGTCGAGGTAGGTGGGCACCGGCCCGCCGGGTTCGGACAGCGAGTCCACGTAGAGCGTGCCGCCCATCCGCGCGCCGGTCTCGGCCGCCACCTGCTGCTGGGCCTTGTCGTTCACGGTGGATTCGCAGAACACCGCGGGGACGCGCTGGTCGCGCACCAGCCGGGTGGTGTTCTTGATCTGCTGCGGGGTGCCTTCGGAGTCGCTGTTGACCGGCCAGAGGTAGTCCTCCCGCAGTCCGACGTCCCTGGCCAGGTACGAGAAGGCGCCTTCGCAGGTCACCAGCGCGCGTTGCTGCTCGGGCAGCTTGCCGAGCTCGGTGCGCAGGTACTGCTCGATCTCGTCGATGCGCCGGGTGTAGTCCGCGGCGTTGCGCCGGAACGTCTCCGCGTGCGCCGGTTCGATGCGGGTGAGCGCGTCCCGGATGTTCGCGACGTAGCTCTTGGCGTTGCGCGGGGACATCCAGGCGTGCGGGTTGGGCGCGCCCTGCTGTCCGGCCGCGCGGATCGGGATCGGCTCGACGCCGCGGCTGAGCGTCACGTGCCTGGCCTCGCTGCGCTGCACGAACTGCTGGAACCAGCTCTCCAGGCCGAGCCCGTTGTCCAGCACCACATCGGCCCTGGCCGCGCTGAGCATGTCGCTCGGAGTCGGCTCGTAGCCGTGCACCTCGGCCCCGGGCTTGATGATCGATTCGACCGGCAGCACCCCGCCGGAAACGGCGCGGGTCATGTCCGCGAGCACGGTGAACGTGGTGACCACGGTGCGCCGTCCGTCGTCGGGCAGGCGCAGGCCGGTGCCGCAGCCGGTCAACAGCGGTGCTGCGGCCAGCAGGGCGATGAGCGCGGCCGCGCAGCGCCGGCCGCGTTTTCGCCATATCGGCAGTCCGAGTTTCGGCACACCGAAACATTACGCCCGCGAAGCCGCGCTGACCAGTGGACTCGGTCTCCGGCCCCGGATTCCGCCGTGGGAGAATGGTGAGCGCTATGTCGACTTCACTCCCGCTGGTCTTCGACGCGCCGAAGCGCGGTATGCCACCTCGCCACCTCGCCGACATGTCGGCCGAGGAACGTCGCACCGCCGTGGGCGAGGCGGGGGAGAAGCCGTTCCGGGCGCGGCAGCTCGCGAACCACTACTTCGGCAGGCTCAACGCCGACGTCGAGTCGATGACCGACATCCCCGCGGCCAGCCGGGCCAAGCTCGGCGCGGACCTGCTGCCCACGCTGCTGAGCCAGGTCCGCACCGTGGACACCGACGAGGGCACCACCCGCAAGACGCTCTGGCGCGCGCACGACGGCACGCTGATCGAAAGCGTGCTGATGCGCTATCCCGAGCGGGCGACGGTGTGCATCTCCAGCCAGGCGGGCTGCGGCATGGCATGCCCGTTCTGCGCCACCGGGCAGGGCGGTCTGCAGCGCAACCTGTCCACCGCCGAGATCGTCGACCAGGTCCGCACCGCCGCGGCGATGCTGCGCGACGGCGAGGTTCCGGGCGGCCCGGGCCGGTTGTCGAACGTGGTGTTCATGGGCATGGGCGAGCCGCTGGCGAACTACAAGCGCGTGCTCGACGCGGTGCACCGGATCTGCGACGACGCGCCGGATGGGCTGGGGCTGTCGCAGCGTTCGGTCACCGTCTCCACGGTGGGCCTCGCCCCGGCGATCCGGAAGATGACCGCGGAGAACCTGCACGTCACGCTCGCGGTCTCGCTGCACACTCCGGACGACGAGCTGCGCGACACGCTGGTGCCGGTGAACAACCGCTGGCCGGTGGCCGAGGTGCTGGAGGCCGCGCGCGGCTACGCCGACAACACCGGGCGCCGGGTCTCGATCGAGTACGCGCTGATCCGGGACATGAACGACCAGGGCTGGCGCGCGGACCTGCTCGGCAAGCTGCTGCACCGGCACCTCGGGCAGTTCGCGCACGTCAACCTGATCCCGCTGAACCCGACTCCGGGCAGCAAGTGGGACGCGAGCCCGAAACCGGTGGAGCGCGAGTTCGTCCGCCGCGTCCGGGCGGCCGGAGTGCCGTGCACCGTCCGCGACACCCGCGGGCAGGAGATCTCCGCGGCCTGCGGGCAGTTGGCCGCGGAGGGCTGAGCGCCCACCGGGCGACGAGGGTTCCCGAGCGCGCGGACCAGGCGCGCTGCGACCCGGGATCGGCCGAGCGCGGCGCGAGCAACGGCCGGGTGGCCGCGGCTTCATCACTACGGATGATCCGGTCCGCTCCGGGCAACGGATCACGAGCTGATCACGAAGCGTCGGCGGTTGCTCCGGCGGGTCCGCCCGGCATTTCGCCATTGCGTTTCTGACCTGCGTGTTTCGCCGGAAGCGAAGGCGCTCGCCTGGCTCGTCCGCATGATCGCGGAGCGGTTCGCCGAGCCCCGTGCAAGGGGTGTCCATCGGTCGGGTTGGGACTCTGGAAAACCGTCCAGCGCGAGATCACCCTGGTGATCGCGGCCCTCGCGGAACTCCCACGAAACCCCCGCCCGGGCCGGCCCGATGCCGACACCCCCGACCGGTGTCGGGTCCGCGCCGGCCGGACAGCGCCCCTTCCCCTCGCACCGCGCTGCCCGGCCGGCTCCGGGCGGTCTCAGCTCACCTCGCCCAGCCGCCCGTCTGCAACGTCGAACACGAAGCCCCGCACGGAATCCTTCTTCGGAATGAACGGGCTGGTCAGGATGCGCTGCACGGATTGCCGCAGATCGGTTTCGAGGTCGCCGAACGACTCCGGTGACCAGTCCGGTTCGACGCCCACGTCCTGCTGGATCGCGGCGGTGAACTCGTCGTCGGTGAAGGTCAGCATCCCGCAGTCGGTGTGGTGGATCAGGATGATCTCCTCGGTGCCGAGCAGCCGCTGGCTGATCGCCAGCGAGCGGATCTCGTCGGCGGTGACCACGCCGCCCGCGTTGCGGATGACGTGCGCTTCGCCTTCGGCGAGCCCGAGCGCGCGGTAGACGTCCAGTCGCGCGTCCATGCACGCCAGCACGGCCACCTTCTTGGCAGGGGGCAGCGGCAGCGGACCGGAGAACCCGGCGGCGTAGGACTCGTTGTTCTTGAGCAGTTCGTCGGTGACCGACATGGTGTCCCTCCTGTTCATGCTTCCCGCCGGGGCGGGCTGGATCACGTTCGGAGGCGGCCGCGCACGACAAGCGCGGCCCAAGGACACGCCTGGTCGAAAAGGGACATGCGCCGCGACGGCCAGAACGGGTCGAGCGGCACGTGGTTCATGCGCACACGTCTATTGGTCGACCGCGGGTGAGCGCAAGGGGACACCACGTGACGGGATGATCGCGGTCAGCCGGGGCGAGCCGGGACGATCTCGCCCGCGGTGCCCAGCTGGGCCGGTGCCTCCGGTGGCCAGATGACGCGGCCGCCCGGCAGACCCGGTGCTGCGGCCGCCCACGGCACCGTGATCTCGCCGCGCGTCACGGCCTCGTGCAACCTGATCAGCACGCACAGCTCGTAGGCGACCCGCTCGATGCGGCCGCGCTCATCCACCAGCACCTCGCGCCAGCCGTGCGGGACGACGCCGCGCACCGGAATCTTCTGATCGGCGGAGTAGTAGCGGTCGTCGCCCCAAACCTGCGTGCCGCCGCCGAGCAGCTCTCCCAGCGCGGCCAGCAGGGGCCAGCAGCGGTCATCGGAGCAGCGGAACTCCAGTGCGCGCAGCAGCGGCTCGACCACCTGCCGGTAATCCGAGGAGTAGGAGGTGTGCAGCGCCGTGCGCGAGTTCCGGGCGCCTGCGCTCGCATCCGCCTCGCGCAGCAGGTCGCGCAGTCCGGGACCGATCGACGAGAAGCGCTCCGACCGCCCGTGCGCGGTCGAATCCACGAGCCGCAGCAAGACGCGCTCGCGGGACTCGGCACTTGTCCGGTGCAGCCGCGCGAGCGCGCGGGAATGCAGCTGTTCGATCATCGCCAGCAGCACGAGCAGCAGCTCCTGGGCGAGTTCCGCCTGCCTGCACCAGCACAGCGCGGCCAGCAGCGACAACCGCGCGGCGGCGGGTTCGAGGTGCAGGCCGGTCAGCGCCCGATGCCGCCAGCAATCGATCGTGGCGTCCGGCACGCCGTCGAACATTTCGTCCGGAAGCTCCAGCGCACGCAGCCGGTCGAGCCGTTCGACATCGCCGAACAGCGCGTTGAGCTGCTCCAGCCGCGGCGCGCCGTCCGATTCTCCGAGGAATCCCAGCGGCAGTTGCAGCGCGCGAAGCGCACTGAGGCGATCGAGTTCGTGGCAGAGCCCGCGTGGATCGACGCCCACCGGTGCGGCCAGCAGCGCGGGCGGCACCCGGTTCCGCGCGCGGGAACCGATCAGCCCGGCCAAGTTCTCCGCGGCCGGACCCAGTTGCTCCCGCACCCGCCGGTGCAGTTGTGCCTCCGGTATATCCCCCACGGGCCGAAAGCTAGTACTTGCCCGAGCTACCCGATCGGGCGACCACCTGCGGAGACGTCCGGGAAGCGCCGCGGAGGGCGGATCAGCGGCGCCAGGCGGTGCGCTTCCGGCGCAGGTCGAACAGCAGCCCGACCGCGACTCCCGCCGCCAGCACGATCAGCCAGATGTCCTCGGTCTTGAACCCGCTGCCGCCGCTGAGGATGCCCTGGTGGTTGCCGTGCAGCATGATCAGCAGCGCGAACACGGTGAACCAGCCCGCGACCTGGGTGGCCTTCGGAAAGCCGCCGTGCCAGCCCCACTCGGCCGACGGCTCGTCCGCCGGATCGACGTCCTGGCCGGGCTTGGTCTCGAGTTCCGTGCTCGCCACGTGGCCCTCCTGCGTCCCAACCGGCCACGAGGTCGGTTGCGCCTGCACCTGCACGCGACCCCTGGTCACGCGCGTTCATCTTCGCACACCGGGGCGAACGGCCGGGCGGCGCGGTGGCGGGAATCGCATCCGGGTCCGCGGAGGTCGGCGAAGGCTCGCCGCGGCTGACCCGAGCCCGGAAACAGCACTGCGGAACGGGAGCGAACCCGTTCCGCAGCGCCCTGGGAGTGGACCGGGGCGCAGCGCCCCAATCGGTCGGCGGCACGACGTCGCCGCACGACGTTCAGCCCGGTCATCGGCCGGACGACCGGGACTGACCCCCGCGATCCTGCCGCCGCGCGTGGCGTCGCGCACCGCGAGCGTCCGGCGCTCACCTGCTTCGGGGACAATGGCGGCGATGAACACCGCGACCCCCACTCCTGGCGAGCCGGCCAGCGCCCGCGGCGGCGCACCCGGCGGTCCGGCGGCAACGAGCGTGTCGGCGACGAACGAGCAGGGGGCGGGAGAGCCGCGCACCGTGCTCATCCTGGGCTCGACCGGCTCGATCGGCACCCAGGCGCTGGAGGTGATCCGGAACGATCCCGGCCGGTTCCGCGTAGCCGGCCTGGCCGCCGGCGGCAGCGACCCGGGCGCACTGGCCGCGCAAGCCCTGGAATTCGGGGTCGAAGCGGTCGCGGTTGGCAAGGGGACCGCGGCGGAGGACGTGCAGCTCGCGCTCTACGCCGAGGCGCAGCGGCTCGGCTACTCGACCGGCGAGTTCAAGCTGCCGCGGCTGCTGGCGGGCCCGGAGGCCGCCACCGAGATCGTGCGCAGCACCCCGGCCGACGTGGTGCTCAACGCGGTGGACGGGTCGCGGGGACTGGGCCCGACGCTGGCCGCGCTGGAGTCCGGCGCGAAGCTGGCACTGGCGAACAAGGAATCGCTGGTCGCGGGCGGCGCGCTGGTGCTGGCCGCGGCCGCGCCCGGGCAGATCGTGCCGGTGGACTCCGAGCACTCCGCGCTCGCGCAATGCCTGGTGGGCGGCCGGGGCCACGAGGTCGACAAGCTGGTGCTGACCGCCTCCGGCGGCCCGTTCCGCGGGAGCACCAAGGAAGACCTGGAGGGCGTCACGCTGCAGCAGGCGCTGGCGCACCCGACCTGGAACATGGGCGACGTCGTCACGATCAACTCGGCGACGCTGATGAACAAGGGCCTGGAACTGATCGAGGCGCACCTGTTGTTCGGCGTCGACTACGAGCGGATCGACGTGGTGGTGCACCCGCAGTCGATCGTGCACTCGATGGTGACGTTCGTGGACGGTTCCACGCTGGCGCAGGCCAGCCCGCCGAACATGCGGCTGCCGATCGCGCTGGGCCTGGACTGGCCGCGGCGGATCGCCGGGGCCGCGCCCGCGCTGTCGTTCACCGAAGCCTCCGCGTGGACGTTCGAGCCGCTGGACGACGACGTTTTCCCCGCGGTGTCGCTGGCCAGGCACGCGGGCAGCACCGGCGGTTGCCTGCCCGCCATCTACAACGCGGCCAACGAGGAAGCGCTGGCCGCGTTCGTCCGAGGTGACACCGGTTTCACGTCCATCGTGCAGACTGTCGAGCGGACGCTGGCCGCCGCCGACGACTGGCACGACGCGCCGCGCAGCGTCGAAGAGGTCTTCGCAGCCGAGGAGTGGGCGCGGATGAAGTCTCGCGAGCTGGTCGCGGAGGTGCGGTAAATGCTGATCGTCGTTGGCATCGTGATCTTCTTCTTCGGGCTGCTGCTGTCCATCGCCTGGCACGAGCTCGGGCACCTGCTCACCGCGAAGATGTTCGGCATCAAGGTCACGCAGTACATGGTCGGCTTCGGCCGGACCGTGTTCTCCCGCAAGCGCGGGGACACCGAGTACGGGGTGAAGCTGATCCCGCTGGGCGGCTACATCCGGATGATCGGCATGTTCCCGCCGAAGCGGGACGAGGAGTACGGGCGCACCGCATCGTCCTCGCCGTGGCGCGCGATGATCGAGGACGCGCGCGAGGCGGACGCCGAAGAGGTTCCGCCGCAGGACGCGCACCGGCAGATGTACCAGCGCAAGCCGTGGAAGCGGATCATCGTGATGGCCGCGGGACCGTTCATGAACCTGATCCTCGCGGTGGCCATCTTCGCCGGGATCCTGATGGGCTACGGCACTCCGCAGCCGACGACCACCGTCAACACGGTCAGCGAGTGCGTGGTGGCCGCGGACACCAAGGACACCGGCAGCTGCCCGCCCGGCGCTCCGCCGTCCCCGGCGGCCGCCGCCGGGTTCCAGCAGGGCGACAAGATCGTCGAGTTCAACGGCCGCCGCTACGACTCGTGGAACCAGTTGCAGCTCGCGATCCGCGAGTCCTCCGGCTCCGTCCCGGTGGTCGTGGAGCGCGGCGGGCAAGAGGTGCCGCTGCGGGCGAACCTCATCCAGGACGAGCGGCCGTCGCTGCGGAACCCGGACGAGACCGAGCGGGTCGGGTTCCTCGGGCTCTCACCCACGCAGGTCTACGTGCGCCAGGACGTCGGCGGGGTGGCGCGCACCATCGGCGGGTTCGTGACCCTCACCGCGCAGAAGGTCGTGGAGCTGCCGCAGCGCGTTCCCGGCCTGGTCAGCGCGATCGGCGGCGAGGAGCGGTCGAAGGATTCCCCGGTGGGGATCGTGGGTGCGAGCAGGCTCGGCGGCGAGGTGCTGTCGATGGACCAGGCCCCGGTGGGCGCCCGGCTGATCATCCTGCTGCAGCTGCTGGCCGCGGTGAACCTCTCGCTGTTCGTGATGAACATGCTGCCGGTGCTGCCGCTGGACGGTGGGCACATCGCGGGTGCGCTGTGGGAGTCGATCCGGCGCGGGTTGGCGAAGCTGGTTCGCAAGCCCGACCCGGGTCCGTTCGACACGGCGCGGCTGATGCCGCTGGCCTACGGCGTGACGCTGGTGTTCATCGCCTACTCGTTGCTGGTGCTGGTCGCCGACGTGGTCAATCCGGTCACGTTCCTCTAGCGCGGAGGCCGCTGTTCACGCGCGGACAACGGCGGGTGAACAGCGCGTCTCCGCAGGCGGGCGGGCCACTGACGGAGCAATGTCGATCACTGCCGGTGATCAAATCAGTGCCGAACCTTGCCCAGCCGGGTGAGAGACGATCGGTATCGTGGGAGCGGGACGGCTCCGCCGTCACCGGCCGGCCGGGAGCATCGCGGCCCCGGCGGACAGCCGGTCCCGGCGCAGTCGCCGGCACCGGCAGGCGCAGCCCATCGGTGGCTACCGGCCCCGCGAAACCGGCCCGTGAGGGCGGAACCAGTCAGCGCACCCGTCGTAGAGGTGGAGAGGAATCGATGACCGTCGACCTGGGAATGCCCGGCGCTCCGGACCCGGTGCTGGCCGAACGGCGCAAGACCCGCCAGTTGCAGGTCGGCGCGGTCGGGGTGGGCAGTGAACACCCCATCTCCGTGCAGAGCATGACCACCACCAACACCACCGACATCAACGGCACGCTGCAGCAGATCGCCGAGCTCACCGCCTCGGGCTGCGACATCGTCCGGGTGGCCTGCCCCAGCGCCGACGACGCCGAAGCGCTGCCCGCGATCGCGCAGAAGTCCAAGATCCCGGTCATCGCCGACATCCACTTCCAGCCCAAGTACGTCTTCGCCGCGATCGAGGCGGGCTGCGCGGGCGTGCGGGTCAACCCGGGCAACATCCGCAAGTTCGACGACCAGGTCAAGGAGATCGCGCACGCCGCGAAGGACCACGGCACGCCGATCCGGATCGGGGTCAACGCCGGCTCGCTGGACCCGCGGCTGATGAAGAAGTACGGCAAGGCGGTGCCCGAGGCGCTGGCCGAGTCGGCGCTGTGGGAGGCGAGCCTGTTCGCCGAGCACGACTTCAACGACATCAAGATCTCGGTCAAGCACAACGACCCGGTCGTGATGGTGCGCGCCTACGAGATCCTCGCCGAGCAGTGCGACTACCCGCTGCACCTGGGTGTGACCGAGGCCGGTCCGGCGTTCCAGGGCACCGTGAAGTCCGCGGTGGCCTTCGGCGCGCTGCTGCGCCAGGGCATCGGCGACACCATCCGGGTCTCGCTGTCCGCGCCGCCGGTCGAGGAGGTCAAGGTCGGCGCGCAGATCCTGCAGTCGCTGAACCTGCGCCCGCGCAAGCTGGAGATCGTCTCCTGCCCGTCCTGCGGCCGCGCGCAGGTCGACGTCTACAAGCTCGCCGACGAGGTCACCGCGGGCCTGGAAGGCATGGAGGTGCCGCTGCGGGTGGCCGTGATGGGCTGCGTCGTCAACGGGCCGGGCGAGGCCAGGGAGGCCGACCTCGGGGTGGCCTCCGGCAACGGCAAGGGCCAGATCTTCGTCAAGGGCGAGGTCATCAAGACCGTGCCGGAGGCGAAGATCGTGGAGACGTTGATCGAAGAGGCGCAGCGCATCGCCGAGGACATGGAGGAGACTCCGGAAGGCGAAGGCGACCCGGTCGTCACCGTCGGTTGATCGCGCGGCTGCGCGGACATCGCCCGCGGACATTGCCGCACGGCCCCGCCGAGGTGCATTGCTCGGCGGGGCCGTTCCGTTGCGCTGGTTTTTGAACCGGTCGCTGGAGCAATTCGCCGTCGCGGTGACGCCGATCGATCGAACGTGGGTGGCGACACGGACGGTGGCGACTGCTGCGCGTGCAGTCGGCCGCACCTGCGCCGGTCGGCTGATCCACGTTCGGATTGCGCTGCGCACACCGGGTAGGGGAGCCGGGACGCGGGGTCTTCTGGCACTCTTTTAGCCGTGCTCAAGCTCGTCGGTGCCCGCCTGTTGGAGGACCGGGACGCGGCCAGTGTCCACACGGCGCTGGCGCGGGACCCGGTCGCGGCCTGCATGGTCGCTTCCCGCGTGGAAGCCGCCGGGCTGCGGCCGAGCCGGTTGGGCGGTGAGGTCTGGGGCTACGGCAGCGGGCTGGACGGGCTGTGCTTCTCCGGGGTCAACCTCATCCCGCTGGCTGGCGGCCCGGAGGCGATGCGCGCGTTCGCCGATCGGGTGCTGCGGCGCCGCCGGGTGTGCTCGTCGCTGGTCGGCCCGTCCGAGCAGGTGCTGGCGCTGTGGGACGAGCTCGCCGGGCAGTGGGGCCCCGCGCGCGAGGTGCGTGAGCAGCAGCCGCTGATGGTGCTGTCCGGCCCGCCGCTGGTGCGACCGGATCCGCTGGTCCGGCAGGTGCGCCCGGAGGAGCTGGACCGGTACCTGCCCGCGGCGGTGGCGATGTTCACCGAGGAGGTCGGCGTCGACCCCTCCCGCGACGGCGGCGCCGCGGGCTACCGGGCGCGCGTTGCGGAGCTGATCGCCGCCGGTCGCGCGTTCGCCCGGTTCGACGGCGGTGAGGTCGTGTTCAAGGCCGAGATCGGGGCGATGTCCCGCTCGGTCGGGCAGATCCAGGGCGTGTGGGTGCATCCGGACCGGCGCAGCTCGGGGCTCGGCACCGCGGGAACGGCGGCCATCGCGGACCGCCTCGTGCGCGGTCTGGGGCGCACCGCGAGCCTGTACGTGAACGGCTTCAACGTCTCCGCGAGGGTGGCCTACGGCAAGGTGGGCTTCCACCAACTGGGCACGTTCAGCACGGTGCTGTTCTGAATCCTTTCTTCCGCGGGAGACCCCGCACCAAGGCGTACCGGCGGGTGCTGTGCTGCGCCGTTCGGCCCAGGCGAAGCGGGAGTGCCCGGCGACGATCGGCTCAACGCCTGCGGCCGGTGCCGGGACCGGATGATCTGACGGTGGGTGGGCGCCCGGAACGGTCGTACCCCTTCGGCATACTTCCCACGTGATTTCCTCCCGGATCTTCTACCCGCGGACCTCGCGAGCCGTGACCGCACTGGCCGGGCTGGCGCTGGCGGTGCCCCTCGCGGGCTGCGGCGCGTTCGACTCCGGCCCGTCCGCCCATGACGTCGCCACGTCGTTCCTCGGATCGCTCTCGGCCGGGGACGCCGCGGCCGCCGCGGGGCGCACCGACGCGCCGGGACAGGCGCAGCAGACGCTTGAACGCTCGTGGACCAACTTGCACCCGCAGGGCGTGCGGACCGAGGTGCGCAACGTGAGCGAAGGCGAGGGCCCGAACCCCGCCTCGGTCAAGTTCTACGCGACCTGGGACCTCGGCGGCGGCCGGGTTTTCGAGTACGAGGGCCACATGCGCCTCGCCGACACCGACCAGGGCTACAAGGTGCACTGGGAGCCGTCGGTGCTGCACCCCAAGCTCGGGCCGGGCCAGGCGCTGACGCTCAACGAGCAGCCGCCGCAGCCCGAGCCGGTGCTCGACCGCGACGGCAAGCCGTTGATGACCCCGGAGCAGATCGTCAACGTCAACCTGGACCCGCAGGCGGCCGGGGACCTGCCCGGCGTGGCCGCGCAGCTCGCGGACGGCATCAAGCCGGTGGAGCCGGAGATCTCCCAGCAGTCCATCTTGGACGGTGCCGCGAAGACCAAGCCCGGGCAGCCGTACTCGGTGATCTCGTTGCGGCAGGCCGACTACGAGCGGGTGCGCCCGGCGATCTACGACCTGCCCGGGGTGCAGTTCCCGGCCAAGCAGCAGCTGGTGACCCCGGAACGCGGCTACGCCTCGCAGGTGCTCTCCGGTGTGTCCAAGCAGGCCGACGAGCAGGTCAAGGCGGGCACCGGTTGGAGCGTGGCGACCGCGAACGCGGACGGCGCCCCCGCCCAGGTGCTCCAGGAGCAAGCGCCGAAACCGGTCGCGCAGGTGAGCACCACGCTCAGCGATCAGGTGCAGCGGGCCGCCGAGCAGGCGGTGCAGCCGGTGCCGCAGGCCGCGATGGTCGTGGCGATGCGGCCGTCCAACGGCGACGTGCTGGCGGTGGCGCAGAACGACCCGGCCGACGCGCAGGGTTCGCTCGCGCTGACCGGCCAGTTCCCGCCCGGCTCCACGTTCAAGATCGCCACCGCGGCGGCCGGGCTGGAAACCGGCAAGGTGACCAAGGACCAGCCGGTGGACTGCCCGGCGAGCAAGGTCTTCGACGGCCGCACGGTGCCGAACGACAAGAACTTCGCGCTCGGCATGGTGCCGCTGCACACCGCCTTCGCCAAGTCCTGCAACACCACGTTCGCGCAGCTGGCCGTGGACATGCCCGCGCAGACGCTGACGAACACGGCCCAGCAGCTCGGCGTCGGCGTGGACTTCGTGATGCCGGGTGCCACCACGATCACCGGACAGGCCCCGCCCGGGCAGAACATCACCGGCCGCGCGTCCAACGGTTTCGGGCAGGGGCAGGTGCTTACCAGCCCGTTCGGGATGGCGCTGGCCTCGGCCAGCGTGGCGAACGGTTCGATGCCCACGCCGAAGCTGATCCAGGGCGAGCAGACTAAGGCCGATTCGACTCCGCAGCCGCTGTCGCCGCAGACGGTGGAGCAGCTGCGGCCGATGATGCGCGAGGTCGTCACCGACGGGACGGCCAAGGGCGTCGCAGGTGCCGGTGAGGTGTTCGGCAAGACCGGCACGGCGCAGTTCGGCGACGGCACGCACTCGCACGGCTGGTTCGTCGGCTACCGCGGCGACATGGCCTTCGCGGTGCTGCTGACCGACGCGGGCTCCTCCACCCCCGCGGTGGACGTGGCGAACAACTTCCTGACCAACACCCCTTGATCCGCTAGCACTTCCCCAGGAGTGAACGGACCGTTCGCCCCAATAGCCTGGTCGAACGGTCCGTTCACGCAGTGCTCCTGCCGGGAGTGAACGGCCTGTTCGTCCCACTAGATTGGTCGAACGGTCCGTTCGCTCAGTGCTCCGTTCGCTTGGGAGAGCGCCAGGGGTGCCCGGCGCTGCCCGGGCGAACGGTCCGTTCACCCGGTGCGCCCCCGGCCGCCACCGGGCCGTGACCGCACGTTCTAGAGTGAGGACATGCCGGTACGAGCCCCGTTGCAGCCAGGAGTGCAGACCCCCCGTCGGCCGGTGCCGGCGTCGATCCAGCGCCCCGAGTACGTCGACAAACCCGCTCCGCAGCGCAACACCGACCCGGACGTGCAGCCGCCCGAGGTCATCGCCGCGATGCGGGAGTCCTGCAAGCTCGCCGCGCAGGCGCTCGAAGAGGCGGGCAAGGCCGTGCAGCCGGGCGCGACCACCGACCAGGTGGACGAGGCGGTGCACCGGTTCTTCGTCGACCACGGCGCCTACCCGTCCACGCTGGGCTACCGCGGTTTCCCGAAGTCCTGCTGCACCTCGCTGAACGAGGTGATCTGCCACGGCATCCCGGACTCGACGGTGATCGAGGACGGCGACATCGTGAACGTCGACGTCACCGGCTACATCGGCGGCGTGCACGGCGACACCAACGCCACCTTCCTGGCAGGCGACGTCTCCGAGGAGGCGAAGCTGCTGGTCGAGCGCACCCACGAGGCCACGATGCGCGGCATCCGCGCGGCCAAGCCGGGGCGCCAGCTCAACGTCATCGGCCGGGTCATCGAGTCCTACGCGAAGCGCTTCGGCTACGGCGTGGTGCGCGACTTCACCGGGCACGGCATCGGGCGCGCGTTCCACAGCGGCCTGGTGGTGCTGCACTACGACGAGCCGTCGGTGCAGACCGTGCTGGAACCGGGCATGACGTTCACCATCGAGCCGATGATCACCCTCGGCACCCACGAGTACGACATGTGGGACGACGAGTGGACGGTGACCACCCGGGACAAGAGCTGGACCGCCCAGTTCGAGCACACCATCCTGATCACCGAGGACGGCAACGAGATCCTCACCCTGCCGTGAGCGGGCTGCTGGTCGCCGGGACCACCTCGGACGCGGGCAAGAGCGTCGTGGTCGCCGGGATCTGCCGGTGGCTGGCCCGCGCCGGGGCCCGGGTGGCGCCGTTCAAGGCGCAGAACATGTCGAACAACTCGGTGGTGTGCCCGGACGGCGGCGAGATCGGCCGGGCGCAGGCCGTGCAGTCCGCGGCCTGCGGGCTGGAGCCGTCGGTGCGCTACAACCCGGTGCTGCTCAAGCCGGGCGGCGACCGGAGTTCGCAGGTCGTGGTGCTGGGCCGGGCGGACGGTTCGGTGACCGCGCTGTCCTACCGGCAGCGCAAGGCCGCGCTGCTGGAAACCGTGGCGGCGACGCTGGAGCAGCTGCGCGGCGAGTACGACCACGTCATCTGCGAAGGCGCCGGCTCGCCCGCGGAGATCAACCTGCGGGCCACCGACATCGCGAACATGGGCTTGGCCCGGGCCGCGGAACTACCGGTGCTGGTGGTCGGCGACATCGACCGCGGCGGGGTGTTCGCCTCGCTCTACGGCACCTTGGCGCTGCTGGACGCCGCCGATCAAGCGCTGGTCAGCGGGTTCGTGATCAACAAGTTCCGGGGCGATCCGGCGCTGCTGGAACCCGGTCTGGAACAGGTGCGGGCGCTGACCGGCCGTCCGGTGCAGGGCGTGCTGCCGTGGGCCGAGGAGTTGTGGCTGGACGCGGAGGATTCGCTGTCCTACGTGGCCGACGGTGTCGTCGGCAGGCCGCAGCCGCCGCGCGGTGACCAGTGGCTGCGGGTCGCGGTGCCGAAGCTGCCGCGCATCTCCAACGCCACCGACATCGAGGCGCTGGCCGCGGAGCCGGGGGTGGCCGTCCGGTTCGTCACCGAGCCTTCGCGGCTCACCGACGCGGATCTGGTCGTGCTGCCCGGGTCGAAGGCGACCGTCGAGGACCTGGCTTGGCTGCACCGCACCGGCCTGGCCGACGCGGTGCTCGCGCACGCGCGGGCGGGACTGCCGGTCTTCGGCATCTGCGGCGGTTTCCAGATGCTGTCGGGGCGCATCGTCGACGAGGTCGAATCCGGTGGGGGAGTAGTCGACGGCCTCGGCCTGCTGGACCTGGAGATCGAGTTCGCGCCGGAGAAGACGCTGCGGCGGCCCGCGGGCACCGCGTTCGGCGAACCCGTTTCCGGCTACGAGATCCACCACGGCCTGCCGGTGCGCAGGGGCGACGCGCTGGAACCGCTGTTGACCTCGGACGAAGGTGTTCCGGAGGGCGCGTTGGCCGGGTCGGTCGGCGGCACGCACTGGCACGGGCTGTTCGAGAACGACGCGTTCCGCCGCCGGTTCCTCGCGTTCGCGGCCGAGCGGTCCGGCCGGGACGGGTTCGCCGTCGCCGCGGGCACCTCGTTCGCCGCGCTGCGCGAAGCCCAGCTCGACCTGCTCGGCGATCTGGTCGAGCGGCACCTGGACACCGGTGCGCTGCGCAAGCTGCTCGACGGCGGTGCGCCCGCCGGGATGCCGGTGATCGGACCGAATGCGGTGCCGGGAGGATCTCCACGGGCGTAGCGTCTGCGTCATGAGCACCCGATTCTCCGCGGAGGAAGCGCAGGCGCGGCTGCCCGAGCTGCTCGACCGGGCCGAGTCCGGCGAGGAGATCGTGATCACCCGGTTCGGTGCCCCGTCGGCGGTGCTGCGACGTGCCGATTCCGCGGACGGCGCCCGTCGGTGGTGAAGCGGCCGGCGAGGTCTTCGACGTGGGCACCGACTACGGGCAGCCCGATTGGGGGCAGCTGGACTACGGGGACGCCGGCTGCTCCGGCTGAGCGCCGATCTCCGCCAGCAGTTCTTCCAGGAACCCGCAAGCCTCGCCCGCGGCCCGCTCCGGTTCGCCCGCGCGCACCGCGTCGAGCAGCGCGGTGTGCGACACGGGCGGCGGCTGCGCCGGGTCGTGCGTGGTCGCCACGCTGGACTGCACCGCCTCGCTGACCCCGTCGTAGAGCCCGATCAGCACCGGGTTGTGCGAGGCGGCCACCATCCGCAGGTGGAACCGGGTGTCGGCGGCGCTGAAGTGTTCGCGGTCCCGGCCTGCCGCGGCCTCGTCGCGGGCGGCCAGCAGGGTTTCCAGCTCCGCGAGGTCCTCGTCGGTGCGGGCGGTGGCGGCCAGCCGGGCGGCTTCCACTTCCAGCGCGCGGCGCACTTCCAGGATCTGGCGCAGTTCCGAGCCGTACAGCCTGCGCACCGCGCCGGAGAGCTCGTTGGTGGCCCGGACGAACGTGCCGTCGCCCTGCCGGACCTCGAGCAGTCCCGCGTGCGCGAGCGCGCGCACCGCCTCGCGGACGGTGTTGCGGCCGACGCCGAGCGCGGTGACCAGTTCGGCCTCGGTGGGGATGCGCCGGCCGAGCGGCCACTCGCCGGAGCTGACCAGTTCGCGCATCTGCGCGATGACCTGGTCGACCAACCCGGTTCGCTGGGTGTTGACCAGAGGCAAGGGGACATCCTTTCGTCCGAACATCCTACGTTTGACAGAATAGGTGGCGATGTCTGCCGAGTCGCACACCCAGCACGCCCACGATCGCGGGAACCGCGACGTGGCGGCCCAGGATGCCAGCACCACCGACGGTTCCGGACCGCTGTCCCGGGCCGAAGCGCTGCCGAACGAGGGCGCCGCGGAGAACGTGGTCAACACCCGGCACCGCGCGTTGGCAGGAGGCGCGCTGCTGCTGGCGGGAGTGGCGCTGGCCTCGGCGAACATGCGTCCCGCCGTGACCAGCCTCAGCTCGATCCTCGGCGAAGTGCGCGACTCGGTCGGCGCGAGCAGCACGTGGGCCAGCGTCGTGACCGCGGTGCCCACGCTGTGCTTCGGTGTCGCGGCGCTGGCCGCACCGGTGCTGTCCCGGCGTTGGGGCATGAACCCCGTCGTCGGCGGTTCGCTGGCGTTGCTGACGGTCTCGCTGGTGGTCCGCGTGCTCGGCGGATCGTGGGTGCTGCTGGGCGGGACCGTGCTGGCCTGCGTGGCGATCGCGATGTGCAACGTGCTGATCCCGGTGGTGGTCAAGGAGTCCTTCCCGAACCGGGTCGGCGCCGCGACCGGGCTGTACACGACGGCGCTGGCCGCAGGCAGTGCCGCCGGATCGGCGGTCACGCCCTGGCTGGACTCGCTCGTCGGCAGCTGGCGGCTAGCGCTGGCGACCTGGATGGTGCTGGCGCTGGCGGCGCTGCTCGTGTGGGTGCCCGGCAGTCGCCGCACCGGCAGGACGGTGGCCGCGGCCGAGCCCGGGACCGGCATGCGTTCGATGCTGCGCAGCCCGCTCGCCTGGCTGGTCACCGGCTATTTCGGCCTGCAGTCGACCACCGCGTACATCGTGATGGGCTGGCTGCCCGAGGTGTTCAAGGGCGCCGGGATGGACGCGACCACGGTCGGCGTGCTGATGGGGGTGCTGCTGCTGGTCGGCGTGCCGATCAACATGGTGCTGCCGCCGCTCGTGACCCGGACCCGCGGGCAGTCCTGGTGGGCGGTGCTGATGGGGGTGCCGCCGCTGGCCGGTGTGCTCGGGTTGCTGCTCGCACCGCTGGCGGCGCCGCTGCTGTGGGCGCTGCTGATCGGCGTGAGCGTGAGCGCGATCTCGCTCGCACTGGCGCTGATCTCGCTGCGCACCACCAACACCGCCGACACCGGCCAGTTGTCGGCCATGTCGCAGAGCATCGGCTACGTCGTCGCCTCGGTGGGCCCGTTCCTGTTCGGCGTGCTGCACGAGATCACCGGCAGCTGGTCGGCCTCGCTGACCGCCGTGCTCGGCTTCATCACCGCGCAGACCGTGATCGGATTCCTGGCCGGGCGGCCCCGAACGATCTGAACCCGCACGATCCGGACGGGCGGCTCACCCGCGCCCGGGCAGCCGGTGCAGCTGCACCTCGCCGAGGCCGCCGGCGGTGAGGTCGGCGGTCAGGTAGGTGCAATGCGGTTGCCGCCGCCGATCCGTCGGCGAACCGGGGTTGAGCAGCCGCATCCCGGCCGGCGTCACGCTGTCCCACGGGATGTGGCTGTGCCCGAACACCAGCACGTCGACGTCCGGGTACGCCTTGTCGCAACGCCGCTCCCTGCCTTGCGCTGCGCCGGTCTCGTGCACCATCGCGAACCGCAGCCCACCGAGTTCCGCGCGTGCCACCTCCGGCAACCGGCGCCGCAACTCGTCGCCGTCGTTGTTGCCGTGGACGCCGATCAGCCGCGCGCTGCGCTCGGCCAGCTCGTCGAGCAGGTAGGGCTCGACCCAGTCACCGGCGTGGAAGACCACGTCGGCCGCATCGACCTGCGACCACACCTCGTCCGGCAGCGCCTTGGCCCGTTTGGGCAGGTGCGTGTCCGCGATCAGCAGCAGGCGCAACGGCACTCCTCGCGACCGGGTCATTCCGCGAGCGGCAGGCCGAGCAGCGCGTTCTCCAGCAGTTCCGGCATCGCCGGGTGGATCCAGTACTGGCCGCGCGCCATCCGGCGGGCGTCCAGGCCGAACTCCATCGCCTGCACCAGCGGTTGCAGCAGCGTCGGGGCCTGCGGCCCGATGATGTGCGCGCCGAGGATCCGGCCGCTCGCCGGGTCGGCGAGCAGCTTGGCGAAACCGGTGGTGTCCTCCATCGCCCAGCCGTAGGCGATCGCGCCGTACTCCTGGACCTTGCTGACGTACTCGACGCCGTGCGCCTGGGCGTCCTGCTCGGTGAGCCCGACCGCGGCGATCTGCGGCGCGGAGAACACCGCGTGCGGCACGTGCGCGTGGTCGGACTCGATCTGCTCGTCCGGGTGCAGCAGGTTGTGCTGCACGACCCGCATCTCGTGGTTGGCGACGTGCTTGAGCTCGTGATCGGAGCTGATGTCGCCCAGCGCCCACACCCCGTCCACGGAGGTCCGCTGCCGGGAGTCGACCTCGATCTTGCGGTCGGCGCGCAGCCGCAGCCCGCCGGTCTCGGCATCGATCAGGTCGCTGTTGGGTTCGCGGCCGACGGCTACCAGCAACTGCTCGGCCTCGACGGTTTCCGCGCCGTCCGGGCCTTCCAGGTGCAGCCGCACGACGTCGCCGTCTCGTTCGGCCGCGAGCGCCTTGCGGTTCAGCCGCACGTCCCAGCGTTCGGCGGCCAGCTCGGTGAACCGCTCCGAGACGTCGACGTCCTCGGCGCGCAGCAGCCGCCCGGATCGCCCGATCACGGTGACCTCGACGCCCAGCGCGGAGAACACGTGCGCGAACTCGGCGCCGACGAACCCGGTGCCGAGGATGATCATCCGGGGCGGCAGCGCGTCCAGCCGCATCACGCTGTCGCTGGTGTGGAAACCGGTGTCGTCGATGCCGGGGATGTCCGGAGTCGTCGGCCGCCCGCCCGCGGCGACCACGAACCGGTCGGCGGTCAGCGTCTCGGGCCCGTCCGCGGTCTCGACGGTGAGTTGCTTGATACCGGTGAACCGCGCCTCGCCCTCGAACAGCGTCACGTTGTCGCTGCCCGCTGCGCGGTAGCGCCTGCCGCCGTCGGAGATCGCGTCGATCCGGCCGAAGATCCGGTCCCGGATGTCGCGCCAGCGCACGTCCCGCAGTTCGAGGTCGACCCCGAGCCTGCTCCCGGCGCCGGGTGCCGCGGCGACGTCGGCGGTGTGCACCAGCATCTTCGTCGGGATGCAGCCCACGTTCAGGCAGGTCCCGCCGTAGGAGGAGGCGCTGCCGATGCCCTTCTCCACGAACGCGACGTTCCAGTCGGCGAACCGCTCGTCGGCGATCGAGTTGCCGGAGCCGCTGCCGATGATGACCAGGTCGAAGTGGGGCATGTCCATCCTGTGCTGTCGGGTGCGTGCCGGGGCCGGTCGGGTCGGTGTTCGGGCCGCTGCGCGTTTGGTTCGCCGGTCCTGCGGGGTAATCGCCGGACGATGTCCGCCGCGATCCGTTCAACTTCCGCGGCGGCTCGGGGATTCCCAGCGGCCGGAGCCGAGCCTGCCACTCCCGCGCCCGCCGGTGGGAATACCGCGAAGGTTTACCCGGTATCTCCACCGCTGGTTTGTCGACCGGCACCGGCCGTGATCACTAACTTGGGCGAGCGCATCATTGTGCGCGATGCCGAAGAGGGTGCGGCCGCATGATGTGCACGGGGAGGCAGAGGTGGGGGTGGCCCCCGGGGGTGGTCATCTCCACCTGCCCACCGAGCATTCCCGAGGCCCGGCCGCGATCCTGACCGGCTGGCTGCATCGGCACCCGCTGCTCGCGGACTTCGCGCTGGCCATGGCCTTCGTGGTAGTCGTGGCGATCGGCCCGGAAGACGTGGTCGAAAGCGGTGCGGCCGGAGCGCTGGCCCACGTGCTGGTCTTGCTCAGCGGTGTGCCGCTGGTGCTGCGCCGGAAGTTCCCGCTCGGGGTGCTGCTGGTGGTGACGGTGGCCCTCGCGGTGTTCTACGGAATCGGCTGCAAGACCTCCCTCGGCGTGATCGGGCCGCTGCTGGCGGCTTACACGGTCGGAGTGCACAAACCGTTTCCGCTGGCCGCCGCGGGCACCGGGGTCGCCACCGCGGTGATCTACACCGGGGCTGCTGTCGGTACGCCCGCCGACCTGATGCCCTCCGCCGTGCTGTTCGGCACGACGCAGGCGGCGATCGCGCTGACCGCCGGTCACGTGGTGCGGCTGCGCCTGCGGCAGGCCGAACAGCTGCGCCGGGATCGGGACCGGGAAGCCGAACGTGCGGTCACCGAAGAACGGATGCGCATCGCGCACGAGTTGCACGACGTGGTCGCGCACCACCTGTCGGTCGTATCGGTGCAGGCCGGTCTGGCCCGCTACGTGTTCGACTCGGATCGGGAGACCGCCCGCGACGCGCTCGGCACGATCTCGACGGCGGCCCGCGGCTCGCTCGACGAACTGGCGAGGCTCCTGAGCGTGCTCCGGCCGCAAGCCGAGGACGGTCCCGCGGACGCCGACCGGTTCCACCCGCAGCCGGGGCTGGCGGACCTGCCCGCGCTGGTCGAGAGCATCCGCGCCGCAGGCGTGCAGGTCGAGCTGAGCAGCGAGGGCGAACCGCGCCCGCTGTCGCCGGGGGCCGAACTCTGCGCCTACCGGATCGCGCAGGAAGCGCTTACCAACGTGCTCAAACACGCTCCGGACAGCGCCGTCGCCGTGGTGCTGCGGCACCAGGGCGAGCAGCTGGAGCTGCTGGTCAGCAACAGCGCAGCGGCCGCCCCGGCGTCCGCAGGCTCGTCCGGGCACGGTTTGATCGGCATGTGCGAACGCGCGAAGATGTACGGCGGCACGGTCGAGAGCGGGCCGCGCCGCGAAGGTGGTTTCCAGGTGGTGCTGCGGCTGCCGCGGCGGCGCGAGGAGCACTGAGCGGTGCTGCCGCGGCCGCGCGAGATACACCGGGCGGTGCTGCGGCGGCCGCGCGAGAAACACCGGGCGGTGCTGCCGCGGCCGCGCAAGGAGCACTGACCGCTCCGGGAACGAACGCATGACCAGCGTGTTGGTCGTCGACGACCAGGATCTGCTGCGGGCGGCGTTCGCCGCGCTGCTGCGCGCCGCCCCGGGGATCGAAGTCGCCGGCGAGGCCGCCGATGGCCGCGCCGCCGTGGAACTCGCGGCGCAGCTGCGGCCGGACGTGGTGCTGATGGACATCCGGTTGCCGGAGATGGACGGGGTGCGCGCCACCGAACTGATCCTGGCCGAACCGCCGCGGCCGGGCGTGCTGGTGCTGACCGTTTTCGACCTCGACGAGTACGTCTACGCTGCGCTGCGCGCGGGCGCCTCCGGCTTCCTGCTGAAGGACGGCCCGCCGGAGGAGCTGATCAACGGGGTGCGCGCGGTCGCCGACGGCGGGATGTTGTTCGGCCCCACCATCACCCGTCGTCTGGTGGAGACCTACACCCGCGGGCCGCAGCCCCGCGGTGGCGTGCCCGCGGAACTGTCCGCGCTGACCCGGCGGGAGCTGTCGGTGCTGGAGCTGATCGCGACCGGAGCGACCAACGCGGAGATCGCCGAACGCCTCGGCGTCGGCGAGGCCACGGTGAAAACCCACGTCAACCGCGCCATGACCAAGATCGGCGTGTCCAGCCGCGCGCAGGCCGTGGTCGTCGCCTACGAAACGGGCCTGGTCGTGCCGCGGCACTGCCACGAGTGATCAGCGGTAGCACGGTGAGCGGCTGCGCCGCCTCGGCCGTTCGGCCGATCTTGCCCGGGTGCGGGCGAACGCCGGAACGGCCTCGGCGTCGAGGTGCCGGGAGGTCGTTGTCGTTCGGCCGGTCAGCGGATCGGTTCGCGCGCTCGCCCGGTGGCTTGTGGTGCGCGATCCGGCTTGTCCCGAAGTACGACCGAGCCCGGGCCGATGTGCCGATCCGCGCCGGAACGCGTCATGCCAAGATCTTTTATGTCCGGCGGCACGGAGCCGCCGGCGCGGAACCTACGGGAGATGGGGACAACGATGACGGACCAGGCTTCTTTGCTCGCACAGCAGAACAACCTCGCCGAAGGCGCCGGCGTGGGCGACTACATCGCCGGGGGCGCTGTCGGCCTCGGCATCACCGGAATTCTGATCGCGCTGGCCGTGCTGTTCATCGCCGCACTGGTCAGCGTGCTCCGTTCGCCGCTGACCGGCGGGATGAAGCTGGTGTGGATCGTGATCGCGTTCGTGGCGCCGTTCCTGGGCAGCTTGGCCTGGTTCGTGTTCGGCCGTCGCGACGCCTACGACAGGAAGTCGCTCGCCGCGTCCTGAAGGTCCACCGGATCGTCAGCGGTGTTGCGCCGCTGACCCGGTGCGGTCCGCGGGATCGCCGGGGCGGGCATCGGCCACCGCCGTCCCGGCCGCTCTACCGCTGATGCCGCGATGGTTCCGGGTGCGCAGGACGCCGAACGCGTGCGCCGCGCACCACAGGACCGCCAGCGCGGCACCGGCCTGCGGCCACACCAGGTTCGCGAGCGCTTCGAGCAGCGCGAGCCCGCCGAGTCCGGACAGCCAGCGCACCAGCACCGCCCGCGCACCCGGGCTCCGATCGCCCGCGACGGTGCGCAACAGGACGGTGCGCTGGCCCAATGTGGTGCCGCCCCCGGCCAGCGGGACGAGCAGCAGCACCAGCGCGGGCAGCAGCCACAACGCGGCCGACTCGACCAGCTCGCCCAGCCCGGGCGGCACTTGAGCGCCCGTCGCGCCCAGCGCGAGCTGCGTGCCGCGCCCGATGATGAGTCCCAGCCACACCAGCGCCAGCACGTCGCAGCTCATGCCGAGCAGCCTGCGCCGCGCGGTGACCGGCCGGGGCGTTCCCGCGTCCGCCGCGCTGCGCTGGCCCGGCAGCAGCCGCAGCAGCGGGGCCGCGACCGCTCCGGCCAGCGCTCCGGTGGTGTTGGCGAGCAGGTCGTCGACGTCGAACAGCCGGTAGGGGCACGGGTACAGGAACCAGATGCCGGTGATCTGGGTGACTTCGACCAGCAGTGAGGCCGCGAACCCGGCCAGCACCGTCCACGGCAGGCTCAGCCGCCCCAGGTACCGCCCGAACATGCCCAGCGGCACGAACAGCAGCACGTTGAACCCGAACTGCTGCACCGAGCCGTCCGCGAGCAGCCCGGTCAGCTCCATCCAGTGCTGCGGGCGCCGGAGGCCGTCGAAACCGGCCAGCGGCCGCCATTGCGGCTCCAGCTCGCCGAAGACCTCGCAGAACCCGGGAGCCACCGGCGGCAGCGGCACCAGCACGTAAGCCACCAGCCCCAGCGCGTACAGCAGGGCCGCGAGGAACAGCAGCAACGTGCCGGGGCGCAGCTCACCGCGCCTGCGGTGCTCGCGTGCGACGAACGGGACGAACAGCAGCACCGCCAGCGCCACCGCCACCAGCGAGGCGACGACGGCGGGCAGCACCCGGACGCTCACCGGGACCTCCGCGCGGGATCAGTGCGCGTAGGTCGGCGCGAGCACCGCCCGCGCCAGCGTGTTGAACGCCACGTTGAAGCTGACCACGGCCGGGGTGACCTGGTCGTCCACCCCGAGCTTCTCCACACCCAGCGCGTGCACCGCGAAGATGTAGCGGTGCGCGCGGTCGCCGGGCGGCGGGGCGGCGCCCGCGTAGGCGCGCTCGCCCAGGTCGTTGGGCACCTGGAAGGAACCGGAAGGCACGCCGGAGCCGGTGCGCCCGCCCGCGCCCGCGGCCAGTTCGGTCACCGTCGGCGGCACGTCGACCAGCACCCAGTGCCAGAACCCGCCGGGGATCGGGGCGTCCGGGTCGAAGCAGGTGACCACGAAGCTCTTGGTGGCTTCCGGGAAGCCTTCCCAGCTCAGTTGCGGGGACACGTTGCCGCCGTCGGCGCCCATCCCGTCGTAGGCGTGGGTGAGCGCCATCTGCTCGTCCTCGGCCACGTCCTTGGAGGTGAGCGTGAACGCGGGGACCTCGGGCAGCAGCGAGTACGGGTCCGGGTCGACGGGGCGTTCCAGGCTCATCGGTCTCCTCCTCAGCCGATACGGGTGGCGGGCGGTTCTTGCGTTCGCCCGCGCGCAGCTTAGTAGGCGGCTGTCGGGCCTCTGCGCGGTCCTGCCGGGCACGGGTGAGGCTGCAAGAATCTGCAAGTCTTCACTTGATCGAGTTATTGTCGGCGCGCGCCGCCCTCGAGATCATGGGCGCAGCACGCCGGTCTTGGTCGACGCCGGAAATCTCCGGCCGCTCGCCGGATCCGCACCCGCCGGTCCCGAAGTGGTGGGAGGATCCGCAGCGGCGCCGAGAACGACCGGCACCGCACCGGATCGCGGCACGATCAGAGCGGGCAGGCCCGCCGATCTGGCCGCCCACGGTTTCGGGGAGATGCCCGTGGCAGGTGCGACCGGGGCGGACCAGCACTTCCGGCCGGCGTGCGCAGTTCTTGTCCGTGCTTGCGGGCGCCGAAGGTTCGGCGTCCTCGTCGGGGGATGTCGATGCTGGGGGAAACCGCAGCCATGCCGGGTAACCGTCACACGTCGGTCCGTTCACGCCAACTCGCCACCGAGCTGCGCAGATACCGCGAGCGCAGCGGCTTCAGCTGCACCGACGCGGGCGCCCGCCTCGGTGTTTCCGGCAGCAAGATCAGCCGGATCGAGACCGGTGCCAGCGGGGTCCAGCTCGCCGATGTGCAGGCGTTGCTGGGCTTGTACGAGGTGGCCGAGCAGGAGCGCACTGCGCTGGTTGAACTCGCCCGCAACGCGGGCCGCACCGCGTGGTGGCAGCGCCCTTCGGCCGCCCCGCAGAGCTGGCGGGAGTTCTTGAACTACGAGGGCAAAGCGGTCCGGATGCACAGCTTCGAGCCGCTGCTGGTGCCGGGCCTGCTGCAGACCGCGGAATACGCCCGCGCGGTGATCTCCGGAATGGCCCCGGAGCATTCCGAGGCCGAGCTGGACGACCTGGTAGCCACCCGGATGGCCCGCCAGATGATCCTCAGCCGCAGCCGGGCGCCGCTGTTCCACGCGGTCGTGGAGGAACACGCGCTGCGCCGCCCGATCGGCGGGCCGGGCGTGATGAAACGACAACTGCTGCACCTGCTGGTGATGATGGAGTCCGACCACGTCTGCCTGCGCGTGGTGCCGCGCCAGGTGGGGGCGTATCCGGGGCTGCACGGCTCGTTCCTGCTTTTCGAGTACGACGGCGAGCCGGACATCGTGTTCCAGGAGAACCACCACGCGTCGGTGTTCCTCGACTCGGACAGCGCGGTCAGCTGCTACCGCCAGCTCCTGCGCAACATCGTGCGAGCCGCGAACCCCCCGGACACCAGCGCCGAGCTGATCCGCGAGGTCCTGCACGAGCAGTGAGCGATCGCTGCGCGCGGGTGCCTCCGCGGTTGGGCTCCGGAAAGTCCACATAGGACTAATTCGTGCTGCTCCGATCGAGGAGTTCTCCCGCTATATCACCTGTTCAGGTAAAGACGATCGGCCGTTGTGGACTGTGACCGAGCCGTGATCCGCTTTGTCCGCGACACTGTCCGCGCACCGGGGCAGCGCCGGTTGACCACCGCGCCGCGATACCGGCTGATCCATGCAGGACGAGCGGGATGACAGGGCGATTCGGAGGACAGCGGGATGACAGGAATTCGCGGGAAGACCGGGACTTCGGGGCTGGCCGGAACTTCGGGGACGGCCGGGAAACCGACTTCCCGGTGGTGGTCGGCGGCCGGAGCGCTCGCCGCGGCGGCGTTCGCCACAGCGGCGATCAGCGCACCGGTCGCGGCGGCCCCGCAACAATCGGCCCCGCAACAGCAGGCCCCGCAGCAGCAACCGCCGCCCACCAGCAAGGTCGTCGGCGGCGAACCCGCCAGCACCGATGACTTCCCGTGGGTCGTCTACCTCACCGACGCCTCGGGCAACCAGTTCTGCGGGGGCACGCTGGCCGCGCCGGACAAGGTCGTCACCGCCGCGCACTGCGTCACCGGCGGGCCGCCCGAGATGACCGTCGTGGCCGGTCGCGACGACAAGCTCAGCAGCGACGGCGAGGAAGTCGACGTCCGCGGCACCTGGGTGCACCCGGATTACCAGCAGGCCACCAGCGGTTCGGACGTCGCGGTGCTGACCCTGGAACGGGACCTGCCGCAGACTCCGCTGCAGCTGGCGCGGCCGCAGGATTCCGGGCTCTACGAGCCGGGCCAGGAGGCCACGGTGCTCGGCTGGGGCAGCACGAGCGAAGGCGGCACCCCGTCCCGCACGCTGCGCCAGGCGACCCCGCCGATCACCACCGACCAGCAGTGCTCCGACGCCTACAACGGGCAGTACGACCCGGAGGCGATGGTCTGCGCCGGGCTGCCCGCGGGTGGCGTGGACAGCTGCCAGGGCGACTCGGGCGGGCCGCTGGTCGTCGACGACCGGCTGATCGGGATCGTGTCCTGGGGCAACGGTTGCGCCCGGCCCGGCCAACCGGGGGTTTACACCCGCGTGGCCAGCTACTACGACGAGGTGCAGGCGCAGTTGAGCTGATCCGGGTTCAGCCGGAGCAGGGCCGGGGCGCGCGCCGGGCGCCCCGGCCTTCGCATGTTCCGGGGCGGTGCCTGAGAAATCGGCCGGAAGCGGCTCAGCTCGCGACGAGGCCGACCGAGATGGTCAGGAACGCGGCTGCGCTGACCATGTCCAGCGAGCGCGCCACCCGCGGATGCCGCAGCCGGTCGGCGATGCGCGCGGCGGCCAGCACGACGGTGATCTCCCAGATCGCGGCCACCACCAGGAACACCGCGCCGAGCATGATCAGTTGCAGCGTCGGCGCGGTGGCGCCGCCCACGAACTGCGGCAGGAACGCGAGGCTGAACAGCAGCATCTTGGGGTTCGTGATGTTGCTCAGCAGCCCCTGCAGGTACGGCCGCCGCACCGGGGCGCCGCCGCCGAGTTCTTCGCCGCTTCGCTTCCGCGTCAGCCACAGCCCGCGCACGATCGTCGCCGCCAGGTAAACGAGGTACGCCGCGCCCGCCCATTTCAGCGTGGACAGCACCGCCGGGTTGCTCGTGATCAGCGCGCCGAGTCCGCAGATCACCAGCGCGACCTGCGCGATGCTGCCGCTGTGGATGCCGGCCAGCGCCCGCAGCCCGGCTCCGGTGCCCTGCCGCAGCGAGGTCCGCAGCAGCAGGAACGCGTCCACACCGGGCGTGAGCACTACTACTGCACTGGCGAGCAGGAACGCAGGCAGCGTCGTGAAGTCCAGCATGGCGGGTTCGCTCCTCCTACTCGGGCGCGCGAAGGCACGGCGGGCCGCGCGGCCGCCGGGCAAGATTCACCGGATCGTGGGTGATCTCGGGAGTCCGCATCGTCGCGGTCTCCGGATCAACGAAATGAGTGGCTGGATGAACGGTGGATGAAGAGCTTGATCGACGTTCTTTTTCCTGCCGATGACCATAGTAACGAAAAATTTTGCCGCCTGGATGTGAGTTCAGCCTCCTGACCTCTATGTGACCGGGCCGCTACGGTGTGCCGCCGTAGATCCCCGCGACCATGGAGGCCGACGTGTTCAACGGCAGCGCTCGCAAGTTCCGGCTCCCGCTGCGAAGGCTGTTCGCGGGGTGCTCCGCGGGAGCCGCTGCCGTGGCGCTGATGAGTCCGGTCGCGTCCGCCGAAACACCCGGCGGCGGCAAGGAACGCGTCGTCGGCGGGGAGGGCACCGGGATCGAGGCCGCGCCTTGGGCGGTCGCGCTGACCGACCCGGACGGCAACCAGTTCTGCGGCGGGACGCTGGTCGCCCCGGACAAGGTCGTCACCGCCGCGCACTGCACCTTCGACACCGCCACCGCGCAGCCGCGCGCCGTGGGAGAGCTGCGCGCGGTGACCGGGCGGGAAGATCTGCGCACCTCCGCCGGGACGGTTTCGGAAGTTCGCGAAGTCTGGGTGCACCCCGAGTTCCGGGACGTCGGCCACGGCCACGACGTCGCCGTGCTGACCCTGACCGCTCCGGCGCCGCAGCCGCCGCTGCCGATGGCCGGGGCCGGGGAAGTCGAGCCCTACCGGCCCGGAACTCCGGCCCGCGTCTACGGCTGGGGCCGCACCACCGAGTACGGGTCCACTTCGGACACACTGCGCTCCGCCGACGTGCCGATCAACAGCGACGAGCAGTGCCGCAACACCTACCCGGAATACGACGGCACGACCATGGTCTGCGCCGGACTCCCCGAAGGCGGCCGGGACGCGTGCACCGGCGACTCCGGTGGCCCGCTGGTCGCCGAAGGCAGGCTGGTGGGAGTCGTCTCCTACGGCGCGGGATGCGGGCGCCCCGGCGCCCCCGGCGTCTACGCCCGGATTTCCGGTGTCGCCGCCGAGATGGCCCCGCAGCTGTGACGACGACAGTGGCGTTTACTACTTCGCCGCAGGTGAATGCGGGTCGCGCGACCCGCGTGTGATATCCCGGAGTGGTGACGCTGCAACCGCTTGCCACCGCTGTGCAACGCGCCTACACGGCCGACCTCGACGCCGAGGACTTCTACAGACTGCTGCGCCTGCGGGTGGACGTGTTCGTGGTCGAGCAGCAATGCCCCTACGCCGAGCTCGACGGCCGCGACCTGGACAGCCGCACCCGGCACTTCTGGATCGACTCGGCCGACGGCTACGTGCTCGGCTACCTGCGGCTGCTGGAGGACGCCGGCGGCGGTTTCCGGATCGGCCGGGTGGCCACCGCGAAGAACGCCCGGGGGATGGGGCTCGGCGCGAAGTTGATGCGCGCGGCGCTCGCCGAGGTGCGCAGTTCGCCCGCGGTGCTCTCGGCGCAGACCCGGGTGCTGGAGTTCTACCGCCCGTTCGGCTTCGAGCCCTCCGGTGAGGAGTACCTCGAAGACGGCATCGCGCACATCGACATGTTGCGCTGCCCGGCGTGATCGCTGCCGCAGCGAGGTTCCTCGGCATCGGCTGATCTGCGACGATGCTCGCTGGTCCCAGCCGGGCAGGTCAGGAAGCCGGTGCGAGTCCGGCACGGTCGGCGCCACTGTGACCGGGGAGCGGGTCCCCTTCGCGAGCCACCGGGACGCCTGGGAAGGCCGGGGAAGTTCCGCGCGGATCCGGGAGTCAGGACACTGCCTCGCCCCGGCACAGCCGACATCGGGGCGTCCGAGACCCGAGGAAGGAACTCCTGGCATGACTGCTCCCGCGAGGGCGCGCTTCCCGTTCTCCGCCGTGGTCGGGCACGACGACCTGCGGCTGGCGCTGCTGCTCAACGCGGTGCACCCGCGCATCGGCGGCGTGCTGGTGCGCGGCGAGAAGGGCACCGCGAAGTCCACTGTGGTCCGTGCGCTGGCTGCGCTGCTGCCCGCGCTGGACGTGGTCCCGGACTGCCGGTTCGGCTGCTCCCCGCAGCAACCCGACCCGGAGTGCCCGGACGGCCCGCACGCGGCGACGGCCGCCGAGCAGCGGTCCGCCGAGCTGGTGGAACTGCCGGTCGGGGCCACCGAGGACCGGCTGGTGGGGTCGCTGGACTTGGAGAAGGCGCTGACCGAGGGAGTCCGGGCCTACCAACCGGGTCTGCTGGCCGCCGCGCACCGCGGAGTGCTCTACGTCGACGAGGTCAACCTGCTGCACGACCACCTGGTGGACCTGCTGCTGGACGCGGCGGCGATGGGGCGCGCGCACGTCGAGCGGGAAGGCGTGTCCATCACGCACGCCGCCTCGTTCCTGCTGGTCGGCACGATGAACCCGGAGGAAGGTGAGCTGCGTCCGCAGCTGCTGGACCGCTTCGGCCTCACCGTGCAGGTCTCGGCTTCGCGGGAGGTAGCCACGCGCACCGAGGTGGTGCGGCGGCGGCTCGAGTTCGAGGCCGACCCGGCGGGTTTCGCGCAGCAGTGGGCCGAGCAGGACGCCGAGCTGGCCGAGCGGATCGCGGCCGCCCGCGCCCGCGTCGAGTCGGTGGTGCTGCCGGATTCCGAGCTGCGCCGGATCTCCGCGCTGTGCGCGGCGTTCGACGTGGACGGGATGCGCGCGGACCTGGTGCTGGCCCGCACCGCTGTCGCGCACGCCGCTTGGCGCGGTGCGGACGCGGTCGAGGAGGTCGACGTCGAGGCGGGCTCCCGGCTGGCGCTGCCGCACCGGCGGCGCCGCGATCCGTTCGACGAGCCGGGTGTGGACGAGGAGCAGTTGCAGCAGGCGCTGTCCGATGCCGCGGAGCACGCCGAGGACTCGGGCGACGACTCCGGGGACGCTGGGGATTCGGGCGACGCTGGGGATTCGGGCGACGACGAACCGCCGGACGGACCGGACGACGGGCCGGGCGGCGGATCTCCGGACGGCGGTCCGGACGACGGCCCGGACGGTCCCGGTGGCGGACAAGCCCAGCAGCCGCCGGAGAGCGCTGCTGATCAGCAGAACGGGCAGCAGCAGGAGAAATCCGGCGGCAACGGCCCGGCGCCCGCGGGCAAGCCGCCCGCCGCGCCCGCTCCGGCCTTCCGCGCCCGACTGCTGGAAGTCCCCGGGGTCGGCGAAGGCGCGCCCGGCCGCCGTTCCCGCGCGCGCTCCCGCACCGGCCAGACCATCCGTTCCTCCACAGTGGACGGAAATGGCGTGCACCTGCCCGCCACGCTGACCGCCGCCGCCCCGCACCAGCTCGCGCGCGGGCGCAGCGGCCCGGGACTCGTGCTGCACCAGGAAGACGTCCGCCGGTCGGTGCGCGAAGGCCGCGAGGGCAACCTGGTGCTGTTCGCCGTGGACGCCTCCGGCTCGATGGCCGCCAGGGAGCGGATGTCCGCGGTCAGCGGCGCGGTGCTGTCCCTGCTGCGGGACGCCTACCAGCGGCGCGACAAAGTGGGCGTGGTGACGTTCCGCGCCGGTGCCGCGGAACTGGCGCTGCCGCCGACCTCGTCGGTGGAGATCGCCGCCTCCCGGATGCGCGATCTGCGCACCGGCGGCCGCACTCCGCTGGCCGACGGCCTGCTGAAAGTCCGCAAGGTGGTGCAGACCGAACGCACCCGGGACCCGCGCAGGCGCCCGCTGCTGGTGCTGCTCACCGACGGCAAGGCCACGATTCCGGCCGGTGAAGCGGCCGGCGGTGGGCGCTCCGGCGCGCAGCGCGCGGTGCGGGATTCGTTGCGTGCGGCCGGATTGCTGGCCGGGCTCGGAGTGGCTTCGGTGGTCGTCGACTGCGAGCAGGGCATGGTCCGGCTCGGCTTGGCCGGGCAGCTCGCCACCGCGCTCGGCGGGGCCTGCCTGCGGCTCGAGGAGCTCTCCGCGGACGCGGTCGCTGGAGTGGTGCGCGCGGCCCGCGACGGCGTGGCAAAGGCCGCCTGATTCCGATTCGGTCACAACACGCGCGGGCAGGTGTAGGAATATCCCGGCGAACTTGGTAAGGTGTTCTTCGTCCACCTGACCCCCAGGGGTGGACCACGAGGCGCCCTCGCGCTCCCGATGACCCCCAGGTCGGTTGAGCGCGGGGGTGCTTTCTACGCACCTCGGCGAATCTCGCGCACCGGCCGCAATCCCGCGGCGTACCGGTGGAATCCGGGCAAACGATTTCGTCGCCGAGGCCGTTCGGGCGCGGTGCAACGGGTGCGTCGCCGGTTGCAGTGTGCCGGGCCGCTCTGCGACCTCGGCCGGTTGCGCGCGCAACGGTGTTCCGGCGCACTCCGCCGAGCTGGTCCTGCGATCTCGGCCGCGCCGTGGCTTAGGCTCGGGCCATGCCGCAGGGAAAACCATCGACCGTCCCGGACGACGGGCTGACCACCCGCCAACGCCGCAACCGCCCGCTGCTGGTCGTGCACACCGGCGAGATGAAGGGCAAGTCCACCAGCGCGTTCGGCATGGCGCTGCGCGCGTGGAACCAGGGCTGGCCGGTCGGGGTCTTCCAGTTCGTCAAGTCCGCCAAGTGGAAGGTCGGCGAGGAGAACGCGTTCCGCGCCCTCGGGCGGCTGCACTCCGAAACCGGTGAAGGCGGGCCGGTCGAGTGGCACAAGATGGGCGAAGGCTGGTCGTGGGCCCGCAAGCAGGGCACCGAACAGGACCACGCCGAGGCCGCGCTGGAGGGCTGGCACGAGATCGCGCGCCGGCTGGGCGAGCAGCGGCACGGCATGTACGTGCTGGACGAGTTCACGTATCCGCTGCACTGGGGCTGGGTCGACGTCGCCGAAGTGGTTTCGACGCTGCAGGACCGGCCCGGCCACCAGCACGTGGTGATCACCGGCCGGAACGCGCCGCCGGAACTCGTCGAGGCCGCCGACCTGGTGCTGGAGACCGGCAAGATCAAGCATCCGATGGACACCGGGCAGAAGGGCCAGAAGGGCATCGAGTGGTGAGCCCGCGGGTCGTCATCGCCGCGCCCGGTTCCGGGCAGGGCAAGACGACGGTGGCGACCGGCCTGCTCGGCGCGCTGCGCCGCCGGTCGCTGCGGGTGGCGCCGTTCAAGGTCGGCCCGGACTACATCGACCCCGGCTACCACCGGGTGGCGGCCGGGCTGCCGGGGCGGAACCTGGATCCGGTGCTGGTCGGGCAGCAGCGGATCGCGCCGTTGTTCCGGCACGGCAGCGCGGGCGCGGACATCGCGGTGGCCGAAGGCGTGATGGGGCTTTTCGACGGCAAGCTCGACGCGGGCGCGGACGGGCCCGCGTTCGGTTCCACCGCGCAGGTCGCGGACCTGCTGCGGGCTCCGGTCGTGCTGGTCGTGGATGCCCGCGGGCAGAGCCAGAGCCTCGCCGCGCTGCTGCACGGGTTCCGCAGCTTCCAGCCGGGAGTGCGGCTGGCCGGGGTGATCCTCAACCAGGTGGGCTCGGACCGGCACGAACAGGTGCTGCGGGACGCGGCGGAATCGGTGGGGCTGCCGGTGCTGGGCGTGCTGGGGCGCACGGACGGGCTGAGCGTGCCGTCGCGGCACCTGGGCCTGATCACGGCCGCGGAGCACGGCGGCGCCGCGTCCGAGGCCGTGGACGCGATGACCGACGCCGTGGAAGCAGGCGTGGATCTGGACGCGGTGATCCGGCTGGCCCGCGAAGCGCCGGAGCTGCCGGACGAGCCGTGGCGGCCCGCGGACGAGGTCGCCGCGCCGGCGGATCGGCCCGGTGCGGATCGGCCTGGCGCGGATCTGGCGTCCCGGCCGGTGATCGCGGTCGCCGGCGGTCCGGCGTTCACCTTCGCCTACACCGAGCACGTCGAGCTGCTGACCGCGGCGGGCGCCGAGGTCGCGGTGCTCGACCCGCTGCGCGACGAGCGGCTGCCGGAGGGAACTCGCGGACTGGTGCTCCCGGGTGGATTTCCGGAGCAGCACGCGGCCGAGCTGTCCGCGAACTCCGCGCTGCGCGCGGAGATCACCCGCTTCGCCGAGTCCGGGGCGCCGATCCACGCCGAGTGCGGCGGGCTGCTCTACCTCGCCGAGGAGCTGGACGGTCATCCGCTGTGCGGGGTGCTGCCCGCGCGGGCGGAGATGTCGCCGACGCTGACGCTGGGCTACCGCGAGGCGGTCGCGGCCACGGACTCGCCGTTGTGCCAGCGCGGTTTCCGGCTCAACGGGCACGAATTCCACCGCACCAGGCTGCAGCCGGGCAGCGGCCCCGAGCCTGCCTGGTACTGGCGTGCGGGCACGGCGGTGTCCGAGGGTTTCGTGCGCGGCGGGCTGCACGCCTCCTACTTGCACACTCACCCGGCCGGGGCGCCGGAGCTGGTGTCGCGCTTCGTGGCCTCCTGTTCGCAGCGGGTCACCGGGGATGCAGACACGGCAGTGTGAACGCCGGTCGACCACCAGGTACGGTTTCTGCGGCTGCGCGGCTGCGCTGGGTGACCCCGGGCGGGCCGCGCATTGTCCTCAGTGGACTGATCGGGCCCGGTTCCGCGGCCGCGCACCGGCGAGGCGACAAGAGGAGAGCAACAGTGAGTGGGCGGATCTCGTTCATCGGAGCCGGACCCGGCGCGGCCGACTTGATCACGGTCCGCGCGGCGCGGCGCATCGCCGAGGCCGATGTCGTGGTGTGGTCCGCCAGCGTGCTCGCGCCCGAGTGCGTGCGCGAACACGCCGCAGCCGACGTCGAGCTGATCGACTCCTCGCAGCTCAACCACGAGCAGGCCGTGGAGGTCTACCGGCGCGCCGAGCGGGACAAGCTCCGCGTGGTCCGGTTGCACGCGGGTGATCCGGCGCTGTGGGGCGCGGTGCAGCAGCAGTACGACGCGTGCACCCGGATGGACCTGGAAGTCGAGATCGTGCCCGGCGTCGCCGGGTTCACCGCGGCCGCGGCCGCCGTCGGCCGCGAGCTGACCGCGCCGGAGAGCGCGCAGTCGGTGGTGCTGACCCGGCTCGGCGGCACGACACCGGAATCCGAGCAGGTGCGCGAGTTCGCCCGGCACGGCACGACGATGGCGGTGACGCTGCCCGCCTCCCGCGCCGGGCACTTCGTGGAGGAGCTGCGCGCCGGGGGCTACTCCGACGACGTGCCGGTGCTGGTGGCCTACAAGGTCAGCCTGCCCGACGAGCTGCTGGTGCGGACCACCATCGGTGAGCTGGAGCAGGCGGTGAAGTCCCGCAAGCTGTGGCGCAACGCGCTGTTCCTGGTCGGCAAAGCGCTCGATTCGGGCAAGCGGGCGGACTCCGGCTACCGGCGCGGCGACCCTTCGGCCAGGCGGCGTTCCTACCGCCCGTCGGGTTCGCGGCGCCGCGGTGCGCGGCCGGAAGCGGATCCGGAGGACCTGCCGCAGCAGCGTGCGGTCGGCGATGCCTCCGACGCCCCGGTGCGCGATTCCGCCGAGCAGGGCCGTGCGGGCGCGGTGCCGAACATCGCTTGGTGGGCGGTGCGTGAATGGCAGGAGGCGGCGCGCGGTTCGGCCCGGGTGGCTTCCCGCTCCCGGCGCGCCGAGGACCCGGGGCAGTCGGATCTGTTCGGTTCGCAGCGCAACACCGATGCGACCGAGGAACCCGAACCGGCCGACGAGCCCGCGCGGCCCGCGCTCTCCTTGGTGCGCTCGGAAGCGGAACTTCCCGCCGCTGCGGAGGAATCCGCTGTCGAGGACCAGGACGCGGCGTCCTCCGCGGAGCAGGTTTCGGAGACGCAGGAACAGCAAGCCCGCGAGTCCGCGGAACCCGAGACGGTCGATGCCTCGGAGGTGACCACCGGGTCGGAGGCCGGCTCCGGAGCCACCGGCGAGCCCGAGGTTTCCGACGACGCCCAGGTTTCCAGTGGTGCCGAAACCTCGAGCGGATCCGAGGACTCCAGCGAGCCGGACACGCCCGCCGGGGCCTCCAGCACGGCCAACGGCACGCGCACGACCGCGAAAACCCGCTCGCGCAGCACCAAGTCCACGAAGTCGCAGTCCAAGACGCCCGCGAAGTCCTCCGGCCGATCCCGTTCCACCGGGACCAAGTCGGCCAAGCGCAAGAACGACTCCGCCGACTGACTCCACTGTGGACCGGGACGCCGCGGCTGCGCGGCGCCCCGGCCCCTGGCTCCGGCCCGTGCGACAGGCGGGCACGCGTCCTCCGCGTGCCCGGCCACCACGTCCCCGCTCCCGGCGGCCGGGCGTGGCAAGGTGGTGATGTTCGTGCGATGAGACGGCGTGCACGCCGGGACGAGGTGGGTGACGTGACGGTCACGGTGGTCGGGATCGACGGTGCGGGGCTGCCCGCGGGTGCCGCGGAGGCGCTGGGGTCGGCGCGACTCGTGGTGGGAGCGCGCAGGAATCTCAACGCGCACGCCCCCGAGCAGGCCCGGACGCTGGAACTGGAACCGCTGGAGTCCGCGCTCGGCGCGCTGTCCGCATTGGCCGGTGCGGAGACCGGCGTGGTGCTGGTGGACGGCGACCCCGGTTTCTTCGGCGTGCTGCGGTCGTTGCGGGACCGCGGGATCCGCTGCTCGGTGCTGCCCGCCGCCTCGGCGGTGGCGAAGCTGATGGCGCACATCGGCCGCCCGTGGGAGGACGTGCCGGTGGCCGTCCCCGGCGAGCAGGACCTGCCGAGGGTGATCAACCTGTGCCGGGCGCGCCCGGCCGTGCTGGTGCTGACCGCACCGGACGCCGGTCCGGCGCAGCTGGCCTCCGGACTGGCGGGCTGGCGGCGGACGCTGCTGGTGGGCGAGGACGTCGGCGGTCCGGACGAGAAGTTCACGCCGGTCGATCCGGCCGAGGCTGCCACTCGCACTTGGGCGGCGAATTCGGTCGTGCTGTGCACGAACCAGGCGAACGAGCAGGGGCCGCGCAGCTGGCTGTCCGGGGGTGAGCGGCTGCCCGACTCGTGGGGCCTGTCCGAGGACGAGTTCTCGCACCGCGACGGCGACATCACTCCCGCCGAGGTGCGGGCGGTGGCGCTGGCCGAGCTCGCCCCGCGTCCCGGCACGCTGGTGTGGGACGTCGGCGCCGGTTCCGGTTCGGTCGCGGTGGAATGCGCCCGGATGGGCTCGGCCACGGTCGCGGTCGAGTCGGACGAGGCGCAGGTGGTGCGGCTGGTGACGAACGCGGCCGGGCACGGCGTGGACGTGCGGGTCGAGGAGGGCGAAGCTCCGAAGTCGTTGCGGGAACTGCCGAAACCGGACGCGGTCTTCGTCGGCGGCGGTGGCGCCGACGTGGTCACCGCCTGCGCGCACGCCGGTGCCTCGCGGGTCGTGATCGAACTGACGGAGCTGGAGCGCGTCGGCCCGACCCGGGACGCGTTGCGCGCCGCGGGCTACGAGGTGCGGGGCGTGCAGCTGGCCGCGAGCCGGCTCGTCGAGCTGGACGACGGCGGCTCGAAGCTGGAACCGGCCGCCGCGGTGGTGGTGGTCTCCGGCCGCCGGAAGGAGCCGTAGTGCTCGGGCTGTTCCCGCGCACCCCGCAGGAGCAGCGCACCGCCGCCGATCTGGCCGCCCGCCTCGGCCCGGATGCGGTGCTGGTGGACGGCTCGACCGGACCCGCGCTAAGGCGGAATTGGTCCTCTTTGGACGCTGTGGTCCTGTTCCTCCCGGTGGGCGCGGCGGTCCGGTCGGTCGCGCCGCTGCTGCGCGACGAGGCGTCGGATCCGGACGTGGTGTGCGTGGACGAGCGGTTCGCGGTCACCGTTTCCGGCGGCTCGCGTGCCTTGGCCGAGCGGATTTCCGAGATGCTGGGCCTTGTTCCGGTGGTCACCGCGGGTGCTGCGGTCGATCCGCTGGACGAGGTGCTGGACTCGCTGGACGCCACTGCGGACGGTTCGCTGGCCGAATGCGGCGCGGCGATCGCCGGTGGTGCGCCCGTGCTGCTGCGGAATCCGCGCGGATTCCCGATGCCTGCGCTGCCCTCGAACGTCTCGACCGACTGCGACGAGCCACTGTGGACGATCGTGGTGGATGATCGGCGCCCTGGTGCGGAACCGGGCGAGCACGAGGTGCGGATCCTCCCGCGCACGCTCGTGGTCGGGATCGGTTCGGTGCGCGGAGTTTCGCGCACCGCGGTTACCGGGCTGATCGCGAAGCTGGATCGCGAGCACGGGCTCGATCCGCGGGCCGTCCGCGCGTTCGCCACCGCGGAAGCGAAGGCCGACGAGAGCGGAATCCTGGAAGCGGTGCAGGACCTCGGGTTCTGGCACGCGACCGACGTCGAGTTGCCGCTGCGGCTCTACCCGGCGGACGAGTTGGCCGGGGTGCCGGTGCCGAATCCCAGTTCAGCGGTGCTCGCCGAGTCGGGAACGCCCAGCGTCGCCGAAGCGGCCGCGCTGCGGGCGGCGGAAGATGCGGCGGTCGGCGACGGGGATGCTGCTTCCGGGGCGGACCTTACGGCTGTCGTCCAGGAAGCTGCCCCCGATTCCGAGCCGGTCGTCTCCAACGGGCGCGACCTCTCCACCGGACCCGGCGAAGTGGCTGAGCTGGTGGTCCCCAAGATCAGCGACGGCGGGGTCACCGTCGCGGTCGCCCGGGTCCGCCCGCGCGGGCGGCTCACCGTGATCGGCCTCGGTCCCGGCCCGGCGGACTTGCGCACGCCCCGCGCCGAGACCGAACTCCGCCGCGCTGCGGCGATCGTGGGTCGGGCCGAAGACCTGGACCTGGTGGGAGACCTCGTGCATCCAGGCGCGGTAACGCACGCGGCGGACTCCGGCTGCGCGGCAACCGCCGCGGCTCTCGCCCGCGAGGGCCGTCTGGTCGCCCTGGTCACGACCGGCGACGGGCTTCCGCTGCACACCGCCGCCCGCGCGGCAGCGGGCTCGAACTCCGTGCAGCTGCAACTGATCCCGGGCGTGCGCGCCTGAACGTCGGATCAACGCCGAACAGCCGACCGTGACGCGGGCAGTTGTCGGCGACCGTGCCCGTTGGGGCAGCACGGCGGGCACTTTCGGGCAACGGCGTTTCGCCCGATGGCGACGTGTCGGCTCTGGCGAGGGCAGGGAAGTCCGGGCCACGCTGGTTCGACCGGCCTCGTGCGGCGATTGATCCGGGGAAAGTCTCCGTGCGGCGGCATTGCGTTGGGGTCGACCTTGCAGGAGGCAACGATGCACGCCCGTCACGAGATCGACGACAACGCGCGCCGGAAGCCGTCGAGCCGCCCGACGCCGGGCCGGGGACCGGCGACTCCGGCGTCAGCGCTGCTGGATCTGCAGCAGAAATTGGGCAACGCGGCGGTGGCGGACATGATCGCTCGGCGCTCGTCGCCCCATGCGCCGGCCGCTCCGGTCGGGGAGGAGACGACACGTTCGGCACATGGCGATACCGGAGCGCTGCCGACCGCGCCGGCTGCCGTCCAGCGGTTGGCGTTCGTCAATGGGCAGAAAATTCCGTCGACCGACGGCACTCTCAATGACGAGCAGAAGAAGCTAGCGGGTGACGATCTCGTTCACGACTACACGTCACTGCGGGAGTTCGAGGACCACGCAGCCGGGAATACTGACCACTTGGGCAACCTGTCGGGGACCGCGAGTGAGGGGACTTGGGTCCGGTTCGACCAAAACCTCACCAATGTGCTCGGGGAGCGCCACAGCAAGGTTACCTTGCCGCACGTGCTCAACGCGGTCGATTCGGACCGTTTCTTGTACGAGCCCTTCGTCACCGACGGCTTCGCGGGGGAGCCGCACACGAAGAAGGCATACGAAGACGAATTGGGTGCGACCCTCGAAAGGGTCGGCATGTCCGAGCAGCAGTCCGATGTGGTCGCACACGGTGCCGAATCGCTGTATCCCAAGTTGGGTGAGGTCGCGGCAATTCTGATTAAGCAGCTGCAACGCCCCGGGGAACGTCCTCCCGGGCCGACGGATGAAGTCGATAAATACGGGCGGATGTTGCAGGGGTATCTGAAGATCGCGTGGCAGTACGGCAAGGATGTTCGAAGTAAGGAGCCCAAGAAACCTGCGCAGGAAAAGTTGGTTGCGGAGTACACGGCCACCAAGAATAAGAAATCCGACAGAACCGGAGTCGCCAAGGCTGCCGACCTCCTCAGGGACGATGTGAACCATTTCGTCAAAGGCCTTCCCCGTGGTGGTTCCCTCTGGGAAGCATTTGCCGACGAGGATACGCATCGTTTCGCGGGGCCGCTGGAGAGCTACCTCAAAGTCCTCCTCGAAGAACTACGGGAACGTGGCAAAGAGGACGAAACGGCCAAGACTGATGCGACCCGGATGGGCGACCATTCCGGCATGACGCTGGACGATAAGGAAATCGAGATGCGAAACCGGAGGAACAAGCACTTCAAGAAGGCGGTTGAGGGTGCTGTTGCAGACGGTGTCCGCTACGTAGGAATGGGCAAAGATCATTACGATGCGCTCGATAGAGTACCTGGCGCGCGTTACTACGACATGGTGGATGTCGATCTCCGGCAGTTCGAGAGGGAAACCGCGAACCGCAAGAATCAGTAGTAGTGCGGCCCCGGCGGTGGCGCTTGTCGCAACGTCACCACCGGGCGCAGTGCGCGCGCCGCGCTAAGCCATCAGGTGCACTCGGCGGTGCTGGCGTTCGCCGATGTCGGTGGCCGCGGTGTCCAGCAGCTTGTGGCCGAGCTCGAACAGCGCGCGGGCGATCGCGATCTCGTCGCCGATCTGCGGGACGTCCGCGTCGTCCGGGTGCCGCCGCGCCGTGCCGTGCCCGTGCAGCGCCCGGCCGTCCCCGGTGATCATCCCGATGTCCGCCGTCGTTTTCGCGCCGGCCTCGAGGACTTGCATGTCCAGCGTGAGATTGCGGTTCGCGTGCATGACCGCCTCCCGGAGTGCGGACTTGGAGTTCGTGTCCCAAGGATGCGCCGCCTCCCGTGCCGAGGCAACGAAACCAGCCGGTGACCAGGTGGTTCCGCGGCGCGACGGAGATCGGTGAGCGAATTCACCGGAGTTTGACCTTCGTCGCCGGGCGGGTGAGGATGCTGCGGCCGAAGCCGCGGACACCGGTGGTGCCGATGAGGCCGCCGGGACTGCCCGCGGACTCCACTGTGGCCGGTCTCGGGACCACGCTGAGCTGCTCGGTCCTTCGGTGCCTGCGGCTTCCATGACAAGATGGGACGGCTGGCGGAGGCGACGCGAGTCCGAACCCGCCGGACGCCTCTCGCGCGTCACTCCGGCCCCGGCGACGTCGCCGCGGCGAACAGCTACTCGAACGACGGACGGCATGACCACGCATTCAGCTACCCCGGAACCTGCCGAGCACCACTACTTCGCGGGCCTCGATCTCACCGGCAAGCGGGTGGTGGTGGTCGGCGCGGGCACCGTGGCGCAGCGGCGGGTGCCGCGGCTGATCAACGCGGGCGCGCGGGTGGAGATCGTCTCACCGGAGGCGACCCCGGCCGTTGAAGCGATGGCCGAGGCAGGGGAGCTCACCTGGCATCGCCGCCGCTACGCGGACGGTGACCTCGCGGACGCTTGGTACGCGGTGGCCTGCGCGACGGGCAGCGAGGTGAACGCGGCCGTCGCCGCGGAAGCCGATCGGGAGCGGATCTTCTGCGTGCGCGCCGACGACGCTTCGCAGGGCACCGCGGTCACGCCCGCGGTCGCCGAGCACGACGGCCTGCTGGTGGGCGTGCTCGCCGGCGGGGCGCACCAGCGTTCGGCGGCGGTGCGGGACGCGCTGGTCGAGGCGCTGCGCACGGGCGTGGCCGACGACCGCGCCGAGCCGCCCGTACCCGGTGTCGCCCTGGTCGGCGGCGGTCCCGGCGCACCCGACCTGATCACGGTGCGCGGGCGGCAGCTGCTCGGCCGCGCCGACGTGGTGATCACCGATCGGCTCGCGCCGCGCGAACTGCTCGAAGAGCTCGGGCCGCACGTGGAGGTCGTCGACGCCTCGAAGATCCCGTACGGGCGCGCGGCGAACCAGGACGTGATCAACTCGCTGCTGGTCGAGCACGCGCGGGCCGGGAAGTTCGTGGTGCGCCTCAAAGGCGGCGACCCGTACGTGTTCGGCCGCGGCTACGAGGAACTGCTCGCCTGCGTGGAAGCGGGCGTGGCGGTGACCGCCGTACCCGGCATCACCAGCGCGTTCTCGGTTCCCGCGGTGGCCGACGTGCCGGTGACGCACCGCGGGGTGGCGCACGAGGTCGTCGTGGTGTCCGGGCACGTCGGGCCGCACGACGAGACTTCACTGGTGGACTGGCCCGCGCTGGCGAAGCTCAAGGGCACGCTGGTGCTGATGATGGCGGTCAAGCGCATCGGCGAGTTCGCGGCGGTGCTGCTGGAGCACGGCCGCGACCCGAAATCGCCGGTGGCGATCGTGCAGGAAGGCACCATGCGCACCCAGGCCACCGTGCGCAGCACGCTGGCCGAGGTCGCCGACGCCGTCGCCGAGCAGGACGTGAAACCCCCGGCCGTGATCATCATCGGCCCGGTCGCCGACCTGACTCCGCAGTCGCGGCGCTGAACTTCGAGTGAAGGAGCTCCGCACTCCATCTATCGGGGCGAACGACCCCTTCGCTCGGTTCCAGAGCCGACGCCCGACGCGCGCGGCCACCACCCGCCAGCCGCAACCCCGGAACAAACCCGCGTTGAGCTAGGGAGGCGCGGTGTGTCGGCCCGGGGTCAGCTCTCGGCTGGTTCGGCGCCGAAGCGGGTGCGGTAGTCGGCCAGCTCATCGTCGGTGATCTTCTTGAACAGCACCGGCGGGATGGTGAAGCCGGTGCCCGCTTCGACGAGGCCGAACGAGGTGGCTTCGTCGGTGGTGACCCAGCGCCGCGCCGGGTCGTCGGCGGCGAACGCCTCCCGCATCGACTGTGCCGCGCCCGGAATCAGCGGCTCCGAGACCACCGCGTACAGGTAGATCAGGTTCATCGCCGTGCGCAGCGTGAGCGCGGCGGCTTCCTGATCGGTGCGGATCTCGATCCATGGGGCCTTCTCCTCCAGGTAGGAGTTGCCCGCGCTCCACAACGCCCGCAACGCCTGGGCCGCCTTGCGGAACTGGTTGGCCTCCAGGTTGTCCTGGTAGTCGCCGAGCAGCCGCGCGACCTCGCCGGCCAGCCGCCGCTCCGGTTCACCCGGCTCGCCACCGGCGGGCACCTGCTCGCCGAACCGCTTGCGGCTGAACGAAAGCACCCGGTTGACGAAGTTGCCGAGGGTGTCGGCGAGGTCCTTGTTCACCACCGAGGCGAACAGTTCCCACGAGAACGACGCGTCGTCGGACTCCGGCGCGTTCGCGATCAGGAAGTACCGCCAGTAGTCCGCGCCCATCAGCTCCAGCGCCTGGTCGGTGAAGATGCCGCGCTGCTCGCTGGTGGAGAACTTCCCGCCGTAGTAGGTGAGCCAGTTGAACGACTGGACGTGGTCGACCTTCTTCCACGGCTCGCGGGTGCCCAGCAGCGTGGCCGGGAACATCACGGTGTGGAAGGGGACGTTGTCCTTGGCCATGAACTCCGTGTAGGTCACGTCGTCGGCCTCGTACCACCAGGACTTCCAGTCCCGCTGCTCCGGTGCCTCGTCGGCCCATTCCTTGGTGGCACCGATGTATTCGATCGGGGCGTCGAACCAGACGTAGAAGACCTTGCCCTCTTCGGCCAGCTCCGGCCAGGTGTCGCCGGGCACGGCGACGCCCCAGTCCAGGTCGCGGGTGATGGACCGGTCGTGCAGGCCTTCGGTGAGCCATTTCCGCGCGATCGAGGAGGACAGCGTGGGCCACGAGGCGCTGTTGGCGTCCAGCCACCGCTCGACCTCGTCGGTGAGCTTCGACTGGGTGAGGAACAGGTGCTTGGTCTCGCGCACTTCCAGCTCGGTGCTGCCGCTGATCGCCGAACGCGGTTCGATCAGGTCGGTCGGGTCCAGCACCCGCGTGCAGTTCTCGCACTGGTCGCCGCGCGCCCGCTGGTAACCGCAGTAGGGGCAGGTGCCGACGATGTAGCGGTCCGGCAGGAATCGCCCGTCGGCGGCCGAGTAGACCTGCCGCACCGCGTGCTGCTCGATGAAGCCGTGCTCGTGCAGCTTCCGCGCGAAGTGCTGGGTGATGTCGCGGTTCTGCGGTGAAGAGCTGCGGCCGAAGTGGTCGAAGGACAGCCCGAAACCGCGGTAGATCTCGGCCTGCACCTGGTGCTGCTGCGCGCAGAACTCGGCGACCGGCAGGCCCGCTTCGGCCGCGGCCAGCTCGGCGGGCGTGCCGTGCTCGTCGGTGGCGCAGATGAACAGCACCTCGTGGCCGCGTTGGCGCAGGTACCGGGCGTGGACGTCGGCGGGGAGCATGGACCCGACCATGTTGCCCAGGTGCTTGATGCCGTTGATGTACGGAAGCGCACTGGTTACCAGGTGGCGGGTCATGCTGGAAAGCTCCAATACCGTTTTCGGTGAGGATGGTCGCGCTCGTCGCGCGGGATGCGCGGCTTCCGGTCGGCGGGACGCCGGTCCTGCCTTCGGCAGAAGGCCTGCGCACGCGGCCGCGGATGGTAACCGCGAATCGGCGCCATCCTACCGGGCGGGCGGTCCCGTCCCGGCAGCCCTCGCGGTGCGGCGGCGATCCGGGGCGCGGGGAGTTCGCGCGTTCCCCGCCTCGGTGGCCGCGTCGCCGTCTAGTCTCCGCTCGTGGACGAACCGGGTTTCCTGCGCAGCACGCGCGAGTCGTACGACGTGCTGGCCGCCGACTGGGCCGGGCACTTCCGCGACGAGTTGGCGGGCAAGCCGCTGGACCGAGCGCTGCTGGCGGCGTTCGCGGAACTCGTCCCGGAGGGTGGTCGGGTCGCCGATGTCGGCTGCGGGACGGGCCGCACCACGGCGCACCTGCGCGAGCTGGGTTTGTCGGTTTTCGGGATCGACCTCTCGCCGGGGATGCTCGAGGTGGCCGCCCGCGCGCACCCGGACATCCGGTTCGAGGTGGGCTCGATGCTGGAACTGCCCGTGCCGGAGGATTCCTTGGGCGGCGTGGTCGCGAGCTACTCGATCATCCACGTCCCGCCGGAACGACTCCCGGAGGCTTTCGCGGAATTCCACCGCGTTCTCGCGCCTGGTGGCCACGTGCTGCTGGTTTTCCAGGTCGGCGACGAGCCGTTGCGCTTCACCGAAGCGTTCGGCCACCCGATCTCGCTCGAGTTCCTCCGGCACCAGCCCGAGCACGTCGCCGAACTGCTGGCGGCGGCCGGACTTCCCGTCCACGCCCGGCTGCTGCGCGAACCCGTCGCGGGAGCGGAGCGAACGCAGCAGGGCTACTTGCTGGCGAGCAAGCCCGGCTGACCGCGCGGAGCTGCAGGGCGGCTCGAAGCACCTGCTGTGTCCACATCGGACAACGATGCCCCCGAAGCGTCCCCGCGAAAGCGCCCGCAGCGCGGCGGTGCTCTGCTACCTTGCCGCGTTGGCAGCGCGATCAGGGGGAGGGCCGAGTGACAGACCTGCGGAAACGTCCCGCCGTGTTCGATCCGGACGAGACCGCGGAACTCCCGGAGCGGCTGTATTTGGCCTGTCATCCGGCAAGCGGTGCCGGTGACGTCATGTTCGAGGTGCGCGAGTGGTCCGGGCAGCAGGTGGTGCTCGCCTACTCCTCGCTGGACGAGTTCTTGGCCGGGTGCGGCAACGACCAGCCGTGGATCATGATCCCGGTTGCGCGGCTGGCCGAGCTCGGAAGCGAGAAGTCCGGTGGCGCGCTCGGGAATGCGTCCTTCCGGTTCGGGGTGTTGCTCGATGCGCCGCTGCCCGCCGAGGCCCGCGGCACGGCCGGTGGGCCGGCCGATGCGGAAGCCCGCTGGGATGACCCCGATTCCGAGGACTGGACGATGGTGCACCTCGCTTCCCAGCCGTTCGAGCCGGGCGACGAACAGGCGAAGCTGGAGCTGCAGCCGATGCCGGGGGAGCACTTGGCCGTGATGGCCTACTCGTCCCCGGAGGCCGTGCAGGCCGGTTGCGGCCCGCACCAGGCTTCGGTGCGGATTCCCGCGGGCTTGCTCGGCGAAGCCCGCCGCCAGGCGGGTGCGGACACGATCTGCCTGGACACACCGTTGCCGCAGCGGCTCCGGCACACCTCGAACGAAGGCAGGTAGGCATGGCCGAGGAAGTCAAGGCCGATCGCGAGCAGCTGACCGGGATGGCCGGTGCACTGCGCGATTCCACGTCCGAGCTGGACAGCTCCGCCAAGACCGATCCGCCGATGCCGGAAGTCTCGGTCTCGGCGGACAAGGTGGGCCACACGCTCTCCGAGCTGACCAAGACGGTCGGCGGCTTGGTCGCCGCGGTGCACCAGACCGCCGACAAAATCCACGCGAGCAGTGGCAGCTACGGGGAAGTGGAAAACCACGCCGCCGACGAGCTGCGCCGTTCGGGTAGCGGGCTCGGGTATTGACCGGAGGCGCCCGGCGATGACCATCGGGTGCGAGGAAAGCGGGGGACCATGAGCGGTGAGCTGAACACCGAGGTGCACGACGAGCCGGAATCCTGCCGGCGGGCGGCGGACTGGGTGGGCGGACTCCAGCCCGGGGTCAGCGGTGTCGGCGACGCAGTGCACCGGCAGCGTTCGGCTTCCGAGTCGTTCTGGCAGGGCACAGCCGGTGACTCGTGCAGACGGTCGCTGTCCGAGCACGGCGACGACGCCGACGAACTGGAAGAGCAACTGGGCAAGGTGAAAAGCGCCCTGCTGGTTTTTGCCGCCGCGATCGACGGCGTGCGCAGGAGCATGGCCGACGCCCGAGCGGATGCCACGGCGGCGCGGCTGATCGTCACGCCGACCGCGATCCTGCCGCCGGAGCCGGCGAGTCCGAACCTGCCGGGAGGGCCGCACGGCGACAGGGCGATCGAGCAAGGGCGGCAGGAGTTCGAGCGCAAGCACAAAGCGTTCGAGGAGGCCAAGGGCGCCGTCGAAGCCGCGCGGACGCAGCAGGACAACGCCCACCGCGACCTCGAGAAAAGCATGGAAGACCCGCTGGAGCGGATCAAAACCACGAAGACGTGGACGATGTTCGCGGTCGGGCACGGCCTCGGGACCTTGAAGGGGTCTTACGAGACGGCGAAGCAGTTCGAGGCGCAGTCGGAGAGGTGGACGAAAGCGGCCGCGACCGTGCAAGCCAACGCCGAGGTAAAGCCCGGCAACCTGCGCACGATCGGCATGAACGCCGCCGAAGAGGGCAGGAACCTCGCCGACGACGCCGCGCGGCGCGGGGCCGCGGCGGGGAAGTTCGGGGGTGGGTATCTTTCGAAACGTGCGGGCAAGGCCATTTCGGCAAATCCCGCCCGCTGGATCCACGGCGGGGGTGCTGTGGCGAAGACCGGATCGAAATTCCTGCGTGGCGTGCCTTTCGTCGGAACCGCGGCGTCCGTGGTATCCGGCGCCGGTGACGTCGCTCTGGGTAAGGACCCCGTGGACGCGGCGCAAGACACCACCGCGAATATTGCGGGTGGTGCTGCCGGTGGTTGGGCAGGCGCCGCAGTCGGCACTGCTATCTGTCCCGGGGTGGGAACCGTGATCGGTGGTGTTGTTGGCGGAATTGCGGGGAGTATGGCCGCTACCGAAGGTGTCAGCGCCGCTAGAGGGGACTGACGCGCAATTATGAACACATGTCACGATCGGGGCATCGCATGACAAACCGGCCTTATCTTACGGTGGAGGAACTTCCTCCTAAGCCGGACCCGGATACAGGGGAGCCCCGGCCGCCCCGCGCTCCCGGCCTGGTGGACAAGAAGAAATCAGCTGAGGAGGAAATCCGTGGTCGGGTGACCGATCCCGCCAAGGCGCCCGCACCACCGGAAGGTGAGGGGCCATTGTTGGCCTGGTACAAGTCATCTCGCCGTGCAGCTTTGCTCGTCACTGCGTGGGGGCTTCCGCTTCTCGTGGTTGGGGTTACCCTGTTGCAGGGTTTCAGCATTGAGTGGATGAAGTTCTGGCAGCTCTGGGCACTGATCGTGTTGTTCTTGGCAGGTCTGTACAGCCTGCAACGAACGGTCGTGTGTTCTGCGGGTGCCGAGTGGTTGAAGGTCGGCAAGACGTGGGTGCGGCTGTACGAGTTGGTCGAGGTGAAAGCGAAGCATCGAAGCAATGCGATCCACCTCGATTTCAAAGACGGCGGGGGCCGCGAAGTCATGGTGGAGGTCGATGACCTGCAAGGAAACCGGGACGTATGGGACCTCGTCTACAACGGAATCTTGCACTCGGTCATCGCGGGTGAAGCGAAGACGAACGGCCTCGTGCACAGCGCGCTCGACGTACCTCGGCTGGACCGGCGGCAGCACGGGTAGCCGACCGGCTGCGCGCGAAGCGGAATCGGGACGTGCCCCGGAGGCTCGAGGCGCGGTCGCCTCGCACCCGCCTATCCGTTGTTCTTAAGCATGTTCAGGAACGCCGTCCACTTTTCCGGGGTGACGGTTAAAATTCTCCCTGTGCGATCCTTGGAGTCGCGGATCGCTGGACGATCGCCCAGGCGTCCGACTTCGACGCAGTTCGTTTGGTTGCCGCTGTAACTCGACTTCCGCCAACCGGTAAGTTTCATGCGTTCGTTCCTTTTCGGGGTCGATTAATCGCATACTGCGCAAGTCATTGATCGAAACAGTCGTTTTTTGCTGCCGCCAGGAAGGCGGACCACTGCGCTGGGGAGACGATTAAATTCCCCGTCTCGTGGTTCTTGCTGTCGCGTATTGCGGCGTGATCGCCCAGCCTGCCTACCTCTACGCAGTTGCCGTTCGGCTGGCTGTAGCTGGACTTTCGCCACCGTGCCGGACTCATGCCGTTCGCTCCTTCTCGTCAGCGAGTTTCTTGATGAATCGTGTTGTTTCGGCTGCGCTGAGTGCGATGTGGCCGATGCTCTCCACCGCACCTCTGTACGCCTCCACATCGTCGTTGTCAGGGACGAACGCACCTGAGCTGAAGTGCTCCAAGTGCACGACAGCGGGAGAGTCTGTGAATTCGTACAGGACGAACGGGCCTGCGATGCCGGGATGCCAACCGATGCAGCGCCGGACGACCTGAACGGTGATGTTGTCGCGTTCGAGGCAGTCCAGAACGTGGTGCAGCTGGTCAGCCATCACCTCCGGCGGCCCGATGCGATCGCGAATGGCGTCCTCGCCGATCAACGCCGTGAACTGCACTGGGTTTCGTCTAGTGATCACCTCCCGCCTGCCGACTCGGATCGTGACTCGGCGTTCAACCTCGTGCGCCGGAAGGCCGCTCGCCGTTGCGATGGCGCGTGCGTAGTCGGCCGTCTGCAACAGGCCGGGCAGCCCCATCGGTGCCCACTCGACGATTGACGTCGCTGATCGTTCGCACTCGACGGCCCCGGCGAGTTGTTGCGGAATCCCCGGCATACCGACCGTGAGCCAGTTCGGTTCACTGGCATGGCGGGCAAGATCCAGCAGTCGCTGCCGCTCTTTGCCGGTGACCCCGGCAACCGCGAGGAACGAGGCGACGTCTTCCGGCGTCGGGACACGACGCCCGGTTTCCCAGTGCGAGATGGTTCCGTGGCTGAGGCCGAGGCGTTTGCTCAACTCGCGGCCGCTGACGCCGGAATTCTCTCGTGTGGAGCGGATGGCGGCGGCGAGTGCGCGCGCTCGTGGGGTGATCCCGTTGGCGTCTACAGGCACGAGACAGATCGTAGCTAGGTGGGGAACCGGTGTTCATGCCCTGATCGAGGTATTGATCAATGTCTAGTAGACAGCGATGATTTTTGTAGTCGCAGGCCGAGGGGGTTGACGTGGGTGTCCGGGTGTTCATGGCTTCGGTGCAGGAGTCGGTCTGGCACGTGGTCGGGTTGCGGACCGGTGGCCCGCTGCCGGAGGCCTTGTGCGGACACGTCATCCGTGGGCGCGTACACCGGCGGATCGGTAGGCCGCAGAAGCCGCGTGGTGTGTGCGATGCCTGCGCATCGGCCGTAGCGGGTGGGCGCGAACCACCGGCTGATGCGGATAGGAATCTCTCGGCTGGTCCTCGGAACTGATCGCCGGGGATTGACCGGCCCGCGTCCTGTCCCCGACCAGGCGCGGGCCGTTGCCCGGCCGGTTGTGCCGCGTGCTTCCCCGAGCGCGGTCCTTCCGGCCGGGTTCGCGGGCCGGGCGGAGTTCCCCTCCCTGCTCTGCCCGGCCCGCACCGGGGTTTCGCTGGTGAAGGCGACCGATCTTGTGCGGCGAAGGCTTCCTTGCTATTCCGCTATGCGAAGGGCTGAAGCGGCTGCGCCTTTGGCACGAGCGGGTACAGAAACGCACCAGCTGACTGCAAGCTTCGGAAAACGGCCTGTGGTGCTCGACGAGACCGCCGGAGGACTGGAGAGGCAATGATGACTGAACAGCCGACGGGCTGGCGCAAGTCCAGCCGTTCTCAGCAAAAGACCGCGTGCGTCGAAGTCGCCAGCTTAGGGAGTGGCGCGGCGGTGCGGGACACCAAAGACCGCGGTGCCGGGTATTTCACCGCGGGCGCTACGGCGTGGTCGTCGTTCATCGGCGCGATCAAGTCCGGTCGTTTCGACCGCTGAGCCCGGAACGAGCGGACCGTTCGCCCCATCCAGCCGGTCGAACGGTCCGTTCGCTCACGAGTCGCGGCGCGGTTATCAGGACGCGCGCCGCCCGTCGATGGTCTCGCGCAGGATGTCGGCGTGGCCGGCGTGCTGAGCGGTCTCGGAGATCACGTGCGTGAGCACCCGCCGCACGCTGCGCACCTCGCCCGGCCGGTGCCACGGCGCCTCCGGCAGCGGGAACTCGGCGTTCAGGTCGGGGAGTGCGGCGACGACCTCCGCGGTGCGGGCCGCGACCCGCTCGTAGCGGGCGAGGATCGCGGCCAGCGTGTCCTCGGGCGACATCCGGAAATCCCGGCCGTGCTCGATCATCCACTGCGGATAGCTGCTCGCCGTGCCGGCCATGATGTCGGCCCACGTGACGCCGTCGGGCAGCTCGAAGCTCATCGCGGCGGGGCCGTCGACCGCGAAGCGCAGCCACTGCTCCTCCACGGACGCGACGTGCTTGATCAGCCCGCCCAGGCACAGCTCGCTGACCGTCGGGCGCGAACCGGCCTGCTCGTCGTCCAGCCCGTCGGTGGTGGCGATCAGTGCTGCACGGGCGTCGGTGAGCTGGGCGAGCAGATCGGCGCGTTCGGCGTCGAGGGTCGATTTCGTGGTCACGGTGCGTCCTTCCGGTCCTGCTCGGTTGTCGGTACGGAGGAACCTTCGCACCGGTAGCGGACAGGTAGTGGCCGCTTCTGCGGGCAGGATGGGATTCATGCCGAAGACCTCAGCGCGGTTGCTGTCGCTGCTGTCCCTGTTGCAGGCGTGCCGGGACTGGCCGAGCGAGCGGCTCGCCGAACGACTGGGCGTCAGCCCGCGCACCGTGCGCCGCGACGTGGACCGGTTGCGGGAGCTGGGCTATCCGATCGCGGCCAGCAAGGGGCCGGACGGCGGCTACCGGCTCGGTGCGGGAAGCGAGCTGCCCCCGCTGCTGTTCGACGACGATCAGGCGGTCGCGCTCACCCTCGCGCTCCAGCTCGCCACCACCGCCGGGGCCGGGATCGAGGAGGCGGCTGAGCGGGCGCTGCACACCGTCCGGCAGGTGCTGCCCGCCAGGTTGCGCCACCGCGTCGACACTCTCCAGATCACCGCGGTTCCCGTGCCGCAGGGCCGGGCTGAGGTGGAACGCGATGTGCTCGTGGCGCTGAGCGCGGCAGTGCACGCGCGGGAGGAATTGCGCTTCGACTATCGGCGCCCGGTCAACGGCGACGGCTCGCGCCGGGTGCAGCCGCACCACCTCGTCACCTGGGGTGGACGCTGGTATCTCGTCGCCTGGGACCTGGACCGGGAGGACTGGCGCACCTTCCGCGCCGACCGGATCACTCCGCGCACGCCCACCGGGCCGCGCTTCACCCCGCGCGAACTGCCCGGGGGAGACGTGGCGGCGTTCGTGACCGCCAAGTTCCGGGGCGTGGAAGGCTGGCCGTGCCGCGGGGAGGTGATCCTGGACCGGCCCGCCGATGAGATCGCCGAGTTCGCGGACGACGCCCTGGTCGAACCGGTCGACGAGGGCCGCTGCCGCTTCGTCGCCGGATCCTGGTCGTGGCCGGCGCTGGCGGCCATGATCGGCCGGTTCGACGCCGACTTCCAGGTCATCGGACCACCCGAACTCCACGAGGCGGTCGCAGCTCTCGGCCGCCGCTGCGCGGCCGCGCCCGGTTCTCCCGCGGAATGAGTCAGGAGCGCTCGGTCCGCTGCGCCAGCGCCACCGCGGCGGCAGCCAGCAGGATCGCCGCCGAGAGCAGCATCCCCGCACCGATCCCGCCGCCGGTGTCCGACAGCCACCCGGCCAGCACAGGACCCGCGCACTGCCCGATGGCGAACACCGTGGTCAGCGCGCCGATCGCGGCCGCCCAGCGGTCCGGCGGGAGGGCGTTGCGGGCGACCGTGGTCACGGCCGTGACCACGGACAGGAACGAGCAGCCGAACAGCAGCGCCGAGCAGAACTCCGCGACCGCCCCGGTCGAGAGCAGTGGCAGCACCGCGCCGACCGTGACCACGACCAGCAGCACCGCCAATCCCCGGCCGCCGCGCAGCTTTCCCAGCATCGGGCCCCAAAGGAATCCGCCGCCGACCGCGGCCGCGCCGAGCAGCGCCCAGAACGCCGAGATCTCCGCGGAAGAGGCTCCGCCGGATTTCAGGAACGCCGCGATGAACGTCATGTAAGCGATGTAGCCGACGCCGAACAGGCCGTAGGCGACCACCGCCGGAGCGATCGGTCGCGCGCTGAACCCGCCTCCGTCCGCGGCGGGCGCAGGTGCCGCCGTGCGCGCCGAAGCGGGGATCACCAGCGCGGCCGAGACCGCAGCCAGCACGCCCAGCACGATCCAGCCCCAGCGCCAGCCACCCGCGACCACCGCGGGAGGCAGCACCAGCCCGGACAGCATCGTGCCCAGCCCGCCACCGGCGAAGTAGATCCCCAGCAGCACCGCCGACCGGCCACCCGGCCGCCCGTGCCCGAGGTGCGTCGCCAGCACTCCGCCCAGCACGAACGCCACCGCACCGGCGATCCCGGTCAGCAGCCGCAATGCGAACAGCAGCGCCACGTTCGCGGTCAGCGCCGAGGCCGCCAGGAACATCGCCGTGGCGACCAGTCCGCCGAGCATGAGCCGCTTGGTGCCCCAGCGGCGCCCGACCGGTGCCGCCACCAGCGCGCCCAGCAGGTATCCGGCGGCGTTCGCGGTGTTGAGCAGTCCGGCGGTGGCGAAGGACCAGTGCAGCGCCTCGCTCATCGACGGCAGCAGCAGCCCGTAGGCGAACCGTCCCAGGCCCTGTGCTGCCGACGATCCCAGTGCCAGCCCGAACGCGACCAGCACGTCCGCTCCGAAGGAGCGCGGTGGCGCGGCGGTGGCCGGGGTGAGTTCCTGTTCCCGCGGCATGGGTCCTCCCTTCCCCGCCGCTCAGCTGAGCAGCCCCCACTTCCCCGCACCAGTCTTGCGTGCGCAGCACCACGTTCCGTTCGGCGCGAAGCGGATTTTCCGGGCGGTGCAACGCGAAACCGGGCGGGCGTCAGTCGTGGCGGGGCGCAGACCCGTGAACCCGCAGATCACCTCGTGCCGGTGGGCAGCCGTGGCGAAGCTCGACAGGACGAGCTGTGCCGGTTCCGGCCCGGTGGATGGCTCGAACGAGCCGGACAACGTCCTCGCATCGCTGATCCGGCCCAGCCGGAAGGGCCGGTCACCGTCTGCCGGATTCCGGGGCGAGCGGCGAGGTGCGGACCATGCCGGAATTGCTAAACCTATAACACAGGGGTTATCATCGCAGGATGCGATGGGAAGTCCTGCTGCACGCGGACGTCGAAGCGTGGTTCCTGGATCTGGTGCGATCAGATTCCAGGTCCGCTGATTTGATCGAAGCGGCGTTGGACCTCCTAGCAGCCAAGGGGCCTGCGCTGGGCAGGCCGTTGGCGGATCGCATCAAAGGTTCGACCGTCCACCACCTCAAGGAGTTGCGGCCGGCATCAGCTGGAGCGAGCGAGGTCCGGATGCTGTTCGCCTTCGATCCGGAGCAGCAAGCGTTCGTCCTGGTGGCCGGCGACAAGGCCGGCAACTGGCGCGGCTGGTACGAGCAGGCCATCCCACTCGCAGAAAAGCGTTATGCCCAGCATCTCGCCGAGCTCATCGACAGGAGAGGGGAGAACCGATGAGTCGTTCGTGGAAGGACATCAAGGCCGACAAGCAGGCGATCGACGAGGCTGCCGGGCGGGACGTCGAAGCTTCCCGCGAGCGTGCCCGCGCTCGAACCCAGTCCTACGTTCTCGGCAACCGCCTCGCCGGTCTGCGCGAGCGGGCCGGACTCTCCCAGTCCGCTCTGGCCGAACGAATGGGAATCAGCCAGGTCCGCGTTTCGGCGATCGAGCGGGGTGCGTCCCTTGAGCCGATGGAGGTCGCCACCATCCGCCGCTACATCACCGCGCTCGGGGGGCAGATGCGTGTGGTGGCCGACTTCGACGACCACGACATCACCGTTTCCTCCGTCGAAGTAGATCGGGGGGACGACCTCGCGAACGCGCGCTGACACCGGCCCGCGCACACTGCGATCCAGGAGCGTGGCCCATGATCGGCGCGAGCTGAGTGCCGAGTGCGCATCCGCGCGGGTTCCGGAGCATTTCTCGCGGAGTGAACGGACCGTTCGCCCGATCCGGTGGGGCGAACAGTCCGTTCACCCGGAGCTCAGGATTGTTGCGGGCCGTCCTCCAGGTCACCTTCGGCCTGCAGGTAGACCTCGTGCAGGGCGGCGATGGTGTCCGGGTCGGGGGATTCCCACATGTTCCGGTTCGCCGCTTCCAGCAGGCGTTCGGTGATGCCGTGCAGCGCCCACGGGTTGGACTCGGTGAGGAACTTCTGGTTCTCCTCGTCGAGCACGTAGGTCTCGGCCAGCTTCTCGTACATCCAGTCGCCGACCACGCCGGTCGTGGCGTCGTAGCCGAACAGGTAGTCCACTGTGGCCGCGAGCTCGAACGCGCCCTTGTAGCCGTGCTTGCGCATCGCGTCCAGCCAGCGCGGATTCACCACGCGCGCCCGGAAAACGCGCGAGGTCTCCTCGGTGAGCGAGCGGGTGCGGATCGAGTCAGGCCTGCTGCTGTCGCCGATGTAGGCCGCCGGTGCCTTGCCGGAAAGCGCGCGCACCGTGGCGATCATGCCGCCGTGGTACTGGAAGTAGTCGTCCGAGTCGGCGATGTCGTGCTCGCGGGTGTCGACGTTCTTCGCTGCCACCGAAATCCGCTTGTACGCCGACTCCATGTCGCCGCGCGCCTCGGTGCCTTCCAGCCCGCGGCCGTAGGCGAAACCGCCCCACACCGCGTAAACCTCGGCGAGGTCGGTGTCGTCGCGCCAGTTCTTGCTGTCCATCAGCGGCAGCAGACCGGCCCCGTACGCGCCCGGCTTGGAGCCGAAAATCCTTGTGGTGGCACGACGTTCGTCACCGTGCTCGGCCACGTCGGATTGCGCGTGCGCGCGCACGAAGTTCTGCTCGTGCGGCTCGTCGAGCGCGGCGACCTTGCGCACCGCGTCGTCGATCAGCGTGACCACGTGCGGGAAAGCGTCGCGGAAGAAGCCGCTGATGCGCACCGTCACGTCCACGCGCGGGCGCCCCAGCTCCTCCAGCGGGATCACTTCCAGGCCGTTGACCCGCCGCGAAGCCTCGTCCCAGGTGGGCCGCACGCCCATCAGCGCGAGCACTTCCGCGATGTCGTCACCGGAAGTGCGCATCGCCGAGGTGCCCCACACCGACAGCCCCACCGAACGCGGGTATTCCCCGGTCTCGTCCAGGTAGCGCTCGATCAGCGAGTCCGCGATGGCGTGGCCGGTCTCCCAGGAAAGCCGGCTCGGCACCGCCTTCGGGTCCACCGAGTAGAAGTTCCGGCCGGTCGGCAGCACGTTGATCAGGCCGCGCAGCGGCGAACCGCTCGGGCCCGCCGGGACGTAGCCGCCTTCCAGCGCGTGCAGCGCCGCGGTCATCTCGTCCGTTGTGGACGCCAGCCGCGGAACGAGTTCGGAAACCGCGAACTCCAGCACTCGCACCACGTCGTCCGGTGCTTCGCCGAGCACCGAACGGCAGACCTCCGGCACCGCCGAGAGCTCCCAGTCGTGCTCCTCCATACCGGAAACCAGGGCGTGCGCGCTGGTTTCCACGTCGTCCACGGTGCCGCGGGCGACGCTGCCGTCCTCCAACATGCCCAGCGCCTCGCGCAGGCCGGGCAGCGCGGCGGACTGCCCGCCCCACATCTGCCGCGCCCGCAGCATCGCCAGCACCAGGTTCACCCGCGGCTCACCGGTCGGCGCGCCGCCGAGGATGTGCAGGCCGTCGCGGATCTGCGCGTCCTTGATCTCGCAGAGCCAGCCGTCGACGTGCAGCAGCATGTCGTCGAATTCGGCTTCGTGCGGGCGTTCTTCCAGCCCGAGGTCGTGGTCGAGCTTCGCGGCCTGCATCAGCGTCCAGATCTGGCTGCGGATCGCGGGCAGCTTCGCCGGGTCCATCGCGGAGATCTGCGCGTGCTCGTCGAGCAGTTGCTCCAGCTTGGCGATGTCGCCGTAGCTCTCCGCGCGCGCCATCGGCGGCACCAGGTGGTCCACCAGCGTGGCGTGCACCCGCCGCTTGGCCTGCGTGCCCTCACCGGGGTCGTTGACCAGGAACGGGTAGATCAGCGGCAGGTCGCCCAGCGCCGCGTCCGGCGCGCAGGACGCCGACATGCCCGCGGTTTTGCCCGGCAGCCACTCCAGGTTGCCGTGCTTGCCCAGGTGCACCATCGCGTGCGCGCCGAACTCGTGGTTGAGCCAGCGGTAGGCGGCCAGGTAGTGGTGGCTCGGCGGCAGGTCCGGATCGTGGTAGATCGCGATCGGGTTCTCGCCGAAACCGCGCGGCGGCTGCACCATGATCACCACGTTGCCCGCGCGCAGCGCGGCGAGCACGATCTCGCCGTCCGGGTCGTGCGAGCGGTCCACGAACTGCTCGCCAGGCGGCGGACCCCAGTGCTGCTCGATGCTCTCGCGCAGGTCCGCGGGCAGCGTCGCGTACCACTCGGCGTAGCGCTTGGCCGGAATCCGCACCGGATTCCCGGAAAGCTGCTCCTCGGACAACCAGTCCGGGTCCTGCCCACCCGCCGCGATCAGCGCGTGCACCAGCGCGTCACCGTCCTGCGCGGCGACGCCGGGCAGCGCGTCCGGGCCGTCGGCCGGGCCGATGTCGTAGCCCGCGTCGCGCAGCGTGGCCAGCATCTTCACCGCGCTGGCCGGGGTGTCCAGCCCGACCGCGTTGCCGATGCGGGAGTGCTTGGTCGGATACGCCGATAGCATCAGCACCAGCCGCTTGTCCTGCGGCTGCACGTGCTTGAGCTGCGCGTGCCGTACCGCGGTCCCGGCGACGCGCGCGGTGCGCTCCGGATCGGCGACGTAGACCGGCAAGCCCTCGGAGTCGTTCTCCTTGAACGAGAACGGCACCGTGATCAGCCGCCCGTCGAACTCCGGCACCGCCACCTGCGTGGCCATGTCCAGTGGGGACAGTCCCTCGTCGTTCTCCTCCCACGCCGCGCGGCTGGAGGTGAGCGTGAGCCCTTGCAGGATCGGGATGTCCAGCTCGGCCAGCGCACCCACGTCCCACGCCTCGTCGTCGCCACCGGCCTGCGCGGTCGCGGGTTTCGTGCCGCCCGCCGCGAGAACCGTGACGATCAGCGCGTCCGCCTGCTCGAGCGTGTCTAGCAGTCCCGGCTCCGGAGCGCGCAGCGAGGCGCAGAACACCGGCAGCGCCTGCCCACCGGCGTCCTCAATGGACTCCGAGAGCGCGTGCGCGAACGCGGTGTTCCCGGCCATGTGGTGCGCGCGGTAGTACAGCACCGCCACCGTCGGGCCCTCGGTGCGGCGCGGCTCGCGTTCCAGCACGCCCCACTTGGGAGTCTCCACCGGCGGCTCGAAGCCGTGTCCGGTGAGCAGGATCGTGTCCGACAGGAAGTGGAACAGCTGCGTCAGGTTCTGCGGCCCGCCCTGGGCGAGGTAGCTGTGCGCCTGCGCGCAAACCCCGCCGGGCACCGTGGAGCACTCCATCAGCTCCGCGTCCGGGGCCTGCTCGCCGCCGAGCACCACCACCGGCCGCGGCCCGGCCAGCAGCGCGTCCAGGCCCTCCTCCCAGGCGCGGCGGCCGCCGAGCAGGCGGACCACGACGAGGTCGACGCCTTCCAGCAGCGGCGGCAGGTCGTCCACGCCGAGCCGGGCGGGGTTGCCGAGCCGGAACTGCGCGACACCGGAGTCGGCGTTCGCGGCGCGCGCGCTCAGCAGATCGGTGTCCGATGTGGACAGCAGCAGGATCACGCGGCACGCTCCCCGTTTCGCGGGGACACGGACGTCGCAGGACGCATGGTCAACCTTCCTCGGGGTCGTCCGCCCCGGAGTCGTCGGGCACCCGGTCGTCGGGCCCCGGCTGGCAGGCATGGCGGCGGCGGAGTGTCCTGGCTCCCGGATCGCTGCTCGCCCCGGCCTTCCCGCCCGCAGGCAGTGGCCGCCGTTGCCCGCAGGCAGTGGCCGCGAAGTGCTCGACTTCGCCCATCGGAGTCCGCTCCCCGGTGACAGTGGCGGGACCGCGCCGGATTCGCACCGGCTTCCTCCACTCGTCGCCGTCGACCACTCTCCGCAACGCCGCGATCGTTAGTCAAGTGCGGCGTGGTGAAGCGCTCGTGTTTTGCCCCCGCAACCACCCCTGGTCGTAGTATCGACGATCGCCGGTGTGCGCCGATGGTCCGCGCGCTACCGAGCGCCGACGCCGTGCGCAGCGGATTCCGGTGTCGGGACGACCACGATCAGTGAAGGCGGGAAGCTGTGCCGGAACGAGCCGAGCCCGATGCGTGCCCCGGCGCGCTGCGGGTGCACGAGGCCGCGGACGGCGGACTGGCCCGGGTGCGGGTGCCCGGCGGGCGGCTGACCGCGCACCAGGTGCGGGCGCTGGCCGATGCTGCGCAGCTCGGCGACGGCGGGTGGGAGCTGACCTCGCGGGCGAACCTGCAGGTGCGCGGGCTGGCTTCCGGGGCGGAGTTCGCCGGGCGGCTCGCCGGCGCGGGATTGCTGCCGTCCGCGACGCACGAGCGAGTACGCAACGTGATCGCCTCGCCCGGTAGCGACGGCGCACTGGACGTGCACGCGGTGTCGCGGGAGCTCGACGAGCGGTTGTGCGCGGTTCCGGGCTTGGCCGAGCTGCCCGGCCGGTTCCTGTTCACTGTGGACGACGGGTGCGGTGACGTCACGGGGTTGCGCGGTGACGTCGGGTTGTTGCCGGTGGGTGACTCGGTCGCGGTGCTGCTTTCGGGCGTGGACAAGGGGATTCGGGTCACGGCGGATGCTGCCGCGCAGGCCGCGGTGCTGGCCGCGGAGGCGTTCCTGGCCGAGCGGGCGCAGCAGCGAGCGGCGAGCTGGCGGCTCGACGAACTCACCGATGGTGCTTCGCGCGTCACCCAGCGGGTCCTCGCTGCGCTGGGGATTTCCGCGGCAGAGCCGGTCGCCGTGCCCGACGAGGTGGTGCCGACGCACGCCCACCTCGGGCGCCGGCAGCTCGGCGACGGGCGAGTGAGCGTCGCGGCCGGGGCTCCGCTGGGCCGGTTGAGCCCGGCCCAGGTCGCCTGCGTCAGCGCCGCGGCGGAAGTCGCCGGGCAGCTCCGGCTCACTCCGTGGCGGACCCTGGTGCTGCCGGGAATCCCGCGCGGCGAAGCCGCAACGCTACTGTCCGAACTGGACTCCGCGGGGCTGGTCGTGGACGAGTCCGCGCCACTGGCCGGAATCACCGCGTGCACCGGCAGCCCCGGCTGCGCGAAATCCTTGGCGGACGTCCGCACGGACGCCGCGCGCACCGCGCGTCCCGGGGAGCTGCCGGTGCACTGGGCGGGCTGTTCCCGCCGGTGCGGGCGGCCCGCGGGTCGCGGAGTGGAAGTGCTGGCCACCGAGGCCGGCTACGAGGTCGGCGGGAAACCGGCCGGCAGCGAACCGACCGCCGCGCTCGAAGCGGCACGGAGGGCACTGTGAACACCGGTCGCTACGAGTACGTCCGCGAAGGCCCGGAGATCTACCGCCGTTCCTTCGCCACGATCCGCGCCGAGGCCGAACTGGACGGGATGCCGCCGGAGGTCGCCGGGGTCGCGGTCCGCATGATCCACGCTTGCGGCATGGTCGACCTGGTCGCCGATCTGGCCTGGTCGCCGAACGCGGTGCTGGCCGCTCGCAAGGCGTTGCGCGCGGGCGCGCCGGTGTTCTGCGACGCGGAGATGGTCGCCGCCGGAATCACCCGGCGCCGCCTCCCGGCCGCCAACGACATCGTCTGCACCCTCGGTGACCAGCGAGTTCCCGAGCTGGCGCAGCAACTCGGCACCACCCGCAGCGCCGCCGCGATGGAGCTGTGGGCCGACCGCCTGGAAGGTTCCGTCGTGGCCGTGGGCAACGCGCCGACCTCGTTGTTCCGGCTGCTGGAGATGGTCGACGAAGGCGCCGGGCGGCCCGCGGCCGTGCTCGGTCTGCCGGTCGGTTTCATCGGCGCCGCCGAGTCCAAGCAAGCACTGGCCGAACATCCCGCGCTGGAGCACCTGGTGGTGCACGGCCGCCGGGGTGGCAGCGCGATGGCGGTGGCCGCCGTCAACGCGATCGCGAGCGAACAGGAGTGAGCAGCACCGTGGAGCAGGCAGGCAGGTTGTTCGGCGTCGGACTCGGACCCGGTGATCCGGAGCTGGTGACCGTGAAGGCCGCGCGGCGCATCCGCGAAGCGGACGTGATCGCTTACCACAGCGCGCGGCACGGCCGCAGCATCGCGCGCGGGGTCGCCGAACCGTACCTGCGGTCCGACCAGGTCGAAGAGCCGCTGGTCTACCCGGTGACCACGGAGACCACGAACCACCCGGGCGGCTACCAGGGCGCGATCGACGAGTTCTACGCCGACGCCGCCGAGCGGCTCGCCGCGCACCTGGCCGCGGGCCGCGACGTGGCGCTGCTGTGCGAGGGCGACCCGTTCTTCTACGGCTCCTACATGCACATGCACAAGCGGCTGGTGGACCGGTTCGAGGTCGCCGCGGTGCCGGGGGTGACTTCGGTCAGCGGAGCCGCCGCGTCGCTCGGGCGCCCGCTCGCCGAGCGGGACGAGGTGCTGACCGTGCTGCCCGGCACGCTGGAGCCGGAGAAGCTCGCCGAGCAACTGGCCGCGACCGACGCGGCCGCGGTGATGAAGCTGGGCCGCACGTTCGAGGGCGTGCAGCAGGCGTTCGAGCAGGCCGGACGGCTGGACGAGGCGTACTACGCGGAGCGCGCCACCACTGACCGGCAGCGCTTGCTGCCGTTGCGCGATGTGGATCCGGAATCGGTGCCGTACTTCTCGCTGGCGCTGCTGCCGAGCCCGGTGAACGCGGACAGCCCGATCAACCTCACCGCGGCCGATGGCACCCCCCACGTGCGGGAAACCGTTGCGGCTGAAGAACTTCCCGCGCCGAGCGGGCCCGGTGAGCTGGTGGTCGTCGGCCTCGGCCCCGCTGGTCCGCAGTGGACCACTCCGGAGGCGGCCACGGCCGTCGCCGCCGCCGACGACCTCGTCGGCTACGGCCCTTACCTGGACCGGCTGCCGTCGAATCCGCGGCAGCGCAAGCATTCCTCGGACAACCGCGTCGAGTCCGAACGCGCGGAGTTCGCCCTCGACCTGGCGCGGGCCGGATCGCGGGTCGCCGTGGTTTCTTCCGGTGATCCGGGGGTTTTCGCGATGGCCACGGCAGTGCTGGAGGTCGCCGCCGAGGAGCGGTTCGCCGACGTGCCGGTGCGGGTCCTGCCCGGACTGACCGCTGCGCAAGCGGTGGCGAGCCGGGCCGGGGCGCCCCTCGGGCACGACTACTGCGTGCTGTCGCTCTCGGACCGGTTGAAGCCGTGGGAGGTCATCCTCGAGCGCTTGGAGGCCGCGGCGAAGGCGGATCTGGCGCTGGCGATCTACAACCCGGCTTCGCGCAGCCGCACCTGGCAGGTCGCCGCGGCCCGCGATGCGCTGCTCAAACACCGTTCGCCGGAGACGCCGGTGATCGTCGGCCGGGACGTGGGCGGGCCGGAGGAGTCCGTGCGCACGGTGCCGCTCGGCGAGCTTGATCAGTCCGATGTGGACATGCGTTGCCTGCTGGTGGTCGGTTCTTCGATGACTCGCGAGGCGAGCGGCAGGGTGTTCACGCCGCGCCGCTACCCGTCGTGAACCCAGCGCACCGCTTCATCCACTGTGGACACAGCCGGTACCGGCGGTTCCGGTGGGCGTTGCACCAGCACGACCGGGATGCCGAGCTCGTCGGCGGCGTCCAGCTTCGCGCTGGTCAGCTGCCCGCCGCTGTTCTTGGTGACCAGCACGTCGATGCGCTGCTCGCGCAGCAGCGCCACCTCGTCGTCGAAGCTGAACGGGCCGCGTGCGAGCAGCGTCGTGGTGTTCGGCGGCAGCGGCGGATCCGGCGGATCCACGGCGCGCAGCAGGAAGCTCAGGTCCAGGTGCGCGAAGTGGCTCAGCCCCTGGCGCCCGGTGGTGAGGAAGATGCGTTCGCCGAGCGCGGGCAGCGCAGCGGCGGCTTCGTCCAAAGAGGTCACCAGGTGCCAGCCCGGACGCGGTTCCCAAGCCGGTCGGCGCAGCACCAGCAGCGGCACGCCCGCCGCTGCACAGGCGCGCGCGGCGTTGCCGGTCATGACGTGAGCGAACGGGTGCGTCGCGTCGATCACGGCGTCGATCTGCTCGGCGCGCAGCCAGTTCACCAGCCCGTCCGCGCCGCCGAAGCCGCCCACGCGCACCTCGCCTTCCGGCAGGTTCGGCTGCCGCACCCGTCCGGCCAGCGAGGACGTCACCCGCACACCGGGTTCGGCTTCGAGCCGCGCCGCGAGCGCGCGGGCTTCGCCGGTGCCGCCCAGCACCAGCACCCGGGTCGCGCCGCCGTCCTGCACACGTGCACCCTTCCACAGTGAAGGAGGCGGCATCATGACCGGTCAGGAAGGCGCCCCGCTGCGCTACGGGTGGACCACCGGCGCGTGCGCGACCGCGGCCACCGCCGCCGCGCACACCGCGCTGCTGACCGGCGAGTTCCCGGACCCGGTCGAGATCGTGCTGCCGAAGGGGCATCGGCCCGCGTTCGCCCTGGCCCGCGAAGCCCTCGGCGACGACTACGCGACGGCGGGCATCGTCAAGGACGCCGGTGACGACCCGGACGTGACGCACGGTGCGCTGGTGTCGGCGACGGTGCGCCACGGCGAACCCGGCTCCGGAGTGGTTTTCCGCGCCGGTCCCGGGGTCGGCACCGTCACCAAGCCCGGCCTGCCGCTGGATGTGGGCGAGCCCGCGATCAACCCGGTGCCGCGCAGGCTTATCCGCGAGGTCGTCGAGCGGACCGCCGCCGAACACGGCGGCTCGGGCGATGTGATCGTTGAAGTGTCCGTTGTGGACGGTGAAGAACTGGCCCGGCACACTTGGAATCCCCGAATCGGCATCCTCGGCGGACTGTCCATCTTGGGCACGACCGGGGTGGTGGTGCCGTACTCGTGCTCGGCGTGGATCGACAGCATCCGCCGCGGTGTGGACGTGGCCCGCGCCGAAGGGCTCCCGCACGTGGCCGGATGCACCGGCAGCACCTCGGAAAAGCTGGTCACCGACCGCTACGGCCTCGCGCCGGAGGCCTTGCTGGACATGGGCGACTTCGCCGGTGCGGTGCTGAAGTACCTCCGGCGGCATCCGGTCGAGCGGCTGACCATCGCGGGCGGCATCGGCAAGCTCGCCAAACTCGCCGACGGCCACATGGATCTGCACTCCAAGCGCTCCCAGGTGAACTTCGGGCTGTTGGCCGGATTCGTGCGCGATTCCGGCGGCTCCGACGCACTCGCCCACCGGGTCCGCAACGCGAACACGGCCCTGGAAGCGCTGACGCTGTGCCAGGAGTCCGGCATCGCACTCGGCGACCTCGTCGCCACCCGCGCCCGCGAGGTCGCACTGACGACGCTGCAAGGCGCACCGGTCGAGGTGGAGATCCTGGTGATCAACCGGGGCGGGGACTTGGTGGGCCGGGCGGCTTTCGCCTGATCTGGTGCTACGGCTAACAAGGAAGCAACCCGCTGTTCAGCAGGGCAGGCGTCCTGCTGGCTTTCATCATCCAATCGGCAACCGGCGCAGAGATCATGCGTGCGAGTGCGATCAAATCCTCGTGAACCTCTCGTGGTCCACGACGCGCGTCCAGTTCGGCCCGTGCGAAACCGGGCCGCCGGATACCGAACAGCACTGGCTCATGGTGAGCGATCCGATTTCGAGTTGCGTGCGCGACTTGCGCCACGGACAGCACGTCGGCGCGCCGACGAGACGAGTTCGGGAATGCGTGCCGCAGAGCCGGTCGCCAGAGCAAGCTCTCGTACGGTCGGCGCTGCCGGTATGGCTCCCTACCAATGTGCCCACCCGCCTCCATGAGATGTACCCAGAAGCCGAAGGGGAGCTGTGCGAGCAATTTGCCGGGCGGGTCGTCCTCACGGCAGCGGAGATGGGACCAGGCCTTGCTTACCGTCGACTGAGAGCGTTCGTCGAGCAGTCGATCGTCAGCCCACCACCTGCTGTGGTACGCCTTCGTGAGTTCCTCGTGCATGGCGTTGCGCATGATGACTTCGAGCAGGGACAAGTCCGCCAAGTAGCTGGCTGCGAGTTCGATCCCGAGTGTGTAAAGCTCTATGGGGTCGCAGCCCCAGGTTTGCGCGTGCCTGATGTACGTCCCTAGGCGCTCAGTGCTGAGCCGCGGGCGGAGCTCCGCCGGTGGGGACGTGTCGCAATAGCTCACAGTGATGTTGTATCACTCAGCGTGCCCATGCTATTGTTCGCGTCGAAGTCCCCGGGATCGCCAGTGCTTCGGCACGCGCCCGGGGTACTTTTTTGCTCGTCCGGTGCACGCTGGCTTGTGATCAGTGCGCATCGTCCTCGGCGACCTCGTCGCCACCCGCGCCCGCGATGTCGCACTGACGACGCTCAAGGCGCACCGTTCGAGGTGGAGATCTTGATGATCAACCGGGGTGGCGATCTAGCTGGGCGGACTTCGAGTAGGTCGCCGACGCTACCCGCACACCGCGGCCACGGGTTCTCTCTATTCGCAACGCTCCTTGCCGCTACAAGGTGGCAGTGTCGAACCAGGCTGTGGTTTTGCTGCAGCGGTGGGCTTGAGCCTGTCGGTTCCGTTCGTCAGGTACCGGCTCTCCGGCCGTCGAGTCCGAGGACGGCGGCGGTCACCGGGGCCGGGTGGCCCGCTTGCCGCCAGTGCAGGTGCGCGGGGCCGGAGAGCAGGGGAGTGCGCGGGTCGATTCCGCTTGCGCGGTAAGCGAAAGCCTCTTCGTGCGAGTAGACGATCACGACGTCGACCACCCCGGAAGGCCAGTACCGCGCGTACAGCAGCGCGTCGAGCTCACCCGCGTCGTTGTGCACCGGGACGCAGCGGAATCCTTGCGCTACAAGAATTTGCAGGTTTCCGATCGCGTCCATGATGCGAACTCCGTTCCATGCAGGGAGATCGGGAGGGAGGACCGGCGGAACCGAACCGCGTCGGGGGCGTTTCGGTCCGGCCCCGCCGGTGGCACCAGGCGAAGGCGGGGGAGGGAGCGCCAGTGCCTGGTGGGATCGTGATCGGTGTCGATCACCGATGTGGAGCACGATACATTTGCGATGTGCTCCGATCTAGATCCCTGATCGGGTGATGATGTTGGCTCGCGCGCCGGGGCAGACTCCGTGCGACGGGATGGAGGTAGCGGGTGAGCACGAGTCCGACCGCGTTGAAGCGCTGGATCGCAGGGGAGCTGACGCGGCTGCGGGAACGAAGCGGCCACACGAGGGCAGAAGCCGCGAAAGCGATCCACGGCAGCATCCAGAACCTCGGCCACTTCGAGGTCGGCCGCCGAATGCCGAAAGCCCTGGAGCTGGAGACGCTGCTGCGGCTGTACGGAGTCTCGGACCGGGTCGAGTTCTTCCTGACGCTGCGCGACCGGGCGCGCAAGGGCACCGACTGGTGGATCGGGTTCGATGCGGACGACAGCGCGCTACCCGAGTACTTCAAGCTCTTCCTCGGGCTCGAGGCGATGGCGTCCAAGATCGAGAGCTGGGATGTCCAAGTGGTGCCGGGACTGTTTCAGACCCGCGAATACGCCGAGTCCATCGTCCGCGCCGGCGAGCCTGAGCTGCCCGATGACGAGGTTTCGCGTCGGGTCGAACTCCGGATGGCCCGGCAACGGGAAGTACTGGGGCGAGAACATCCGCCGTCGGTCTGGGCGATTCTCGATGAAGCTGCGTTGCGTCGTTCAGTGGGTGGCGCGGACGTGATGCGCGCGCAGTTCGACGAGCTGGTCCGGTTGGCGCAACGTCCGAACGTCGAAGTGCAGGTGTTGCCCCTCGACGCGGGCGCACATGCTGGTACCGAAGGTGCGTTCACCATCCTGACCTACCCGCCGGACTTCGACGGTGATCTCGGGATGGTCTACGCGGAGACGCGAGTCAGAGGTATCTACTACGACGAACCGGAGAATGTGCGGAAGTACCGCGAGACGCTAACCCGCTTGCAAGTCGCTTCCTGCAAGCAGCGAGACTCGATCGAGTTGATCGAGCGAATAGCGAAGGATCTTTGAGCACCATGCTCCACCAGCAAGCCGACGTCGACCCCGTGACCAACTGGCGCAAGTCCACTCGCAGCCAAGCGCAGAACGGTTGCGTCGAGGTCGGTTCCGCACCGGGTGTCGTCGGCGTCCGCGACTCCAAACTCGGCTCAACCAGCCCGATCCTGACGTTCACCCGCGCCGAGTGGGCGGCGTTCACCGCCTCCCTCCGCGAGTCGTAACCCGTTCGCACATGAGTGAACGGACCGTTTGACCAATCTAGTGGGACGAATGGTCCGTTCACTCGGAAGATCATGGCGGGGTGAGCGGATGAGAGGGATTCCGTCGCGGTTCCTGATGGCCGCGGCAGTTGTGCTGGGGCTGGTGCTGGTCGCGTTGGTCTCGGCGAGCGCTTCGTCCTCGTTGCTGCCCGGGCCGGTGTTGTGGGCGCTGGTAGTGCTCGACGCGATTGTGCTGTCGGCGAGCGTGTTCGAACTCGCTCGGCGCCGAGTGCGCGGTCCGGAGCGTGGCTGAAACCGGGGGCCGGCCGAGCGCTCACCACTGCTCGCGGGCCGTCGCCACCGGGCACGATCACCGGAGTAATGGGCCCCTTCGCCCAATTTGTCGGGGCGAACGACCCCTTCACTCCGAAATGGCCGAGTCAGTCGCGGCAGCGCGCGGTCGAATACAGGTGGCTGTCCGGGAAAGTCGAAGCCGTCAGCACCGACCCGACCACGATCACCGCGGTGCGCTTGATGCCCGCCTCGCGCACGGCGGGAGCGATGTCGGTGAGCGTGCCGCGCAGCACGATCTCGTCCTCCCGGCTGGCGCCGGCGACGACCGCGACGGGGCAGTCCGGGCCGTAGTTCGGCAGCAGCTGCTCGACCATCGACTCGATCCGGTTGACCGCCAGGTGCAGCACCAGCGTCGAACCGCTCTGCCCGAGGGTGGCGAGGTCTTCGCCTTCCGGCATCGGCGTGGCCTGCGCGGACGTGCGGGTGAGCACCACGGTCTGGCCGACGCCGGGCACGGTCAGCTCGCGGTTGAGCGTCGCGGCAGCAGCGGCGAACGCGGGCACGCCGGGGACCACGTCGTAGGGCACCCCGGCCGCGTCGAGGCGGCGCATCTGCTCGGCGACGGCGCTGAACACCGAAGGATCGCCGGAGTGCAGCCGCGCCACGTCCAGCCCGGACTCGTGCGCGGCGATCAGCTCGTCGAGGATCTGGTCCAGGTTCAACTGCGCGGTGTCGACCAGCCGAGCATCCGCGGGGCAGTGCGCCAGCAGCTCGACCGGCACCAGGCTGCCCGCGTACAGGCACACCGGCGAAGCCGCCAAGACATCCCGTCCGCGCACCGTGATCAGGTCCGCCGCGCCCGGCCCGGCGCCGATGAAGTGCACGGTCATCGCTTGGTCACCGCCCACTGGGTGATCCGCATCGCGGGCCGCCAGCCGGTGAAACCACCGACCGGCGAGGCGTGCTCCGAGGAAATCCGCACCAGCTCACCGCCGCAGCGGCCGTACCAGTCCGCCACCAGCACCTCCGATTCGATCGTCACCGCGTTCACCACCAGGCGGCCGCCCGGGCGCAGCGCGTTCCAACACGCATCGAGCACACCGGGCGCGGTCGAGCCGCCACCTACGAAGATCGCGTCCGGAGGGTCCAGCCCGTCCAGCGCCTCCGGCGCGGCACCGACGACCAGTCGCAGGCCGGGGACGCCGAGGCTCAACGCGTTCGTCGTCACGCGGGCCGCGCGGTCCTCGCGGTGCTCGATCGCCACCGCCCGGCAGGACTCGTCGGCGCGCATCCATTCGATCGCGATGCTACCGGCGCCCGCACCCACGTCCCACAACAGCTCACCGGGCATCGGGCCGAGCCGGGCGAGGGTCAGCGCGCGCACGTCCCGCTTGGTGAGCTGGCCGTCGTGCAGGAACGCCTCGTCCGGCAAGCCCGGCGTGCGGGGGAGGCGCTGCGCGTCCGGATCGGCGCGGCAATGCACGGCGACCACGTTCAGCGCGGAGACCTGCGGGCTCGGCCATTGCGCGGCGGTGCAGTCCAGGCGGGACTCCGCCGGCGCGCCGAGGTCGCCGAGCACGGTGATCTCGCTGCTGCCGAAATCCCGTGCGACCAGCAGCGCCGCCACCTGCGCGGGAGTGTGCTCGTCCGAGCTGAGCACCAGCAGCCGGCTGCCCGGCTGGACCTGCGGGTGCAGCAGCTCGGTGTGCTTGCCGACCAGACTCACCACCTGCGTGTCGTGCGCGGGCCAGCCCATCCGCGCGCAGGCCAGCGACACCGACGACACGTGCGGCAGCACCCGCAGCCGCTCCGCGCCGAGCACCCGGGCCAGCGTGGAGCCGATGCCGTGGAACATCGGATCGCCGCTGGCCAGCACGCAGATCGCGCGGCCTTCGTACTGCTCGAACAGGCCGGGCAGCGCGGGCAGCATCGGCGATGGCCACTCGACGAGTTCCTGCGCGGGCTCGGGAACCAGGTCGAGCTGGCGGCGGCTGCCGAACAGCACCTCCGCGTCCCGGACACGCCGCTGGGCCGCCGCGGACAGGCCGTCCCAGCCGTCCGCGCCGATGCCCACCACGTCCACCGGTTTCCGCTGCGCACTCACGCCCGCAACCTCATCACGGCAGCGCGGTCCGGCGCGCTAGGTGGTGCCGAAGCGCACGGCCACGCCCGGCGACCACAGCACGCTGCACGGCGGGCCGGAAACCGGGAAACCAGCTCCCGCCAGCAGCTCGTCCTCGCATTCCAGCAGTTCAGCGCGGTGCAGCGGCCAGGTCGGATGTTCGTTGGGGACGTAGATCGTGCGGCCGTACCAGGGCACGTGCATCCCCCATCGGGCGGTGAGGAAGTGCTCCAGCTTGCTCGGATGCGCGATCCGCTCGCCGACCCGGACGGTGATGTCGCTGCGCAGCCCGCGGATCCGACGCCGGGCGGTGTAGCGGACCGCGTCGCCGTCGCGGTGCAGGCGCATCGATGCCCACCTGTACGGCAGCCGCAGCGAGGCTCTCGCGATCAGCACGGGTAGCAGCCGCGCGGCCTCCAGCGAACGGAACACCACACCTCGCCGCCCCTGATCGTCCACTGTGTACAGACGGACGTTGGTTTCCGCGAAATCGCCGAAGTACGGGACTCCGAAACCAGGCCCCACCCGGTGCATCCGGAACGGCACCAGCCCGACGTAGGACCGCCCGTCGAACAGGTCCGGCCGGGTGCCCGCGGGCAGGAACCGCGCGACCCGTTCCGGATCGGCCTCCCAGTGCAGGAACGTCAGATCCAGCCAAGACTGGCCCAGCAGCATCCGCCGGATCGGGCGCGGCGCGAGCTCAGTGATCTCGTCCATGCGCGCAACGTACCGGCGGGTTCGCCGTTGGTGCGCGGGCGTTCCGGCGCGTTCAGTGCACGCGCGGTGTCGCGCTGCTGAGCGGGCCGAGGTCGGCGGAGTCCTCACTCCGTGACGCGGCAGAGCGCCTCGCCGTGCGGGATGGAGAACCAGCCGTCGGGGTGCTGCGCCCATTCAGTCCACGCGGCCGAGATCGCCGTCAGGTCCTCGCGGGTCGCGTGGCCGCCTTCGAGGGCTCTTCCGGCGATGCGGGAATCGAGGATGCGCTCCGCCCACATGCCGCCCCACCAGGCCCGTTCGTTCGGGCTGGAGTGGCACCAGATCGACGCGCTCGGCGTCACGTCGACGGCTCCGGCGGCGTGCGCCCAACTGATGATCCGGCGGCCGGCGTCCGGCTCGGTGCCCCCGGCCCGCGCGACCGCCTGGTACACCTCGCGCCAGCGCTCCAGCCGATCGTCCGCGGGCCACCAGATCGCTCCGGAGTAGTCGCAGTCGCGCACCGCGACAACGCCGCCGGGGCGGGTGACCCGCAGCATCTCGCGCAGCGCGGCCACCGGGTCGGTCAGGTGCAGCAGCACCTGGTGGGCGTGCACCACGTCGAACGAGTCGTCGGGGAAGTCCAGCGTGTAGGCGTCGCCGCACCGGAATTCGACGTTGTCCAGGTCAGCGGCGTTGTCCCGGCCCTGGGCCAGCACCGATTCGACCGCGTCCAAGCCGATCACGCCGCCCGGCGCCACCCGCCGGGCGAGGTCGACCGTGATCGTTCCCGGGCCGCAGCCCACGTCGAGCACGGATTGCCCGGGGCGGAGCTCGGCGGCCAGGTGCGGTGCGGAATTGTCCACCGTCCGCCAGTGCTGCGAGCGCACCACGCTTTGCGCGTGGCCCTGGCTGTAGACCTCGTCGGATGTCACGGTCGGCTGGCTCCTTCCCGATGTGCACCCCCGGCTCCCAAAGCCGACGCTGTCTCAAAATCTGAAACAGAGTGCTCAACATTAGAGACACTACGGGTGGCGCTGTCGGGACGGCAAGCAGGAAAGGCGGCCGCGCGGCCATCCGTTGCCGCAACGGATCGGGCGCGCGGCGCGTCAGAGGTTGCTGAGCACCCGGGTGGCGGTGATCTCGAGGACCACTCGCCGCGGGTTCGGCCGGGGCGCACGGCCGTAGCGGTGCGTGGCGCGGGATTCCGCGTCGGCGACCGCACCCGGATCGTCCCGGACCACCGCAACACCCTCCACAGTGGACCAACGTCGTCCGTCCACTTGGCACAGGGCCACCCGCGCACCGGATTCCCCGGCCGCGCGGACCTGCCGCACTTTGTGCGAAGTGGACGAAGACAGCACCCGGGCGATTCCCGTTGCGGCGTCCAGCGTCGAGTTCACCGGCACCACGTGCGGCGTACCGTCCGGCCGCACGGTCGTGAGCGTGCAGCGGTGCGGCTCGGCCCAGAACTCCAGGAATTCCGGGCTCGGAGCGGAAAGCGCGACCTTGCGGGACGCCACGGCTCAGCCCGCCGAGGACTGCCGGGGGCGGCGCGGGCCGCGTCCGGAGCCGCCGCGCCTGCCGCGCCCACCGCCTGCCGGGCGTCCCCGCTGGTCGTCCCGCGGACGGCCGCGTTCGCCCGACCCGTGGCCGCGCTGCTCGTCGCGCGGTGGGCGGTGCTCGTCGCGACCCTGCCCGCGCCGGTTGTTCCGCGTGCCGCGGCCGCCGTGGTCGTCCCGGGGCTTGGCCGCGCGCTCGTGCCCGCGCGCGGAATCCCGCCGCTTGCCGCCGGTGTCCTTTTGGGACTGAATCGGTTCCCCGCTCGGCTCGCGCGCACCGGTGAGTTCCGCCAGTTCGGCCGATTCCGGGGAGATATCGGTGGTTTCCGCCGTCACTCCGGCCTTCGAGGCCATCTGCCGGAACGCCTGCCGCTGGTCCTCGGTCACGATCGTCACGACCGTGCCGGTCGCCCCGGCGCGCGCGGTCCGCCCGGCGCGGTGCAGGTAGTCCTTCGGGTCAGCGGGTGGCTCGACGTGGACCACCAGGCTCACGTCGTCCACGTGGATGCCGCGGGCGGCGACGTTCGTGGCGACCAGCGTTTCCGTTGCGCCAGAACGGAATTCGTCGAGGATGCGGGTGCGCGCGTTCTGCGCCTTGCCGCCGTGCAGCGCGCCAGCGGGGACTCCCGCCGCGCGCAGCTTCTTCGTCAGCCGGTCCGCGTGGTGCTTGGTGCGCACGAACATGATCGTGCGCCCGTCGCGGGCGGCGATGCGCGCGAGCACCTGCTGCTTTTCCTGCGCGGCAACGAGGAACTGGTGGTGATCCATGCGGTCCACGCTGGCCGCCGGCGGTGCCAGCGAATGCACCACCGGCTCCGACATGTACTCGCGCACCAGCCGGTCCACGTCGCCGTCCAGCGTCGCGGAGAACAGCAGCCGCTGGCCACCCGGCGGGATCAGGTCCAGGATCTGCCGAACCTGCGGGAGAAAACCCATGTCGGCCATCTGGTCGGCCTCGTCCAGCGCGGTTCGTTCCACATCGGACAGCACGCAGGTGCCCTGCCGCACGTGGTCGGACAACCGGCCGGGCGTGGCCACGAGCAGGTCCACCCCGCGCCGCAACGTCTCGGCCTGCCGGTTGAACGGCATCCCGCCGACGACCTCGCGCACGTACATCCCCAGCACCTTGGCCAGCGGTTTGAGCGCGGTCGTGACCTGCGTGGCCAGTTCGCGGGTCGGCACCAGCACCAGGCCGCGCGGGTGCAGCGGACGCGCCGACTCCTGCTGCATCGCCAGCAGCGGCAGGCCGAACGCCAGCGTCTTGCCGGAGCCGGTCTGCCCGCGCCCGAGCACGTCCCGCCCGCTGAGCGCGTCCGGGATGGTCGCGGCCTGGATGGGGAACGCCTCGGTCATGCCCGCGTCCGCCAGCTCGCGGACCAGCCGCTGCGGCAGGCCGAGCGAGTCGAACGGCGCCGGGTCGACCGCGGTCACCCCGGCCTGGTCGAACAGGCTCGGCGCGGGCGCGGCGGCGGGCTTGCCGCCGTTGCGGCGACGCGGGCGCCGGGAACGTGCGGGCGCGGAGTCGGGCACTGTGAACCTCCGGAAACTGGCACGTCTCGGGGAGGTCGCGCAGTGGCGGATCACAAGGACGAGCCCGGCGCCTGCGGGCGCCGCTGGTGGGTTTCGGGACCGATCGGGGCTCCGGCCGCGGTGCGGCGGGCTGTCTGGACCGGCTCGATGTCGGGGCGCAGTCTAGCCGACGGGTGCGGTGCGGCCGTCGCGCGCCCCCAAAGTCAAGATCAACTCGTTACGACCACGCAGAGCGCGCTGTCGCCCTCCTGCTCCACGCGCATCCCCGCATCGCAGGCGATGGTGCGCACGTCCTCGATCGTCGCGGGTTCGTCGTCCGCGGTCGCCAGCGCGCGGGCCAGCCGTCCCTTGTGCGACTTGTTGTGGTGGCTGACCACCTTGCGCTTGCCGCTCGCGTCCTCGGACAGCACGCGCACGCTCACGGCCTCCGGAACCCGCGCGAGCGCGGCGTAAGCACCGGAACGCAGATCTACCACCAGCTCGTCCGAGCCTTGCAGCACCGGCGCCAGCACCGGCCGCCACATCCCCCGCAACGGCCCGAATCCGGGCAGCGAACTACCCGCCGACAGCCGATACGCCGGGATCCGGTCGGTGCCCCGGACCAGCCCGAACAGCGCGGAAGCCACCGCGAGCCGGGAGTCCGCCCGCGCCCGCTGATCGGCGCCGAGCGAACCGATGTCCAACGCGTCGAACAGCACGCCGGTGTAGCGCTCCAGCGCGGGCGCGGTGGGGGAGTCGAGCAGTTCGGCGTTGCGCTCGACCTCGCCTGCCTGGCGTTCGGAGAGCCCGAGCGCGGCCAGGCTCGCCGGCAGGTCGGCGGCCAGCGAGCGCACCGCGTCGACCAGCTTGCGCCGGGTGGGCGTCAGTTCCGGGCACGACAGCGCGTCCAGGTCCAGCGGCGGCCCGTCGCCGCCGGCGGCCTTGGTCTCGGAGGGAGGCAGCAGCACCAGCACGGCACGCCAGCGTAGACAACGCGGTGCGCGCCGTTGCTGCCCCGGCCGAGGCCCGGCGCGTCGCATCACTGATCACGCCGTCGTCGTGATCGGGCGTCGACGGGACGCGCGGGAACAGCGGTGTCCAGGCGGGACCGCCCGGTGCGGCGCAACGTCGGCGACCGGCGGCCTGCACGTCGACCGCGAACTGTCCCGGACCGGTGCGCGGGGCCGCTGCCTGCGGTCTCCCAGCGCTGTGGAATCGGCACGCTCCTACGAGGTTCTCGTACCCGCCGGAAAAATCCGAGCGGCGTTGTCCCGTTCTTCCTGCGCGCGCAGACGTCGTTCCCGTCGACCCGCTGTCGGGACCGGCGCTCGCCCGCAGGTGCGCGATCGACGGCGTCGCTGGTGAGCATGACGGCGGCACCGGCGAACGGCACCAGACATGCCGCGGCGCCTGCGACCCAAGTCGTCGCTGCGGACAAGGGGTGTCCGAGGGTGATCAGGCCGACGGCCACCGCCGGGAAGCCGGCGCCGAGGTAGAACGCCAGGTACAGCGCTCCGGTGACCGCGCCGCGCTGTCCTGCGGGCGCAGCGGCGTCGACCGCCGCGGCCGCGCCTCCGTAGGCGAGCCCGTGCCCGAGCCCGGCGACCACGGCCGCGGCCAGGGTGATCTGCGTTGCGCCTCCCGGGGCCAACGCCAGCACGGACAGGCTGACCAGCAGTCCACCGAGACCGCCGAGCTGCGCGCGAGCGGGCCCGAGCCGTCCGGCCAGCGGCTGCACCAGCACGGAGAAGATCAACATCGTGCCGAAGATGCCGCCGGTGACCGCCGGATCCGCCGCACCCGCCCGGTCGAGCAACGTCGGGATGACCGCGAGGAACAGCCCGGCCACCGTCCACGCGAGGAACCCGGTCACCGCGGAGGCCGCGAACAGCCTCCGCATCCCGTGCGGAATCCGCGGCCCGGTGAAGCGCCACCGGCGAGCAACCGGCTCCGCACCGGTCAGCTTCGCGACGCGGCGCCAACCGATCAGGAGCAACACCGCGTGCACCGCGTACGGCGACACCTGCGGTGCAGGCGCGTACCGGGCGAGCAGCCCACCGGCGATCGGTCCGATCGCCGTGCCCGCCAGAAAGGCCGCACTGGCCAGCATCGCCCCGCTGACCCGGTACCAGTCGCCCGCGCGCTCACTGATCAACGCGCTCGCCGCCCCGGTCGCCGTGCCCAGCGCGATTCCCTGCACGGCGCGTCCGAGCACGAACCACATCGGTCCCGACGCCACCGCGAAGCAGATCGAGGCGACGGCCGCCAGCACGACGCTCGCCCGCAGCACCGCCCGCCGCCCCAGCGCATCCGAAGCGGACCCGAACAGCACCAGGGCCGGAGCGCTGACCAGCGCGAACATCGCGTAGATCACCGTCATGGCCAGATCGCTGATCCCGAACATCGCCTGATAGGCCGGGTACAGCGGACTCGGCAGGTAGGCGCCCGCGGTGAGCACGACCAGCACGTACAAGCCGGTGCGCAGGTCGCTTCGCCGGGCGAGTCGATCTCCGGGCGCGTTCCGGCGGCGGGAAGCAGCACTCCTCTCAAACAGCACGCCCACAGGCTGCCGCCCGATACCGCGCAACAGAATCAAACGTTGCTGGACAAGACCGTGCAAAATGGTTGCATGATTGACCCGCGGCTCGCAGTGCTCCAACTCGTCGCGCACCACGGCACGGTCACCGCGGCCGCCGCGGCGCTGCACTACACGCCTTCCGCGGTCTCGTACCAGCTGCGCCAGCTGGCCGAGGAACTCGGCGTCGAGCTGGTGACCCAGCACGGGCGCGGCATCCAGCTGACCGGTGCCGCCCGGACGGTGCTGCGCCACGCGGAGGCGCTGCACGCCCAAGCCGAACGCGCCCACGCCGAACTGGCCGCGCTCAGCGGCGATCCGAGCGGCACCTTCACGCTGTGCGGCTTCTCCACCGCCGCCACCCGGCTGCTTCCGCCTGCGGCCGCGGCACTGCGGGAGCGCTACGCGCAGGTCGACGTCCGGATCATCGAAGCCGAACCGGGCCGCTGCTTCGACCTGCTGCTGGCGGGCGACGCCGATCTCGCCCTCGTGATCAACACGCCGGATACCCCGTCCACATCGGACGGACGTTTCGAGCAGCGCAGGCTGCTCGACGACCCGCTCGACCTCGTGGTGCCCAGCCACCACCACCTCGCGGAGCGGTCCGCGGTAACCCTCGCCGACGCCGCGGACGAGCCGTGGATCGTCGGGCGCCCCGGCAGCACCTACCACGACCTGGTGCGGGCGGCCTGCACGAGCGCCGGTTTCACGCCGAACATCGCGCACTACGCCGACGAGTGGGACACCGGAACGGCGCTGGTGGCGCACGATTTCGGCCTCATCCTGGTGCCCCGGCTCGCCAGGCTGCACGACGACTGGCCGGTCACCCGCATCCCGCTGCGCGGCGACCCCACACCCGCGCGTCGGATCCTGGCCGCCACCCGGCGCGGGCACCGCGAGCACCCGTTGATCGCTGCTTCGCTGTCGACGATCAGCACGACCGCGTCGGATCTGCTGCCGCCGCCTGCGATCGACCGGACCGCGGCGAGCGGACCGGCCGGACCGTAGCGAGCTTCCGGCCGGTTCCCAGGCGGCAGCGCCTGGCAGGCCGTCGCCGCTGAACGGCCGTGCCGCCGCCCGGCCCGTCGATCCGCGCAGCCGGGGAATCCGCTGGCGGCGGCCCCACCTCGGGTCGCTACCCTGCGAGGATCGGAGGTCCGCGAAAAGTGGCTGCGAACCTCCGGGCCCCGACCTTGCCGATCCGCACCCGAGGAGCGCCCGCCGTGATCACGAGGATGTCGACGTTGTTCTTGCGTACGCTGCGCGAGGATCCGGCCGACGCCGAGGTGCCGAGCCACAAGCTGCTGGTGCGCGCCGGCTACGTGCGCCGCGTCGCGCCCGGCATCTACTCGTGGCTGCCGCTGGGCCTGCGAGTGCTGCGCAACGTCGAAGAGGTCGTGCGCCAGGAGATGGCCGCGATCGGCGCGCAGGAGATCCACCTGCCCGCGCTGCTGCCGAAGGAGCCCTACGAGGCCACCGGCCGCTGGACCGAGTACGGCCCGACCATGTTCCGGCTCAACGACCGCAAGGGCGCCGAATACGCGCTGGGGCCGACGCACGAGGAGCTGTTCGCGCTCACCGTCAAGGGCGAATACAGCTCCTACAAGGACTACCCGGTGATGCTGTACCAGATCCAGACGAAGTACCGGGACGAGGAGCGGCCCCGCGCGGGCATCCTGCGCGGGCGCGAGTTCGTGATGAAGGACTCCTACTCGTTCGACCTCGACGACGAGGGACTGGCCGCCTCCTACCGGCTGCACCGGGACGCCTACGTGCGGATCTTCGACCGGGTGAACCTCCGGTACGTGATCGTGCAGGCCACGTCCGGGGCGATGGGCGGTTCGGCGTCGGAGGAGTTCCTCGCCGAGAGCGAGACCGGTGAGGACACCTTCGTGCGCAGCACCAGCGGCGACTACGCGGCCAACGTGGAGGCGGTGGCCACGCCGGTGCCCGCGCCGCTGTCCATTGCGGACAAACCGGCCGCGCAGGTGCACCACACGCCGGGCACGCCGACGATCGAGACCCTGGTGGCGTTCCTCAACGCCGCGGAGCTGGGCCGCACCTTCACCGCCGCGGACACGCTGAAGAACGTGCTGGTCAAGATCCGCAAGCCCGGTGCGGACGAGTGGGAACTGCTGGCCGTGGCGGTGCCCGGCGACCGCGAGGTCGACATGAAGCGGCTGGAGGCCGCCGTCGAACCCGCCGAGGTGGCGCTGCTGGAGGAGGCCGACTTCACCGCGAACCCGTTCCTGGTGAAGGGCTACATCGGGCCGAAGGCGTTGCAGGACAACGGAATCCGCTACCTCGCCGACCCGCGCATCGTGGCCGGGACGGCGTGGGTCACCGGCGCGGACCGGGACGAGCACCACGTGGTGGACCTGGTGTGCGGCCGCGACTTCGCCCCGGACGGCACCATCGAGGCCGCCGAGGTCCGCGAAGGCGACACCGCGCCCGACGGCAACGGCACCCTGGTCGCCGCCCGCGGCATCGAGATCGGGCACATCTTCCAGCTCGGCCGCAAGTACTCCGACGCGATCGGGCTGGACGCGCTCGGCCAGGACGGCAAACCGAAGCGGATCACCATGGGCTCCTACGGCGTCGGGGTGTCCCGGATGATCGCCGCGATCGCCGAGCAGAGCCACGACGAACTCGGCCTGGTGTGGCCCCGCGAAGTCGCCCCCGCCGACGTGCACGTGGTCACCGCGGGCAAGGACGACGCCGTCCGCGAAGGCGGCGAGCGGCTGGCCGCCGAGCTGGACCGCGCAGGGGTCCGGGTGCTGCTGGACGACCGCACGGCCTCGCCAGGGGTGAAGTTCGCCGACGCGGAACTCGTCGGGGTGCCCACGATCCTGGTCGTCGGCAAGGGCCTCGCGAACGGCGTGGTGGAGATCAAGGACCGCCGCACCGGCGAGCGCGAGGAGATCGGCGTGGACAAGGCGGTCGGGCACCTCACCGAGCTGGTCCGACGCTGACGCAGCGGACGCGGGGCATCGAGTGAACGGCCTGTTCGCCCAATCTATTCGGACCAACGGTCCGTTCACTCGGTCCACTCGCCCGGGGCCGGGCGGTGCGCGGGTGTGTCGGCCGGTGTGTCAGCAGGGCGCCCGAACTGGTGCACAGGTGCGGTTTCTCCAGGAGTGAACGGACCGTTCGACCGATCCAGTGGGGAACAGGCCGTTCACTCGGGTCGGCCCGCACGGGTCGCCAGGGCAGCGGGCGAAGCGCGTCGTCGGACTATCCACTCCGGACGGCGGCGAGGACGGCTCCGGTGTCGGTGAGGTCCGGCAGCACCACGTGCGCGCCCGCCTCCCGCAGTTCGTCCTCGCCGTTGCGCCCGGAGGCGACGCCGACGGCGACCGCGCCGTGCCGAAGCGCCCCGGCCACATCGCGCGGCGTGTCACCGACCACGACGACGGCCTCCGGAGCGAATTCGCGACCGTGCTTGGTGCCGGCCTTGCGCACCGCCGCGGCGATCAGGTCGTGCCGGTGCACCGAGTCGCTGCCGAATCCGCCGATGTCGAAGTCCACGTGCCGGTGCAGGCCGAAGGCGTCGAGCTTGTGGAACGCCACTTCCGGCAGGTTGCCGGTGACCAGGCCCTGCAGCACGCCCGGAGTCTCGTCCAGCGCGGCCAGCGCCCGCGCCGCGCCGGGCATCGCGTTGCCGCGCAGCGACAACCCGTCCCGGTCGGCCGCCACGGCGGTGTTCAACGCGGTGAACATCGCATCGACGGTGTCCGCGGCCGCCTCGACGTCGTGCGCGGCCAGCACTTCGCCGGTGATCGCCAGCTCGGTCTTGCCGGCCATGTCCGGCACGTGCCGCAGACCGAGCCCGGTGACCTCGGCCAGCGCCCGGCGGTACCAGTCGGTGCCGATGCCGCGCGCGTCGATCAGCGTCAGGTCCACGTCCCATAGCACCAGCCGGCCGGTCATGCGCACATCCTGGCAGCCGGCGCCGTCCGGATGATCAAGATGTGATCGATCTCCGGGACCGTCCCGGCCGCGCCGCGGCATCGGCTCAACCGGCCAGGAAGCTGAACCGCACGCGGCGCACCGGGTTGTCCGCGTTCGTGTCCACCAGGCACACCGACTGCCACGTGCCCAGCGCGAGCCGCCCGCCCAGCACCGGGATCGTCGCGTACGGCGGCACCAGCGCGGGCAGCACGTGATCGCGCCCGTGGCCCGGGGAACCGTGCCGGTGCCGCCACCGGTCGTCGGCGGGCAGCAGCTCGCGCAGCTGCGCGAGCAGATCTTGGTCGCTGCCCGCGCCGGTCTCCAGCACCGCCAGCCCCGCGGTGGCGTGCGGTACCCAAACGTTGAGCAGCCCGTCGCCGGCGCCCGCGGAACGCAGGAAGCGCTCGACCTCGCCGCTGAGATCCTGCACGACCTCGGTGGAACCGGTCCGGATTTCGACTTCCGTGCTCTCCATACCCCCACGGTAGGACCGGAGGAACTCGCCAGTGCTCCGGTAGCGGGTTCCGGAAAAGGGCCTGGCGCTCGCGGCCGTCGATTGACGACGATGCGGGTATGCGTTCCGCGTTCGGCATGACCTTCGAGGTTCCCGGCGGCTACCTCAACACCCCGTCCATCGGCGTCCCGCCGACCGAGGCCGTCACCGCCATGAACGAAGCGGTGGCCAAGTGGGGCCGGGGCGGTGACGCACCCGGCGACTTCGACGGGTACATCGAGCGGACGCGCGAGCTGTACGCGCACTTCGCCGGAGTTCCTGCGGAGCGGGTCACGACCGGCAACTCGTTTTCCGGGCTCGTCGCGCTGGTCGCCGCGAGCCTGCCCGACGACGCTCGGGTGCTGGTCGCCGATGGCGACTTCACCAGCGTCATCTTCCCGTTCGCCGCGCACGCCGATCGCGGCGTCACCGTCACCGAGGCGGAGCTGAGCGCGCTGCCCGAACTCGCCGCCGGATACGACCTCGTCGCGGTCAGCGTCGTGCAGTCCGCCGATGGCCGGATCGTCGACCTCGACGCGCTGCGCGAAGCCACCGCAGGCATCCCGACCCGGGTGCTGCTGGACACCACGCAGGCCGCCGGATGGCTGCCGCTGCAGCTGGAGTGGGCCGACTACGTGGCGGGGGCCTGCTACAAGTGGCTGATGTCCCCGCGCGGAGCGGCCTGGATGGCGGTGCGCCCGGACATCCGGCTGCGGCCGATCTACGCCAACTGGTTCTCGGGCACGCCCGACGAGGACACCAACTACGGGTTGCCGCTGCGGCTGGCCGACGGAGCCCGGGGGCTGGACCAATCACCGGTCTGGTTGCAGCAGGTCGGCGCGGAAGCGGCGATGCGCGAACTCGCGAAGGCCGATCTGGAGCAGGTGCGGCGGCACTGCGTGGGCCTCGCCGACGAGCTGCGCGCGCAGCTGGGGATGCCGCCGGGCGGGTCCGCGATCGTCGGCGTGCCCGGAGCCGATGCCGGGGACCGGCTCACCGCCGCGGGAGTGGTGAGCTCGCCGCGCGCGGGCAAGGCGCGGGTCGGATTCCACCTCTACAACACCGCCGACGATCTCGATCGAGTGATCTTGGCGCTGCGTGCCTGAGCTGCCCGAACGTCATCGCTGCACACGTGCTGTTCTGCGATCGACCGGCAACCGCTACCGTAGGTGCTCGTGCCGGATCCCCAAGGTGCGCCCGAAGAGATGAATGACTCGCAGCAGACTCCGCGCGGCGACACAGCGCCACTGCAGCGCGACAACTCCCGGGTGAACCACGAGCAGCGCGCGGCGACAGCCGCCGACTTCGCCCCCGAAAGCACCTCCGGTGCGCCCGGGGACGCGACCCGGCCCGCATTCCAGCAGCCGTCCGCCCGCGACGACCAATCGCAGCACGGGCAGTCGCAGCGCGGGCAGCACGGCAACGGTCCGGACAACCAGTACAGCGGCTGGGGCAACGGGAACCAGCAGTGGAACGGGACCGCGCACCAGCCGCAGCAGCACGCGCACCCGCAGCCAACCCAGGCGTACTCGGCGCATCCGTACCAGCAGCCCTATGCGGCGCAGGGTTATTGGCCGCAGTCGAATCCCGGTGGTGCCTACGCCGGGGCGAACCAGTACCCCGCCCAACATCCCGGGACTGCCCAACATCCCGGGACTGCCCAGCACCCCGGAACGGCTCAGCACCCGGGAATGGCTCAGCAGCCGGGGCCGCAGTACCCGGGAACTGCCCAACAAGCCGCTCCGGCCCAGCAGGCCGCCGCCCCTGTCCAGCGCGCCCACCCCTCCACCGGCAGGCAGTCCCCGGCCGAGCCGAACCCGGCGAGCGGGAACGGCGGCACCAAGATCACCCCGTCCGGCTGGTTGCTGCGCGGGCTCGTGCTGTTCGGCGTCTCGCTGCTGTCCGGACTGGTGTGGCTGTTGCTCAAACCCTCCGACCCGGCCGACGACCAGGCGCAGGGACCGCAGCCGCCGCAGGGCAAGTTCCAGTTCCACCCCGAACTGCGGGAGGAGGGCTTCCGCGGCTGCGCGAACGTCTCCACCGAGCAGATCAAGGCATATTTCCAGCAGCACCAGTGCGAGCACCTCACCAGGGCGCTGTACTCCACCACGCTGCCCGGCGGGCAGCGGGCACTGACCTCCGTGGTGACCGTCCGGATGCCCGACGCCGCTTCCGCCGCGCAGCTGAATTCGCTGGTGTCGACCGACAGCACCGGCAACGTGATGGACCTCGTCTCCGCCGGGCGGGACCTGCCCGACGACTTCCCGAAGCTCAGCCAGGACGTCGGCTACTACTCCGAGCAGCAGGACCGCCTCGTCGTGGTCGGTGAGTCCGGCTACTTCGGCAAACCGGCCACTTTCGAGGACGCCCAGCTCTCCGAGGTCACCCGGGACGCGCTGCGGCTCGGCTGGCCGCAGGACAGCACCGGCAGCTGACCCCGCGGGGCAACGGGAGCCCGCCCGCTGAGTCGCCCGGAGATCGAGGCTGTCCGGGGATCAAGGCTGTCCGGGGATCAAGGCTGCCCGGGGAACGCCTTCGCCGCCGGTTCCTCGCCGATGGTGATCCGCCAGCGGGTCGCCCGGCTCGCCGCGGTGGTAAGCGCGTCCAGCGCCAGCTGCCGCACCGCGGGGTCGCCGCTGTCCGGTTCGGTGCGTTCCAGCACCGCCCGCCAGCCGACCGCGCATTCCTGCTCCGCCAGGGCCAGCACCCGGATCGCCGAGTTCTCGTCGGTGACCTGCTGCGGCAGCTCGTAGGCGGGCGCGGCCACCGCCGGTGCCGAGCCCGCGGCCCGGATCAGCCGCTCCGCGTCGTCCCGGTGCCGCTCGTGCAGCTCGGTGGCCTGCTGCACCGCCGAGCTGACCGCGGACTGCTCGGCGAACGCCGTCGCCAGCCCGTAGGTCCACACCGCGGCGTGCTCCGCCTGCAAGGCGGTGCGCAGCGCCTGGGCCGCTTGTTCGGGCAGCTCGCTGCTCATGCCAGCACCTCCGTCAGGCCCGCGCAGCCTGCCGAGACCGAGCCGGTCAGCCCGGCGCGGTAGCCGGGCAACCGCGGGCAAGCCTTCGCGGCCTCCTGCTGCCCGACGGCCAGCGATCGCCGCAACGCCTCCTTGGCCGCAGCGGACGAACCGGGTACCTGCGGTGCGGAAGCGCCCCGCCGTTTCGGGCGGTCCGGGTCCGGCGGGTCCAGCCGGTCGATCTCTTTCTCCAGGGCTCGCGCGTGCTCACCGCGCATGGCGGCGACCGCACCCGCCTGCCCGGCCAGTTCCGCGTGCGCCCGCGCGATGCCCTGCGCGAGCGCGGCGTCCGAACGGGCCGAGGCGGCCAGCGGCTCCAGCGGATCCGGCGCGTCCTGCCCGCTCCCGCAGGCGGTGGTCAGCGCGCTCACCGCGGCCGCGGCGGGCAGCGCGGCGAGCAGGCGCAGCACATCGCGGCGACCGGTGCACGCGGCCCCGGTGGGGCGGTGGTTGCTGAAGGGGGCTCGCACGCTGATCCATCCTGCCAGGCAGCCCTGCGGCGGCCGCGTTCGCCCGGCGCCCGCCCATGCCGCGCTGAGCGGCGGACCGACGAGATAAGCTGGACGACCGCGGCCCGTGCGCCGAGCTCGAGTGCCGCGAGCCCGGCCGAGCGCGGGCCCGTATCGGCCCACCGGGTGCCACGACGGAATCGGCCGGAGCCGCGCGGCGGATCCGCCCCGAACGGAGCCGCCCCGCCGGGAAGCTCCGGCACGGAGTCCGGCCGCGGAGATCCGGCCGCCGACCACCCAGCCCCCGACCGCCCAGCCCACCGACCACGACCCGCCGAACCCCCCGAACCTAGGAGTGCCAACGTGTCCAGCCCGCCGCGCGATGAACTCGTCGCGCTGCTGGAGCCCGTCGTCGCCGACGCCGTCTCCGCCGCCGGCTACGACCTGGAGGAGCTCGACGTGCAGCAGGCGGGCAGACGCCGCCTGGTGAAAGTCGTCGTGGACTCCGACGAAGGGGTCGGTCTCGACGAGATATCCCAGCTCAGCCATGCCGTGTCGACCGCGCTGGACGCGCACGAGCACGTGCTGGCAGGTGCTTACACGCTGGAGGTGACCTCACCCGGCACCGACCGCCCGCTGACCCGGCCGCGGCACTGGCGCCGCGCCCGGCACCGGCTGGCCAAGATCCGGCTGACCGACGGCACCGAGCTCACCGCCCGCGTCGGCGCGGCGGGCGAGCAGGAGGTGCAGGTCCTCGAGCGCAAGCAGGTGCGCACGCTGGCCTACCGGGACGTCGCGCGGGCGGTGGTCGAGGTGGAGTTCCAGCAGCCCCCGGCGCAGGAACTGGTCCAGCTCAAGCGGGCGGCGGGCGGCCAGGAAGATGCCGACGAGGACAACGCCGAGCAGGCCGACGGCGACCGGACGAATGCAGAGGAGTCGAGGTGAACGTCGACATCGCCGCGCTGCGGGCGATCGAACGCGACAAGGACATTCCGTTCGAGACCGTCCTGGAAGCGATCGAATCAGCACTGCTGACGGCATACCGCCACACCGAGGGGCACCAGCAGCACGCCCGGGTGGAAGTGGACCGCAAGACCGGCATCGTGCGCGTCATCGCGCACAGCCTGGACGACGAGGGCGGCGTCGCCGAGGAGTGGGACGACACGCCGGAGGGCTTCGGGCGGATCGCCGCGACCACCGCGCGGCAGGTCATCCTGCAGCGGCTGCGCGACGCCGAGCACGAGCGCACCTTCGGCGAGTTCTCCACCAAGGAAGGCGAGATCCTCGGCGGTGTCGTGCAGCGCGACGCCAAGGCCAACTCGCGCGGCATGGTGGTGGTGCAGGTCGGCGACAGCGAAGGCGTCATCCCGGCCGCCGAGCAGGTGCCCGGTGAGCGCTACGAGCACGGGATGCGGGTCAAGTGCTACGTCGTCGGCGTCTCGCGCAGCGCCCGCGGACCGCAGATCACGCTCTCGCGCACCCACCCGAACCTGGTGCGGCGGCTGTTCGCGCTGGAGGTGCCCGAGATCGCCGACGGCACCGTGGAGATCCCCGCGGTGGCCCGCGAGGCCGGGCACCGCTCGAAGATCGCGGTGCGCTCCGCGGTCAGCGGCGTCAACGGCAAGGGCGCCTGCATCGGGCCGATGGGCGCGCGGGTGCGCAACGTGATGAGCGAGCTCGGCGGCGAGAAGATCGACATCATCGACTTCTCCGAGGACCCGGCGACGTTCGTGGGCAACGCGCTGTCCCCGGCGAAGGTGGTCTCGGTCGAGGTCGTCGACGAGCGGGCGAAGACCGCGCGGGTGGTCGTGCCGGACTTCCAGCTGTCCCTGGCGATCGGCAAGGAGGGCCAGAACGCGCGGCTCGCGGCCCGGCTCACCGGCTGGCGCATCGACATCCGCAGCGACGCCGACCCGTCCTCGCCGACGACCACGGCGGGGCATCCGCACGCCACGGCACCGAGCGAGCACGTCCAGCAAGGGGTCGGTGACCTGCCCGCGGTCGGTTCCGCGGAGTGAGTGCAGCGGCGCGACCGGGACGCCGACCGGTCGCGCCGGGCGAGGAACAACCACTGGCGGGCACGGGTTAGAATCATTGGTGGCTCGACGCGAGGGAGCGAGAATCCGCACACGTTCGCCCGGTGATCACGGCTGTGGCCGTGCGCAAGGACCGGTTCGCACCTGTGTGGGGTGTCGTACCCGGACGTCGGCCGCCGAGCTGCTGCGAGTGGTGGCCGGGAGTGGTGCGGCAGAGTCCGCCGCCGTGCCCGATCCGCGAAAGCGGAAACCGGGCCGGGGCGCATGGCTGCACTCCGATCCCCGTTGCCTTCGGCTCGCCGAGCGCCGTCGAGCGTTCCCCCGGGCACTGCGCGTGCCGGGGCCGCTGGACCTCTCGGCCGTGCGGGCGCACCTGGATTCCGCGGATTCCGGGACACCACCGGACGGCAGTTCATCCCCAGACCGACGCGGGACCCTCCCGCGCGGACGCAGTTGAAGGAAGCAGGTCGACCCGTCATGAATCAGCCGTGAAGCTGAAGCCATGAACGCGCATCGGCGATAGGACGAGGTCGTGCGGGACTGCCGCCCGGCCTCACCAGATGAGGAGAGCAGTGGCAGGCAAGGCCCGCGTGCACGAGCTCGCTAAAGAGCTCGGTGTGACGAGCAAAGAAGTTCTCAACAAGCTCGCCGAGCAGGGCGAGTACGTGAAGTCCGCGTCCTCCACCGTGGAAGCCCCGGTGGCGCGCAGGCTGCGCGATGCTTACCCGAAGGCAGGCAAATCCAACGGTCGCGGTGGCGGCAAGCCCGCGCCGCCGCCCAAGTCCGGCGACGCGGCCGCGTCCGCGGGGTCGGCCGAGCAGACCGCGCCCAAACCCGGCCCGAAGCCCGGCCCCCGCCCGCAGCAGGCCCCGTCCGACGGCGGACAGGGCGGCGAGCAGGCGCGTCCGGCGGGCGGCGAAGAGCGTGCCAACGTGCCCAAGCCCGGACCGCGGCCCGGTCCGCGCCCCGGCCCGAAGGCACCGGAGCCGAAGCCCGCTGAGCAGGAACCCGCCGCGCAGGCACCCGCCGCGCAGGGACCTGCGGAACAGCAGGCACCGGCCGAGCAGGCGCCCGCGGCGAAGGCGGACTCCCAGTCCAGCGGTCCGCAGGGCGGCTCCGCGGACACCGCGCAGCGCCCGGCGGCGCCGAAGCCCGGTCCGAAGCCCGGCCCGCGTCCGGAATCCAAGCCGCAGGGCGGCGACGGCGAGGGCACCGTGCCGCCGAAGCCGCAGGGCGGCAAGCCCAAGCCCGGCCCGCGCTCGCCGCGCGTCGGCAACAACCCGTTCGGCGTCGGCAGCGGTGCGCCCGCGCAGCGCCCGCCCAAGCAGGGCGGTAGCGGCCAGCGCCAAGGCGGCGGCCAGGGCGGTCCCGGCCGCGGTGGCCAGGGGCAGCGCCCGGACCGCGGTGGTCAGGGCGGCGCAGGCACCGCTCCCGCGGGCGGCGGCCAGCAGACCCCGCGCGGTGGCGGCGGCGGTGAGAGCGGCGGCGGATCGCGCCCGAACCCGGGCATGATGCCGCCCCGGCCGAACCCCGGCATGATGCCGTCCCGCCCGGCCCGCTCCGGCAGCGGTTCCGGCGGCCCCGGTGGGGGTCGCGGCGGCGGTGGCCGCGGCGGCCCGGGTGGTGGCCGCGGCGGTGGCGCCGGTGCTGGCGGCGGCGGTCGTCCCGGTGGCGGCGGTGGCTTCCGCCCCGGTGGCGGTGGCGGCGGCGGGGGCGGTGCCCCGGCCGGTGGCCCGCCCGGTGGCGGCTTCCGCGGTCGTCCCGGTGGTGGCGGCCGTCCCGGCGGCGGCCGCGGCAGCACCGCGGGTGCGTTCGGTCGTCCCGGTGGTCCGGCGCGTCGCGGCCGCAAGTCGAAGCGGCAGAAGCGCCAGGAGTACATGGACAACATGCAGGCGCCGTCGGTGGGCGGTGTCCGGCTCCCGCGCGGTGGCGGCGAGATCCTGCGCCTGCGCCGCGGTGCTTCGCTGACCGACTTCGCCGAGAAGATCAACGCCAACCCGGCCTCGCTGGTGCAGGCGATGTTCCACCTCGGTGAGATGGTCACCGCCACCCAGTCGGTCTCCGACGAGGTGCTGGAACTGCTCGGCCAGGAGATGAACTACCAGGTCGAGATGGTCAGCCCGGAGGACGAGGACCGGGAACTGCTGGAGTCGTTCGACCTCAGCTTCGGCGACCCGGACAGCTCCGACGAGCAGCTCGCGTCCCGCCCGCCGGTCGTGACCGTGATGGGCCACGTCGACCACGGCAAGACGCGCCTGCTGGACACCGTCCGGAAGGCGAACGTGCAGGCGGGCGAGGCCGGTGGCATCACCCAGCACATCGGCGCCTACCAGGTCGAAACCGAGCTGGAGGGCCAGGAGCGGCCGATCACCTTCATCGACACCCCCGGTCACGAGGCGTTCACCGCCATGCGTGCCCGCGGTGCGAAGTCCACCGACATCGCCGTGCTGGTGATCGCCGCGGACGACGGCGTGATGCCGCAGACCGTGGAAGCGATCAACCACGCGCAGGCGGCGGGCGTGCCGATCGTGGTCGCGGTCAACAAGATCGACGTCGAGGGCGCCAACCCGGACAAGATCCGCCAGCAGCTGACCGAGTACAGCCTGGTCGCCGAGGAGTACGGCGGCGACACGATGTTCGTGGAGATCTCCGCCAAGCAGGGCACCAACATCGAGGGCCTGCTGGAGGCGATCGTGCTCACCGCGGACGCCTCGCTGGACCTGCGGGCGAACCCCGGCATGGAGGCCCAGGGCGTGGCGATCGAGGCGCACCTGGACCGCGGCCGCGGTCCGGTGGCCACGGTGCTGGTGCAGCGCGGCACGCTGCGGGTCGGTGACTCGGTCGTGGCGGGCAACGCGCACGGCCGCGTCCGCCGGATGATCGACGAGCACGACAAGGACGTCACCGAGGCGACGCCGTCCCGGCCGGTGCAGGTCATCGGGTTCACCTCGGTGCCGGGCGCCGGGGACACGTTCCTGGTGGTCGACGAGGACCGGGTGGCCAGGCAGATCGCCGACCGGCGCGGTGCCCGGTTGCGGGAGGCGCAGAACGCGGCTCGGCGCAAGCGGGTCAGCCTGGAAGACCTGGACAAGGTCATCAAGGACACCAAGCAGCTCAACCTGATCATCAAGGGCGACAACTCCGGCACCGTCGAGGCGCTGGAGGAATCGCTCGGCAAGATCGACGTGGGCGAGGAGGTCGAGCTCCGGGTGATCCACCGCGGTGTCGGTGGCATCAACGAGTCCGACATCAACCTGGCCACCGCCGAGGACACCATCGTGCTGGGCTTCAACGTCCGCGCCGAGGGCAAGGCGGCCGAGGCCGCCAACCGCGAGGGCGTGGAGATCCGGTACTACTCGGTGATCTACCGGGCGATCGAGGACATCGAGCAGGCGCTCAAGGGCATGCTCAAGCCGATCTACGAAGAGGTCGAGCTGGGCAGGGCCGAGGTCCGCGACGTGTTCAAGTCGTCCAAGGTCGGCACGATCGCGGGCTGCATGGTCACCGAAGGCATCATGCGCCGCAACGCGAAGGCGCGGTTGCTGCGGGACAGCGTGGTGGTCGCCGAGAACCTCTCGGTGAACTCGCTCAAGCGGTTCAAGGACGACGCCACCGAGGTCCGCGACGGGTTCGAGTGCGGTTTGACCCTCGGGTCGTACTCCGACATCAAGGTCGGCGATTTCATCGAGACCTACGAGATGCGGGAGAAGCCGCGCACCTGATCCGCCACCACCGGGGCCGTCCGCACGGGCGGCCCCGGTGGGTGTCGGCGGCGGTTTCGGCGATGGGGGTGCGTTGTGTACGTCGGTGCGCTGGAACTGGACGTGCTGCTCGGGGACGTCCGGTCGTTGAAGCAGAAGCGCGGCGTGGTGCGGCCGGTCATCGCCGAGCTGCGCAAGAAGTTCGAGGTGGCCGCGGCGGAAGCGGGCGATCAGGACCTGTACCGCCGCGCGCTGCTCGGGGTCAGCGTGGTCTCTGGCGACGCTTCGCACGTGCAGGAAGTGCTGGAGGCGTGTGAACGCCTCGTCGCGGGGCGTCCAGAACTGGAGTTGCTCTCCGCCCGCCACCGAATGCTCGGGCCGGAGGACTAAAGGTTGTACGGACGGCTGCGCGGCTTCGTTGGCAGAACCTAGCGCGGAACACGGCGGCCTCGGCGTGGCGTTGTCGAGGTGGCGCACCTGTTCCCCAGCGCTGGAAGGGAAGTCCGAGGTCCGGGCGGTTCGACCGCGGCGGCCCGGCCAATGCTCGCGCCCGGTGCGCCGGGTGCCGGATCGACGGAGGAGGTGCGCCGTGGCGGATACGGCGCGCGCCCGCAGGCTCGCCAAGCGAATCGCGCAGATCGTGGCCTCGGGGCTGGAGTACGAGGTCAAAGACCCCCGGCTGGCGATGGTGACGATCACCGACGCGCGGCTCACGCCGGACCTGCGGGACGCCACGGTCTACTACACGGTGTTCGGCGACGAGGCCGACTACTCGTCCACGGCCGCGGCGCTGGCCAGCGCGACCGGGGTGCTTCGTTCCCGGGTGGGGGCGCAGACCGGGGTGCGGTTCACCCCGACCCTGACGTTCGTGGCCGACACCGTGCCGGACGACGCGCGGCGGCTCGAAGACCTGCTCGACCGGGCCAAGGAGGCCGACGCGGAGGTCGCTCGGCTGGCTTCGGGTGCCGAGCACGCCGGGGAGGCGGACCCTTACCGCCAGCAGCCGGACGACGAGGAGGAAAACGACCGGGAAACTCCCGGTTCCGACTCGGTGACCAGCGCGGACGCGGATGTGCGGCGTCGGCCACACAACGGTTGAACCCATTGGTCCGATCGGGTGCGTTGGGGGTGGCGCCGGGAGCTCGGCGTGTTCGGCGTGGAGGTGAGACCGAGTGAGCGGGCGATCCGGAACCACCTTGGGTAGCGAGGACGACTCGCTGACCGGTGCCGTGCGGCGCGCCGCCCGGCTGGTCGCGGACGCCCCCGACGTCACGCTGTTCGCGCACATCAACCCGGACGCCGATGCGCTGGGCAGCGCGTTGGCGCTGGGCCGGGCGCTGCACGCGCGGGGCGCGGCGGTGCGGGTGTCGTTCGGTTCGCCCGAGGTTCCGCCGCGCTCGCTGCGCGATCTGGACTCCGACGGCCTGGTGGTGCCCGCGAAGCAGGTGCCCGCGGCGCCGCCGCTGCTGGTGGTGTGCGACGCGGGAAGCCTGGAACGGCTCGGTGCGCTGGGCGGCCGGGTCGCGGCCACGATCGCCGCCGGTGGTGAGGTGGTGGTGCTCGACCACCACGCCGGGAACACGATGTTCGGCACCCACCACGTCGTCGACGAGACCGCCGAGGCGACCGCGGTGCTGGTGCTGAAGCTGCTCGACGAGCTCGGGGTGGAGCTGGACCAGCCGATGGCGCGGTGCCTCTACGCCGGGCTGGTCACCGACAGCGGCATGTTCCGCCGCGCGAAGGTCTCGACGCACCTGATGGCGGCGCGGCTGCTGCAGGCCGGGGTGGACCCGTCGGCGACGACGCGCTCGCTGATGGACACGCACCCGTTCGCCTGGCTGCCGATGCTGTCCGGCGTGCTGGACCGGGCGCGGCTGGAGCCCGCCGAGGCGCAGGGCTTGGGCCTGGTGCACGCGGCGGTGACGCTGGCCGATGCAGCACAGGTGCGCAGCGAAGAACTCGACAGCGTGATCGACATCGTGCGGACCGCGGAAGAGGCCGAGGTGGCCGCGGTGCTCAAGGAGGTCGCGCCGGGTCGCTGGTCGGTGTCGCTGCGGGCGGACAGCAGGATCGACGTGGCGCGCGCGGCGAACGCCTGCGGAGGCGGCGGGCATCGGCTCGCCGCCGGGTTCACCACCGGCGGGACCGCGCAGGACGTGCTCGCGCGGCTGCGGGCAGCGTTGCGCGAGGCGCCGCTGCTCTGAGGAGCCCGGTTGCGCAGCGGTGCCGGTCGGGGTCGCTGCTGGAGGCGGCTGCGCCGCTGACCGGACGAACATGCTCGAACGACCCCTGAGCGCCCGCCCCTGCGTCTAGTGGAAACCACCGAGCGGACGGCGCGTTGAGCGCGGTCATGCGGCGCAGGAGCGACCGGGGATGCACAGCTATCAGGAGGACTTGTGAACGAGGTCGCCGAGCGGGTGCCGGTGCGCCGGGTGCTGGGGCTCGCCGTGCCCGCGCTGGGCGTGCTCGCCGCCGAGCCGCTGTACGTGCTGGTCGACACCGCGGTGGTCGGGCACCTGGGCGCGGTGCCGCTGGCGGGACTGGCCCTGGGCGGCACCCTGTTCACCCTGGTCTCCAGCCAGCTGACCTTCCTGTCCTACGGCACCACCGCGCGCACGGCCCGGCTGCACGGCGCCGATCGTCGCGCGGACGCCGTGCAGGAGGGGATGCAGGCCACCTGGCTCGGCATCTCGGTCGGCGTGCTGCTGCTGATGCTCGCGCAGCTGTTCGCGGTGCCGGTCGCGGAGCTGCTGGCCGGTCCCGGCCCGGTCGCCGACGCGGCCGCCCGGTGGCTGCGGGTCGCGCTGCTCGGCGCGCCGCTCGTGCTGATCACCATGGCGGGCAACGGCTGGATGCGCGGGGTGCAGGACACCCGGCGCCCGCTGTACTACGTGCTCGCGGGCAACGGCGTCTCCGCGCTGCTGTGCCCGCTGCTGGTCTATCCGCTGGGCTGGGGCCTGGAAGGTTCGGCGGTGGCGAACCTCGTCGGCCAGTCCATCGCCGCGGCGCTGTTCCTGCGCGCGCTGTTCGCCGAGCGGACCGGGCTGCGGCCGAACCCGGCGACAATGCGCGCCCAGCTGGGCATGGGGCGCGACCTGGTGCTGCGCACGCTGGCCTTCCAAGCCTGCTTCCTGTCGGCGACGTCGGTGGCCGCGCGCACCGGGGCGGGAGCGGCGGCCGCGCACCAGGTGGTGTGGCAGCTGTGGTCGTTCCTGGCGCTGGTGCTGGACTCGTTGGCGATCGCGGCGCAGTCGCTGGTCGGCGCGGCCCTCGGCGGTGGTTCGGCGAGCAGGGCCAAGGGCATCGCCCGCCAGGTCTCCTGGTACGGGCTCGGTTTCGGGGTGCTGCTCGGGACGTTGTTCGCGGTGCTCGCGCCGGTGATCCCGGGGCTGTTCACCACCGACCAGGCGGTGCTGGCGGAGGTTCCGCACGCCTGGTGGTTCTTCGTGCTGCAGCAGCCGGTCGCCGGGGTGGTGTTCGCGCTGGACGGGGTGTTCCTCGGCGCGGGCGATGCGCGCTACCTGCGCACCGCCACGCTGATCAGCGCCGCTGCGGGCTATCTGCCGCTGATCTGGCTCTCGCTCGGGTTCGGCTGGGGACTCGCCGGGATCTGGACCGGGCTGAGCCTGTTCATGCTGCTGCGGCTGGGCACGCTGCTGCTGCGGATGCGATCCGGGCGCTGGGCGGTGGTGGGCGCCGAAGTCGCGTGATTCAGGACTGCCAGAACCAGTCGGTATCGCGCACCTGCCGCATCGCTTCCCGCCGCGTCGCCGGGTCCAGGCGTTGCAGGTAGACCACGCCGTCGAGGTGGTCGCACTCGTGCTGCAGGCAGCGCGCCATCAGCCCGCTGCCGGAGACGGTGACCGGCTCGTTGCGCTCGTCGACGCCGCGCACCACGGCGTGCTCGGCGCGTTCGGTCTCGAAGCCGAGCCCGGGCACCGACAAGCAACCTTCCGCACCGTGCTGGCGGGCGTCGGACAGCTCCACGATCTCGGGGTTGAGCAGGTAACCCGGCTCGCCGTCCACGTGGTAGCTGAACGCCCGCAGCGGCACCCCGATCTGCGGTGCCGCGACCCCGGCGTGACCGGGCACGTCGACGGTGTCCAGCAGGTCGCGGATCAGCCCGCGCAGGCCGTCGTCGAACTTCGTCACCGGCTCGGCGACCCCGCGCAGCACCGGGTCTCCGAAGCGGCGGATCTGCCGATACGGCACCGCACCCTCCTCGTCTTGCGCGCCGCTCAGCTTAGGGAGCGTTTCGGGAGGCGTTGCGCAGCGGGCCGCCCTGCAGCCGATTGACCGGCCGAGTCCCGCGAGGCAGGCGGCCGCGCCGCTCGGGCAACAGCGCCCAGCCCGGGGCCGCTGCCGCACTGCGCGGCGGGTCGGGGAGGATGAGTCGCCGTGTCCGAGCGTTCCCGCACCGCCCGCAACCGCCCAGCCGTACCGCCCGGCCTGCTGATCGTCGACAAGCCGGCGGGCATGACCTCGCACGACGTGGTGTCGCGAGTCCGGCGCATCATGGGCACCCGCAAGGTCGGGCACGCGGGCACGCTGGACCCGATGGCCACCGGGGTGCTGGTGCTGGGCCTGGAGCGGGCGACCAAGCTGCTCGGGCATCTCGCGCTGGACACCAAGGCGTACTTGGCGACCATCCGGCTCGGGGTCGCCACCAGCACCGACGATGCCGAGGGCGAGGTGCTCTCCAGCACCGACCCGTCCGGCGTCGCCGAGCAGGCGATCCGGGACGGCATCGCCGAGCTGACCGGCGAGCTGCAGCAGGTGCCCAGCGCGGTCAGCGCGGTCAAGGTCAACGGCAAACGCGCCTACGAACTCGCGCGGGCCGGGCAAGAGGTGGAACTGGACGCCCGCCCGGTCACGGTGTCCCGGTTCGACCTGCTCGCGCTGCGGCCCGAGAGCGACGATCCCGACGCCGGAGCGGTGCTCGAACTCGACGTGCTGGTCGAATGCTCCTCCGGCACCTACGTGCGCGCGCTGGCCCGCGACCTGGGGCAGCGCCTCGGCGTCGGCGGGCACCTCGGCCGGTTGCGGCGCAGCCGGGTCGGACCGTTCGGGCTGGCCACCGCCCGCACGCTCGACCAGCTCGAAGCCGAACCCGGCCTGTCCATGGGCTTGGACCAGGCCATCGCCACCGCTTTCACCCGCTACGACACCGACGAGGGCACCGTGCGCGCGCTCGCGCACGGCCAGCAGATCCCGCCGACCGGGCTGGCCGGGACCTGCGGCGTGTTCGGACCGGACGGGCGCGCGGTGGCGCTGGTGCGCGACCAGGGCCGCACGGCACGCCCGGTCCTGGTGCTCACCCCGGCGGGTTGAACCGCGTGCGCGGGGCAGGCATTACGCTTGCCAGCCGTGCAGCGTTGGCGCGGTTTGGAGCAGCTTCCCGGCGGCTGGGGCCGGTGCGTGGTGACCATCGGGGTCTTCGACGGAGTGCACCGCGGGCACCAGCAGTTGATCAGCCACGCGGTGCGCACCGCCCGCGAGCGCGGACTCCCGTGCGTGCTGATGACCTTCGACCCGCACCCCGCGGAGGTGGTGCGCCCCGGCAGCCACCCCGCGCAGCTGACCACCCTGCGCCAGCGCGCCGAGCTCGCCGAATCGCTCGGAGTGGACGTGTTCTGCGTGCTGCCGTTCACCGCCGAGCTGTCCCGGATGGCCGCGGACGAGTTCGTGCACGAGCTGCTGGTGGAACGGCTGCACGCGGCGCTGGTCGTGGTGGGGGAGAACTTCACCTTCGGGCACCGCGCGGCCGGTGACATCGGGATGCTGCACCAGCTGGGCGAGCGGTTCGGTTTCGAAGTCGCCTCGGACAGCCTGCTCAGCGGCAAGGCCGAGAATTCCGGCGGCGTGGTCGACGCCCCGGTGACGTTCTCCTCGACCTACATCCGCTCCTGCATCGACGCCGGTGACGTGGTGGCCGCCGCCTCCGCACTGGGCCGGTACCACCGGCTGGAGGGGATCGTGGTGCGCGGCGCCGGCCGCGGCGGCAGCGAGCTGGGATTCCCGACCGCGAACCTGTCCAGCCCGGCCTACTCGGCGATCCCCGCCGACGGGGTCTACGCCTGCTGGTTCACCCACCGCCACCGGGGCTCGACCGGGCCCGGCGAGACGTTGCCCGCGGCCGTCTCGGTCGGCAGCAACCCCACCTTCTCCGGGACCGAGCGCACCGTGGAGGCGTTCGTGCTGGACGTGCACACCGACTTCTACGGCGAGCACGTGTCGCTGGACTTCGTGCGGCGGCTGCGCGGGATGGTGCGCTTCGATTCGGCCGACGAGCTGATCGAGCGGATGAACCAGGACGTCGCCGAGACCCGCGAGATCCTCGGCGTCCGGCAGTGAACCGACGATTGAACGAAATTCGCGTTCCACTCCGCGAACGCACGATGACCTGGCAGTATTCAGGACCGGCCGGGCCCGGACTCGCTCCGGGCGCGTCCAGCACGACCGAGGGCACCGGGGGAGCTGAAGTGGCGGAGCACAAGAGCGTCCAGCGCAATCTGGACCTGCAGCGGCAGTGGTACGGGGAGCCGCTGGGGGATCGGGTGCGCCGCCTCGTGGTCGCCTTCCGGACCTCGCAGGCCCAGCTCGCCGAGGTGCTGGGCATCAGCGCCCCGATGCTCAGCCAGGTGATGAGCGGCCGCCGCGCCAAGATCGGCAACCCGTCGGTGCTGGCCAGGCTGGTGATGCTGGAACGCAAGGTGCTCATCCCCGGGGTGACCGCGGGCGAGTCGGAGGCGATCGAGCAGGCGCTGGCCGACGTGCGGGACTCGCACCCGTCGGTCGGCCGCGACACGCTGCCGGTGCCGGGCAACGGTGAACAGGTGGCGTGGCCGGTGCTCCGCGAAGTCGCCAAGCCCAGCGAGCTGGAGCAGGCGGCCGCGCTGATCGACGGGCGCTACCCGGCGCTGGCCGGACTGTTACGCCGGGCCGCGAACGGGGAATCTTGAGGTAGTGCCGGGCGAGTCGGAAGCGGATCGGGCGCCGCGCCTGTTCACGGCGTTGTGGCCGTCGCAGGCCGCGGTCGAGCACCTGGCGGGCGCCGTCTCCGGGCTAGCCCCCGCGCGCGTGGCGGCAGCCTCGGAAGGACTGCGGCGGTTCCGGTTCGTTCCGGCCTCCAAGTGGCACCTGACGCTGCGCTTCCACGGCAGCGCCGAACCCGGGCCGCTGAGCGAACGGCTGGACCGGCGCGTCGCCGGACTCACCGGGCGACCGCACCTGCGGCTGACCGGAGCGGGCGCGTTCCGCAGCGTGCTGTGGGTCGGCGCGGAACCCGCCTCGGGCCGGGACGCGGAGCTGCTGCGGGAGTTGGTGCGGGCAGCAGGCGGCGACCCGGAGGAGTTCCGCGCGCACCTCACCGTGGCCCGCTGGAACGCGGGGCGGCCGAGCGGAGGCCGGCTCACCGGTCTGCTGCGGGCCTACTCCGGCCCGTGGTGGGAGGTCGGCGAGGTCGCGCTGGTGCGCTCCGACCAGGAAGCCGGGGGTTCCGCTTACCGGACGGTGCACCGGGTGCGGCTCGGTGGTCCGGATACGGAGGGCCGGGATGCCGCAAGTTCGGATGCAGGGCCCTCGGATGCAGGGACCACGCATGCAGGGACCACGCATGCACCGCGTTCGGATGCCGGGAACCAGGGCTGATGCGCAGGCCCTGATATCCTGCTCGGCGGATTCGGCTGTAGTCCGTGGCGGCCGTATCCGTGGGGACTCTGGGCACTCGAGAAGTCGGGCAGCCGAGAAGTCGGGCAGCCGAGCTGTTTGGCAGTCGGAAGATGGGCAGCCGGAAGATCACCGAATCGGCGCGGTCCGACATCGTCGGCCGCAATCCGCCGGACGGGATCGGCGGTGCGAAGGCAGTCGCGGAGCAGGCACCGATGCGGGGCACCTGCGACGCCGCGCTCCTTCCGGCCGCTGCCGCCGGGCTCGACCCGGGGATCCCACCGGTGCCCGCCGCGGTGCCGCACTCCGGTGCCGCCCGGCGACGCACTCCCTGACACGGCACGCGAAACAAGGAGAGTCAACTCGTGGCGCTGTCCACTACCGAGAAGAAGCAGATCCTGAGCGACTACGGCCTGCACGAATCCGACACGGGTTCGGCCGAGGCCCAGGTGGCCCTGCTGACCAACCGGATCTCGGGCCTGACCGAGCACCTCAAGCAGCACAAGCACGACCACCACTCGCGTCGCGGCCTGCTGCTGATGGTCGGTCGTCGCCGCCGGCTGCTGAACTACCTGACCAAGGTGGACATCGGACGGTACCGTTCGTTGATCCAGCGGCTCGGCCTGCGTCGTTGACCCGCCCCGGGGGAGCGTTCCATTGTGGATGCTCCCCCGGTCGCACAACCCAATGAGAGAATGCGGGCACGCGGTTGCCCGCAAATACCCGGGTCCACGCCCACGGCGGGTCAGCTCCGCCGGTCCTCGGTAGTGGCTTCCGCGGGCGGTTTCCGCCCCGGGCGCTTCGATCGATGACCGGCCTCGCCGGAAGACTCACCCGCGCAGTCGTGGACCCTTGCGGAAACGAGGAGTTCCACTTGACACAAGCGTCCAACGTCGACGAAGGCGTCTACGAGACGACGGCCGTACTGGACAACGGCGCCTTCGGCACCCGCGAGGTCCGGTTCGAGACGGGCAGGCTGGCCAAGCAGGCCGCGGGCAGCGTCGTGGCCTACCTGGACGACGAGACCATGCTGCTGTCGGCCACCACGGCCTCCAAGCAGCCCAAGGAGAATCTCGACTTCTTCCCGCTGACGGTGGATGTCGAGGAGCGGATGTACGCGGCGGGCCGCATTCCCGGCTCGTTCTTCCGCCGGGAGGGCCGCCCGTCCACCGACGCGATCCTGACCTGCCGGCTGATCGACCGGCCGCTGCGCCCGACCTTCGTGGACAACCTGCGCAACGAGGTCCAGGTCGTGGTCACGGTGATGAGCCTGGACCCGAAGGACCCCTACGACGTGCTCGCGATCAACGGCGCGTCGGCCTCCACCCAGCTTTCCGGCCTGCCGTTCTCCGGCCCGGTCGGCGGCACCCGGATGGCGCTGGTCGACGGGCAGTGGGTCGCGTTCCCGACCTACGAGCAGCTGCAGCGGGCCGTGTTCAACATGGTCGTCGCCGGGCGCATCGTGGGTGACGACGTCGCGATCATGATGGTCGAGGCCGAGTCCACCGAGCACACCGTCGAGCTGGTCGGCAACGGCGCGCAGGCGCCCACCGAGGAGGTCGTGGCCGAGGGGCTGGAGGCGGCGAAGCCGTTCATCCGCACCCTGTGCCAGGCCCAGCAGCAGCTCGCGCAGGCCGCGGGCAAGAGCACCGGGGACTACCCGGTGTTCCCGGCCTACGAGGACGACGTCTACAGCGCCGTCGAGGACGCGATCTCCGGCGACCTGTCGCAGGCGCTGGCCATCGCGGGCAAGCAGGAGCGCGAGAACCGCATCGACGAGGTCAAGCAGGCCGCGCTGGACAAGGTCGGCGTCGCCGAGGAGCAGCCGTTCGCCGGCCGCGAGAAGGAGGTCGGTGCCGCGTTCAAGGCGCTGACCAAGAAGCTGGTGCGGCAGCGCATCATCACCGAGCAGGTCCGCATCGACGGCCGCGGCCTGACCGACATCCGCAGCCTCTCCGCCGAGGTCGGCGTGATCCCGCGGACGCACGGTTCGGCGCTGTTCGAGCGCGGCGAGACCCAGATCCTGGGCGTGTCCACGCTGAACATGCTGCGCATGGAGCAGACCATCGACAGCCTCGGCCCGGACACGGCCAAGCGCTACATGCACCACTACAACTTCCCGCCCTACTCGACCGGCGAGACCGGCCGGGTCGGCAGCCCGAAGCGCCGCGAGATCGGCCACGGTGCGCTGGCCGAGCGGGCGCTGCTGCCGGTGCTGCCCTCCCGCGAGGAGTTCCCGTACGCGCTGCGGCAGGTCTCCGAGGCGCTGGGCTCGAACGGGTCGACCTCGATGGGCTCGGTGTGCGCCTCCACGCTGTCGCTGCTCAACGCCGGTGTGCCGCTGAAGGCGCCGGTCGCGGGCATCGCGATGGGCCTGGTCTCGGACGTGGTGGACGGCAAGACGCACTACGTCGCGCTGACCGACATCCTCGGCGCCGAGGACGCCTTCGGCGACATGGACTTCAAGGTCGCGGGCACCAAGGACTTCGTGACCGCGCTGCAGCTGGACACCAAGCTGGACGGCATCCCGTCCGAGGTGCTGGCGCAGGCCCTGGGCCAGGCTCGGGACGCGCGCTTCACCATCCTCGGCGTGATGGCCGAGGCGATCGGCACGCCGGACGAGATGAGCCCGCACGCGCCGCGGGTCACCTCGATCTCCATCCCGGTGGACAAGATCGGTGAGGTGATCGGGCCGAAGGGCAAGATGATCAACACGATCACCGAGGAGACCGGCGCCGAGATCACCATCGAGGACGACGGCACGATCTACGTGGGCGCCGCCGACGGCCCGTCCGCGGAGGCCGCCATCGACAAGATCAACGGCATCGCGAACCCGCAGCTGCCGAAGGTGGGCGAGCGGTTCCTGGGCACCGTGGTCAAGACCGCGGCCTTCGGCGCGTTCGTCTCGCTGCTGCCCGGCAAGGACGGGCTGGTGCACATCTCCAAGCTGGGCAACGGCAAGCGCATCGGCAAGGTCGAGGACGTGGTCAACGTCGGCGACAAGCTGCGCGTGGAGATCGCCGACATCGACAACCGCGGCAAGATCAGCCTGATCGTCGTGGACGAGGACGGCGAGTCCGGCGGATCGGACGAGGGATCGGGCGAGTCGGCTGAGTCCGGCGAGCAGGCCCCGGCCGAGGAAGCCGGAGCCACCGCCGAATGATCCATCGCGGACGCCGCACCGCCGGCGTCCGCGAGCAGCACGGCGTACGGCCCGTCCCGGACTTCCGGGGCGGGCCGTATCGTGTCCGGGGGTTACGGCGAAGAGATCTTGAAGGACGATGAAGCAGAACCAGACACGTGCCGGGCACCTGCAACGGCCGGGCACCACCCGCGTGCTGGGACGCAGCGGCGCGGAATCGGTGCGGCGCACGGTGCTGCCGGGCGGGCTGCGGGTGGTGACCGAGCAGGTGCCGGGAGTGCGCTCGGCCTCGGTCGGCGTCTGGGTCGGTGTCGGTTCGCGCGACGAGACGCGCCCGCAGGCCGGCGCCGCGCACTACCTGGAACACCTGCTGTTCAAGGGCACCGGGCGGCGCAGCGCGGTGGACATCGCCGAGGAGGTCGACGCCGTCGGCGGTGAGCTCAACGCGTTCACCTCCAAGGAGCACACCTGCTACTACGCGCACGTGCTCGACGAGGACCTGCCGCTGGCGGTGGACCTGCTCTGCGACGTCGTGTTCGACGCGGTGAACGCCTCCAGCGACGTGGACGTCGAACGCAGCGTGGTGCTCGAAGAGATCGCGATGCGCGACGACGACCCGGAGGACCTGCTGCACGAGGTGTTCGCCGAGACGGTCCTCGGCGATCACCCGCTGGGCCGGTCGGTGCTCGGCACCGAGGAGTCCATCACCGCGATGAGCCGCAACCGGGTGCACGGCTTCTACCGCCGCGGTTACGCGCTGCCGAAGATGGTGATCGCGGTGGCGGGCAACGTCGAGCACGCCCGCGTGCTGCGGCTGCTGCGCAAGGCGCTCGGTTCGCGGCTCGACGGGCCGCAGACGCCGCACCCGCCGCGTTCCGGGCGCGCCCGGCTGCCCAAGCAGCGCCCGCTGGTGCTGCGCCACGACGACACCGAGCAGGCGCACCTGCTGCTGGGCTGCCGCGCGCTGAACCGGCACGACGAGCGGCGGTTCACGCTCGGAGTGCTCAACGCGGCGCTCGGCGGCGGCATGAGTTCCCGGCTGTTCCAGGAGATCCGCGAGCGGCGCGGGCTGGCGTACTCGGTGTACTCGTCGGCAACCGCCTACTCGGACGCCGGTTCGTTCGCCGTCTACGCGGGCTGCCAGCGGGACCGGCTGGGCGAGGTGGCCGCGGTGATCCGCGAAACGCTGGCCGCGGTGGCCGCCGACGGGCTCGGCGAGGACGAGGTCGCCCGCGGGCGCGGGCAGCTGCGCGGCGGGCTGGTGCTGGGCCTGGAGGACACCGCTTCGCGGATGAGCCGGGTGGGCAAGAGCGAACTCAACTACGGCAGCCACCTCAGCGTGGAAGAGACGCTGGACCGCATCGACGCGGTCACCGCGCAGGACGTGGCCGCGCTGGCGCGGGACCTGCTGCGCAGGCCGCTGACCACGGCCGTCGTCGGACCGTACGAAGACGAGCAAGATTTGCCGGAACCCCTCCGGCGGTAGGAATTTCGCCGGCATCACCGGCTCGGCCACGCAGAACGCAGAAAGGCGGCACGTTCGTGACTTCCCCAGCTTCCACTCCGGTCCGGGTCGGCGTTCTCGGCGCGCGCGGGCGGATGGGTTCCGAGGCGGTGCGCGCCGTGCAGGAGGACCCCGGTGCGGAACTCGTCGCGTCGGTCAACCGCGAGGACTCGCTGGAGGTGCTGGTCAGTTCCGGCGCGCAGGTCGCGGTGGACCTGACGCACCCCGATTCGGTGCTGGAGAACGTGCGCTTCTGCGTCGAGCGCGGCATCCACGTCGTCGTCGGCACCAGCGGGCTCGGCCCGGACGAGCTGGAGCAGGTGCGCAGCTTGCTGGCCGAGCGGCCCGAGACCGGGGTGCTGGTGGTGCCGAACTTCGCGCTCGGCGCGGTGCTGTCGATGAAGTTCGCCGAGATCGCTGCCCGGTTCTTCGAGTCGGCGGAGATCGTCGAGCTGCACCACCCGAAGAAGGCGGACGCCCCGTCGGGCACCGCGGCTCGAACCGCGGAGGTCATCGCGCAGACCCGCGAGTCCGCAGGGCTCGAGGCCGCGCCGGACGCCACCAGCAGAGGGCTCGACGGCGCGCGCGGCGCCAAGGTGAACGAGGTGCCGGTGCACTCGATCCGGATGGCCGGACTGGTGGCGCACCAGGAGGTGCTGTTCGGCACCGAAGGGGAGACGTTGACCATCCGGCACGACTCCTACGACCGGCGTTCGTTCATGCCGGGCGTGCTGCTGGCCATCCGCGAAGTCGGCGGCAGGCCGGGGCTGACCGTCGGGCTCGACACCGTGCTGGGGCTGTGAATGTCCACCAACGAGCGGCAATCCTGGTTCGGTCCGCGCGCCGCGGCGTTCGTGCTCGCCGCGGTGCTGCTGGTCTACCTGGTGCTGATGGGGCAGCGCGCGGTCACGATGATCGTGACCGCGCAGCCGGTGTTCGTCGTGCTCGGGCTGGCGATCCTGGTGCTGCCGGTGCTGGGTGCGCTGCTGGTGGCCGACCAGCTCCGGTTCGGCGCGCAGACCGAGCGGCTGGCGCGGTTGCTGGAGTCCGAGGGGAACCTGCCGGACACCTCGCACCTGCCGTTGCGCCCCTCCGGGCGGGTGCAGCGGGAAGCCGCCGACGCCTGGTTCGAGCAGAAGCAGGCCGAACTCGAAGCCGCGCCGCACGAGTGGCGGGCGTGGTTCGCCCTCGCCCAGGCGTACGACTTGGCCGGGGACCGCAACCGCGGACGCAAGGCGATGCGCCGGGCGATCGAACTCCAGCGCGGCGACGCGGAGGGCGAAAAGTAGTTCATCCGGCGCCGCGGCGGTACCTACGAACGGCGGGGAACGTTCGGCGGCCCGGAAAAGTTCCCGTGCTCATCTCACGGATTGGTCGATTGGTTGACACCGGGTAGATCGCCCGCGCATGATCTACCGCATGTCGAGGTTCACCACTCTGGTGGCTCGCCTGCACGTCGATTTGCAGCAGCAGGCCAGCGCCCTGTGTAGCATTCGCTGACGATCCTTTCGCCGACTTCCGCGCAGGCCATTCAGCGGAGTTCGCCCGTGGAAAATCCGCGGGCGGAACCGCGCGGCGCGCAGCGCCGCACCTGAATCGCGGATTCCCTCTTCCTTTCGGCGCGGGCCGGCCGTTCCTGCGGCGGTTCGCGCAATTCCGTGTCCCCAACGGAACCAGACCCACCGGCCCGGAAACGCATTTCCGGGCCGGCGGGCAGGTGCGCCCGGGGGCGGACCGGAGGCACGTCCGGAATCGACGCCTCCCGTGCGGATCGATGCTGCGCGGGAATCGCTGGACCGGCGCCACCGGAAACCTTTCCCGAGAACACCTGTGCCCGAATGCAGGTAATCGAGTTCGAAGGTGCCCAGACGTTGGTGGAATTCCGCAGCAGACCGGAGAGAACATGAGAATCAAGGCGCGAGTGCTGCGCAGAGGAATGATCGGGGCGGCCGCCGCGCTGCTCGCGGTCGGCACCGTCACGTTGCCCGTGCAGGATGCCGACGCGGACGTGCAGGTCACGACGCAGCAGGTGCCGGGGGCCGACGGCAAGAACTACTCGGTCACCAACCACACCGTCCGCAACGTGGCGACCAAGGCCGCGGACGGAAAGCGCAAGGAATGGCTGCTGGTGTGGGCCGGTGACGAGAACATCGCCGACACCGCGGTCAAGGACGTCAAGGGCCTGCCCGGGTCGTTGAAGGATCCGGTGAACAAGGCGAAGAACGCGCTTCCCGGACCGGACTTCCTCGCGGTCATCGACGCGACGAAGGGTTCGGAGACCTACGGGAAGGTGGTCAACACCGCCACCGTGGGGCCGCTGGTGGAGAACGAGCCGCACCACATGCAATACGTGTGGCACAAGGGCGACACCATTTTCGCGGGCGCGTTGTTCCTCGGCGCGACCTACGCGTTCGACGTGACCAAGCTGCCGAACCTGGAGCTCAAGGGCGTCAGCTTGCCGACGCAGACGCTCGGCGGTTCGGTTCCGGACGCTTATTGGACGCTGAAGGACGGCACGTCCTACGGCACCTACATGGGCGGTCCGGTCGCTCCCGGTCCTTATCGCTACGACGACGGATCGGTGCACAGCGGAAACGGTTTCGCGGGTAGTCCGGGCGAAGTCGTGCGATTCGACCGGGACGGGAAGGTGCTTTCCCAATCCCCGGCCGCGACTCCGCAGGGCGACAACCCGAAGTTGTGCGACAACCTGCCGCGGCTGGGCAAACCCACCTGCGCCAACCCGCACGGCATCCAGGCCCGCGAGGACCTGAACACGCTGGTCACCAGCGACTACGCGGAACCGCGCAACATCATCCTGGACCCGGTCAAGCAACCGTCGCCGTACCTGCGGCGGCCGACCGTGCGCACCTGGGACATCTCCGACCGCAACCAGCCGAAGCTCAAGTCGGTGTCGTACCTGCCGGACGGGCCGCGCGCCGATCCGGAGGACCCGCTGCATTCGGAAAGCCGCGCGGTCATGGAAACCACCGTCACCAACCGGCCCGGCCACAAGGGCGCGTTCGCCGAAACCATGCAGGGCGGCGCGGTCTTCTACACCCCGGACATCACCGCCCCGGCCCCGCGCTGGACGCAGGTGTTCGACGACGGGCAGGCGTTGAAGGCGATCGACCCGGCGAACAACGACGCCAAGGGCAGCGGCTCGAACGGCGGCTGGATCCAGACCAGCCCGGACGACCGGTTCCTGTACCGCGCGGTGCAGGGCAGGCAGAAGGGCACGCTCGGCCCGGACGACCCGGGTGCCACCGGCGGCGTGTACACGCTGGACATCTCCAAGCTGACCAGCAAGGGCACCGACTTCCAGTGCTCCATCGACAGCGTCGAGAAGGCCGAGAACGGCGGCGGGCAGGACTGCCCGACGCTGGCCGGTGCGGCTCCGATCAACCCGGGACAGCCCGGGGCGGGTCCGCACTGGGGCGCCTACGACAACTTCAAGCCGGGCGCCGACGGCAAGTACGAGGAGACCAAGCAGCCCGGCCGGTTGGCGGTGTCGAACTACTTCGTCGCACGCACCGGCAACGACGGGGACCACAAGGTCAACATGATCGACCTCGCCGAGGACGGCCAGGTCAACGTGGACGAGTCGTTCAAGGACGAGGTCACCGGTGAGACGGGCATCAACTTCAACCGCAAGTCGTGGCCGCACGGGCCTTTCGGGAACGCGAAGCCGCACTCCGAGCTGTTCGTGGTCGCCGACGAGGACCTGAAGTAGCTCACCCGCCCGGGCATCGCCGCGCGCGGTGCCCGGGCCCCGGTTTTCCCTGCGTGAAGCGAGGTTTCGCGATGGACATGAGCGGTATGCACCCGGCAGCGACCGGTGTGGACGCCGCCGCGCTGGTGCTGCGCATCCTGCTGCTGTCGGGCACGGCCGTGGTCGCCGGGCTGGGGCTGCTGCGCGGGTCGGTGCGCACTACCGGGCGGGCGACGGTGGTGGTGGCCGCGGCCGCGGCCGTGATCGCCGCCGCGGCGAGCTTGCTGTCGATTCCGGTGCAGCACGTCAGCGTGCCGGTCGCGGTGGTGCACGCGGTGCTGGTGCTGGCGCTTCCGATCCTGCTGCGCCTGCCGTCGCCGGCTTCCTACCTCGGCTTCGCGCTGACCGTGCTGCTGATCGTGGAAAGCGGGCTCGGGCACTCGCCGGTGGAATTCTTCGCCGCGGCGGTGGCGAGCGCGGCCGTGGTCGGCTGGCTCGGGCTGGCCGGATACGGCTTGCTGCTGCCCGCCGAGCAGCGCCCGGACGGTGCGCCGCGGTTGCGGTACCTGGCATGGGCGCTGGCCGCGGCACTGGTGGTGGCGGTGGCGGTGCAGTTGTTCAGCACCGGCATCGCGGATCGCAGGCTGCTGAGCCCGCTGGGTGCGGCGCTGCTCGTGCTCACACTGTCCATAGTGGCCGTTGTTGGGGCGGTTCTGCTGCTGCGCCAGGAGAATCCTTGGCGGATCTACCGCTTCGGTGCAGGCGCGGTCGCCGTGGCCTTCGTCGCGTTCACGGTGCTGCCCGCGATTCCGCGTCCCGGTGAGCTCCCGCAGCCGGGAGTCGCCCGGCTCGCGCACGCCACCGTCGGCGAGCAGGACGTGCCGGTGCTGGTGACGCCGCACCGCCCAGGGCCCAACCTGGTGCACCTGCCGGAAAGCGCAGGTGACGAGCTGACCATCGACTCCGGTGGGCGGCCCGTCCGGGCGGTTTCGCGGCCGGGCACCAGCGGTCACTGGGCGCAGGTGGACCTGCCGGCCGGGCGCAGCGATCTGGTGCTGCGGAGCGGCGCCGCGGAAGGAAGCGTCGAAGTCGACACCGGCGACGCACCCGGGCCCGCCGACGCGGCGGGCCCCGACGGGCCGGAATGCGCCAGCGCCGCGCTCGCCGGAATCGTTGCGGGACAACGGGATCCGCTCACCGGTTGCCCCGCCGATTCGCTCCAGCCGCAGGACGCCGAGGCGCTGCGCGCCCTCGTCGGATACGTGCACCGCAACGGCGCACCCGGAATCACCGTGATCGGCGACGACTCGCCGCGCTCCCGGCAAGCCACCGGCGTGGTGCGAACGGCGGCGGACGCGGCGCGCCTGCCGGTCAGCGGCGCACCGCGATCCGAGAACGCGCTGATCCTGGTGTCCGGCTGGACCAACGCGGCCGAACACCTCGAATCGGTGCGGCAACGGCCCGGCGGGCCACCGAACTACACCTACGGCGCCCACCTCGCGCCGTGGCTGCTGCACAGCCCCGTGACCACCGCGGCGGCCAGCTCGGCCGCTCCGCTGCGGTTCGACCCGCGCGACTACCGGTCGCTCGAATACGGCATGGCCATCAACGAGGGATTCGGCGGCGAACCGCCATCGGTGGCCGGGCTGGAGACCTGGCTCGCCGCGCGCGGGCAGCGGATCGAAGACCCCATCTCGGTGTACGCGGCCGCGCAGGTCGACGTGATGCAGATGGACATGCCCGGAATGGGCGGGATGAAGATGCCGATGCACGGCTCCGACCCCGCCGGCCAGTGGCTCCCGCGCGGCACCGTCGTCCCCGTCTCCGGCCCGTTGACCCCGGATTGATCGTTCTGGGCCCATTTTGCGTAGCGGTGCCGGTTGCGAACGCCGTGAGAGCGGCTAGCGCCGCTTGAAACGCAACAAGCACAACAGCCGCCTTCCGTGGCGAACGCCGCTACGCAACCGGGAAAGATCGAGCCGAACGGGTTTGTTGGACCACAACGGCAAGCTTTCGAGACGAGGAGAATCCATGTCCGCAGTCGGCGTCGACAGCGCCCCCAGAACCCCGCCGCCTCCCGCGGCCCAAGCACCACCGGCCCGGCCCGGCGTCGTGACCGCCGGCATCCTGCTCGCCGTCGTCGTCGGCCTCGCCGTCGCGGCCGAAGCCGGGTGGAAACTGACCGTCCTCTACGCCGTCGGGCTCGCGCTCGGCACCGTGCTGTTCCACTCGCGGTTCGGTTTCACCTCGGCGTGGCGGCAGCTCGTTTCGGTCGGTCAAGGGCGCGCGCTGCGGGCGCACATGGTCATGCTGGCCGCGGCCTGCCTGCTGTTCTCCGCGATCCTCGGCGGCGGGCTCGGGCTCTCCGGCGCGCCGGAAGGGACCGTCGCGCCCGCCGGGCTCGGCGTGATCCTCGGAGCGTTCCTGTTCGGGGTGGGGATGCAGGTCGGCGGCTCGTGCGCGTCCGGCACGCTGTTCGCGGTGGGCAGCGGGCAAACCGCGATCCTCTACACCCTCGGCGGCTTCATCGCGGGTTCAGTGCTCAGCGCGTTCATCTCGCCCTGGATCAAGACGCTGCAGAACACCGGCCCCACGGTGTCGTTCGCGGACACCCCGCTGGGCTATCCCGGCGCGCTGCTCATCTCGCTGGTGATCATCGCGGCGGTCGTGGGCGTGTCGCTGCTGGTCGAACGTCGCCGCACGCCGCCGCCGATCGAGCAGCCGCCCACGGCGCGCGGATTCCTGCGAGTGCTGCGCGGCTCGTGGCCGCTGTGGGCCGGGGCGCTGCTGCTGGCCGGGTTCAACGCGCTGACGCTGTTCATCTCCGGAGGGCCGTGGGGCATCACCTCGGCGTTCGGGCTGTGGGGCGCGAAGTTCCTCGGCTGGATCGGGGTGGACATCTCCGGTTCGCCCTTCTGGAGCGACCCGGAGAACACCGCGAAGCTGCAAGCGTCGGTGCTCGCCGACAAGACCTCGGTGATGGACTTCGGCATCATGATCGGCGCGCTGATCGCTTCCGCGCTGGCCGGAGCGTTCGTGCTGCACCGGCGGGTCCCGCTGCGGCTCGCGCTCGGCGCGGTGCTCGGCGGCATCGCCATGGGCCTCGGCGCGCGGCTGGCCGGTGGCTGCAACATCGGCGCCTACTTCTCCGGCATCGCCTCGTTCAGCCTGCACGGCTGGCTGTGGGGAGTGCTGGCCATCGCAGGCACCTACGCAGGCCTGCTGCTGCGGCCCCTGTTCGGGCTGGGCAATCCGAAACCCGGCGACGCGGTGTGCTGAGCCCGCGCCGGTGAACCGGGCGCGGCGCGCCGGGTCCCGGCTGGCTCCGCCGTGGCACAGACCTCCCGCCGACCGGCGGGAGAGCACGGAAGGAAGAGATCACCATGCCGAAAACCCTCGCCAGGGTGGCCACCACGGCCGCGGCCACCCTCGCCCTCGCCGGGTTCGGCGCGGGCGTCGCGCACGCCGACCCGCCGTCGATCTGGCTCGTGCCCGGCGTGGACGCCGGTGGACTGCTCAGCCCCACCGTCGGCCTGCCGACCGCCGCCCTCAACCCCGTCGTCGGACTGCTCGACGCGCTCGACTGACCAGGAGGAAACCGTCATGAACGCTGAACTGCGCCGCGGACTCGCGGTGTCCGCGCTGGTCGGAACCGCCCTGCTGGGCGGGGCCGGCGCCGCGGTGGCCGCACCGCAGTCCGCGCCGGAGCAGGACGGTGTCGTCGTGGTCGACGAACCGGACACCGGCGACCTGCACAACAAGTGGACCTTCGCGCCGCTCGGGGTCCCGGTGTTCGGCCTGGTCGACTCGGTGCTGGACGTGCCGGGCAAGCTCTTGCCGGGGGCGTGAGCGCCGCTTCGGGTGACGGCGGCCCCGGTCAGGCACCGGGGCCGTCCACGCGGCGGCTCAGATCCAGGCGATCATCAAGCCGGGGGCGACCGCCAGCGCCGCGAAGCGGGCGAAGCGGCCCACCAGGCCCGTGATCAAGAACGTGCTCAGCGGCACCCGCGCCCAGCCCGCGACCACGCAGGTCGCCAGGAACGGTGGCAGGCTCGCCGCCGCGCTCAGCAGCAGCACTCCACCGGTCCACATCGGACGGTGCAGGCACCAGGCGCGGAACCGGTCCAGCCATTCCTTCCAGCGGCCGGTGTGGTGCTCCGGATCGCTGCGGCGCTGCAGGAAACCGGGAAGTTTGATGATGCCGCGCGCGGCGTAGTAGTAGAGCAGCTTGCCGCCGATCTGCCCGAGGGTCACCACCAGCGCCAGCAGCCACCAGGGCACCTCCGGGCCCTTGACGACCATGCCGACGACGAAGATCTCCACGCTGATGATCGGGAACAGCGCGGAAACCACCGACATCCCGAAGGCGGTGGAGATCAAACCGATGGAGGTCAGCACGGGTCCTCCGGAGGTCGGTGCGTGGTCAGCGCCAGGCTAGCAACATCCGCCGAACGGCATCGTGTGGCCGGGCGGCTGCGGAGCGTTTCCGGCCGGGCCGCGACCCGCCCCCCGCAGGCGGCTCACTCCGGCCGGGAGAGTTCCAGGTCGAGCGGGCCGGACAGGCGCAGCTCCCGCAGCGGGCGACCAGCGGCGTCGAGCGTGCGGACCGTGCCGTCCGGACCCCAACCGGCGTGCTCGAAGAACGCGAGCGAGGCCGAATCCTCCTCCGGAACCCAGGTGATGCCGCGCGTGGCGCCGCCCTCGGCGAGCTGTTGCGCCATGGTCGCCAGCAGCCGGCCGCCGTGCCCGCGGCGACCCCAACGCGGCTCGACGAGCAGCGTGCTCACCAGCGCCACGGTCGCCGCATCCGGCGGTGGGGTGCCGTTCGCGGCGGCGGCTTCCTGCTCGGGAGCACGACCTGCGGCGCAGAACCCGACCGTCCATTCGCCCTCGGTGGCCACCAGCAACGTCACCTGGCCGCCGTGCAGTGCCTCTTCCCAGCTGCGTCGCGCCGCGTTCTCGTCCACGCTCGCCAGCGCTTCCGGCGGCAGCAGCTCGGCGTAGGCGCTGCGCCAGGTGGTGAGCTGGATCCGTGCGATCTCGGGGACGTCGGAAGGCGCGGCGAGGCGCACATCGGCATCGGCCATGCGCGCCAAACTAGCTGGGAGGTCAGTCCGGATGCGTGCGGGCGGGGGAGACGCGGTGCCGCGCGGGTTGCGTGACCGGTTCGTCCGGCGCGCGCAACAGCTCGCCGAACCGGTTCGTCGAGCCATGCGCTGCGGTTCGGTGCGCCGGGCGGGGTTGTCGGTGCGGCCTGGCACCATCCGGGTGATGGAGACGATGAGTGCTGCGGCAGCACGGCGGACGGCGCTGGCCGCCCAAGGGTTCGCCGCGCAGGGATCCACTGCCGCACGGCCGATCGGGGAGGCGAACAGGCAGCACCTGAACCGGGCGCTGGGTCGGACGAAGCTGCTGCAGATGGACTCGGTGAACGTCGCGGTGCGGGCGCACTACATGCCGCTCTACAGCCGCCTCGGCGCTTACTCCGCGGAGCTCGTCGACAACGCCGCTTGGACGCACAGCGCGAAAAAGCCGCGGCTGCTCGTCGAGTACTGGGCGCACGAAGCCTCCCTCATACCGGTGCGGGACTGGCCGCTGCTGCGCTGGCGGATGCGCGAACACGGCGGCTCGTGGCGGCGGGGCCTGCGCGAGCTGCTGGAGGACTCACCCGGCCTCATCGACGACGTGCTCGCCGCGGTCAAAGACCTCGGTCCGGTCGGCGCAGGCACCCTCGAACGCGAACTCGGCGGTGACACCCGCCAGGGGCGCGGACCGTGGTGGAACCGCACCGACACCAAACGGGTCTGCGAGTTGCTCTTCGCCATGGGCGAGCTGACCACCGGCACCCGCCGCGGTTTCGAACGGCTCTACGACCTGCCGGAACGGGTGCTGCCGGCGGACGTGCTCAGCCAAGACCCGGACGAGCACGACGCGGTGCGCGAACTCGTGCGGCGCTCCGCGGACGCGCTCGGCGTCGCGACCGAAGCCGAGCTGCGCGACTACTACCGGCTCAGCCCGCAGCGCGGCCGCCGCGCCGTCGACGAGCTCGTGGAAAACGGCGACCTCGAACCGGTCGCGGTGCACGGCTGGCGCAACCAGGCGTACCGGCACGTCGACGCACGCACGCCGAGGCGGGTGCGCGGCAGCGCGCTGCTCTGCCCGTTCGACCCGTTGATCTGGGAGCGCTCGCGGGCCGAGCGGCTGTTCGGCTTCCGCTACCGCATCGAGATCTACGTGCCGCAGCCGCAACGCGAGTACGGCTACTACGTCTTCCCCTTCCTGCTCGACGGTGAACTGGTGGCCCGGGTCGACTTGAAAGCCGACCGGACCGCGAAGGTGCTGCGCGTGCCCGGCGCGTTCGGCGAACCCGACCGCGATCTCGGCAAGATCGCCCCGGAGCTCGCCGCCGCGCTGCACGACATGGCCGCCTGGTTGGGCCTGGACGGCGTTGCCGTCGGAACCCGGGGCGACCTCGCCGACCCGCTGCGCGCGCTCACCGCAGCGTCCTGATCCGCTCGCTCACCCGGCCGAGGTGAGCAGCGCGTCGCCGCTACCGGTGCGGCCGAAGATCCGCAGCGGGGGCTCGTCCTCGGCAGGCTCCGCCGAAACCTCCAGGTCGCTGTGCGCCGACCCGGTCGTGGAGGTCAGGTCCACTTCCGCGGTCACCCCGCGCCGCACCGCGACCCGCAGCTCACCGGAACCCGTGATCAGCTCGGTCTGGCCGCGGGCGGCTTCGGAGATGGTGATGTCACCGCTGCCGGACCGGACCAGCACGTCCGCGTGCACCGCGCCCAGCCACACGCTGCCGCTGCCGGTCACCACCGACGACGCCGCACCCACCGAGGCGATCTCCACGTCACCGCCGCCGCTGCGGGCCTGCACCCCGGCACCCATCTCCCCGAGCCGCAGCGCGCCCGAACCGGTGCGCGCGACCGCGTTGCCGCCGGCCCGTTCCACGGAGACCGCGCCACCACCGGACTCCACCCGCGCCCGGCTCGCCGGACCGGTCACGCGCACGTCGCCGCCGGTCGAGCGCACCGAGACCTCGGTTTCCTCCGGTGCCCGCACCGTGATCGCCAGCGGAACGGTGCGCAGCGGCACCGTGCTCGGCGCGCGCACCGACAACCTGTTGCCGCCGGTGAAGTCGATCGTGGTCTGGCGCACCGCCTCCGCGATCGGTTCCCCGGGGCCGCGGTCGCCGAAGGCGCGATCCCCGAGCCCGCCGCCGAAACCGCCAGCCCCGAGACCACCAGCCCCGAGACCACCACGCCGTCCGGCTTCGCTGATCTGCCCGCCGACCCAGTTGAGCAGGCCGGACAGGCCGGTGCGCCATTCCGGGCCACCACCCGCGGAGTCGTGCCGGATCTCCACGTGCGTGGTCACCGTCTCGGCCAGCTCGACGTTGATCGCGCCGAGGCTGTTGCCGACGTCCACGACGATCGGCCCAGGAGTGTCGAATTCCTGGGTCCGCACGAGCTCGTTCGGTTCCCGGGATTCGGCATCGCCGGGTTGGGAGTCGCCGGGTTGGGAATTCCGGCCGGTGTCGCTGTTCAAGGTCGCCACCTCCCGTCAGCCCTGCACCCAGCCGTGGACCCGGGAGCCGTAGCCTTCGTCGCCGCGAAAGCGGCCCGGCCCGCCCCAACCGGGTCCGCGACCCGGCCGGTGGTGCTCCCACGGTCCCCGCGGTCTGCCGCCGTGCAGGGCGCCTTGCACTGCCTGCGCGACCCACGTGTTCAGCGACACGCCCTGCGTGGACGCGGCGTTCTCGGCCTGCGACTTGATCTCGTCGAGCAGCCGCAGCGTGATCCTGCTGATGTCACCGCTGTCGCCGCCCGGAGGCGGTGGCGGCGGCCGGTCGTCCTCGGCGGTCGAAGCCTTCCCGCCGCCTCCGCCGCTGACCGCCACCCGGACGTCCCGCCCGTCCAGCCGGACGTCGACGACCTGGTCTTCCAGGTGCGTGGTGACCTCCGCGGCGAGGTCGGACAGCGCGTTCATGATCGCCAGCCGTGCCGCGGGCTCGATCGCGGCCGAGAGCACGGCGGCGGTCTGCCGGGTCTGCTCGTCGCCCGCCGAGGCGGCGGACGTGAGGTCTTCGCGAAGCTGGTTGATGTAAGGGCTCAGATCCATGACACCAATATGGCGTCGATGCTGGCGTCGCGCAATCATTCGATGGTGTCGTCCGGTGTCACCGCGCCATCGCGAGTGGTGACCGGCCGGTGCGGCAGGACTGTCGGCACGGCCGGTTACGCTCGTTCCCGCAACCGCCGCAGCAGCGGCGGAGCAGCAGAAACCCCGAGACGAGCCAGAAGGGTCCGCGCACCGTGACCGAGATCGTGCCGCCGAAGGTCCAGCTCATCGGCAAGACGGAGTTCCTCCCCCCGGCCGACGTGGACTGGTCCACCGATGCAGACGGCGGCCAGGCGCTCGCGGAGTTCGCCGGCCGGGCCTGCTACCAGTCCTGGCGCAAGCCGAACCCGGCCACGGCCACCAACGACGGCTACCTGCGGCACATCATGGAGGTCGGCCACCTGTCCGTGCTGGAGCACGGCTCGGTGACCTTCTACCTGACCGGCATGTCCCGCTCGCTGACCCACGAGCTGATCCGGCACCGGCACTTCTCCTACTCGCAGCTGTCCCAGCGCTACGTCCCGGAGCGCGACGCCGCGATGGTCGAACCCGACGTGATCGCCGAGGACCCGGCGCTGCACGAGAAGTTCGTGCAGGCCACCGAGGCGAGCGTGCACGCGTACAACGAGCTGCTGGAAGCGCTGCAGGAGAAGTTCGCCGACGAGCCGAAGGCGACGCTGCGCCGCAAGCAGGCCCGCCAGGCCGCGCGCACGGTGCTGCCGAACGCGACCGAGACCCGCATCGTCGTGACCGGGAACTACCGCGCGTGGCGGCACTTCGTGGCGATGCGCGCGAGCGAGCACGCCGACGTGGAGATCCGCGCGCTCGCCGTGGAATGCCTGCGCCAGCTGCAGAAGGTTGCACCGAACGTGTTCGGCGACTTCGAGATCACCAGCCTCACCGACGGCACCGAGGTCGCGTCCAGCCCGTTCGTCACCGAGGGCTGACTTCCGGCCGAGCGCCCGGTGCGCGTGCCGGTTCGCTGATCACGGCTACAGTGGCCGCATGGGTGTGGCCAACGACGAGCGCCGGGAACTCTGCGACCTGTTCGAGCGGGTCGGGCCGGACGCGCCGACGCTGTGCGGTGACTGGAAGACCAAGGACCTCGCGGTGCACCTGCTGCTGCGCGAGCGTCGTCCGGACGCGCTGGCGGGCAAGTTCATCAAGGCGCTCGCCGAGCGCGGCGACAAGGTGGAGCAGGAGCTGCGGGACAAGCCGTGGCCGGACCTGATCGCCACGTTGCGCGAGGGGCCGCCGAAGTGGAACCCGATGTCGTTCGGCTCGGTGGACGAGACCGTCAACGCCGCCGAGTTCTACGTGCACCACGAGGACGTGCGCCGCGCGCAGCCGGGCTGGCAGCCGCGCCCGTCCGACCCGGAGCGGGAGGAAGCGCTGTGGAAGTCGCTGTCCCGGGTGGCGAAGGTGTTCTACGGCCGCAGCCCTGTCGGCGTGGTGCTGCGCCGCCCGGACGGCACCGAGATCGCCGCGAAGCGCGGTCCGCGCACGGTGCGCCTCAGCGGTGAGCCGAGCGAGCTGATCCTGCACGCCTTCAGTCGCCGCCAGCACCAGGTGGAAATCGAAGGCAACGAGGCGGACGTGCTCGCGGTGGAGGACTTGCGCCGTTCGTTCTGAAGCCGGTCGCGTTCGAACCGGCTGGGCCGAACGGGTGACCGGCGGCGCCGTGCGGATCGCACGCATGTGCCGCTGGAAAACCCGCGCCACCGCAGCCGCCGCGACGGAAGAAGATCGGCCCGCACGGGCGCTGACCGGTACCTTTCCGGCTGCCGCCGGTCGCGGCGGAGGTCCTGCGCACGGCCGCCGATGCGGCGCGTTGATCAATGGACTCACCAGGTAGCGTCAGGAGCTATGACCGTCTGTCCTACCGCTGCCCCTGGCCGACCGTTCGGCCGGGTCCTGACCGCCATGGTGACGCCGTTCGACGGAGACGGGAAGCTCGACCTGGCGTTGTCCCAGGAGTTGGCGACCTACCTGGTCGATCACGTCGGCAACGACGGCCTCATCGTCAACGGCACCACGGGAGAGAGCCCCACGACCAGCGACGACGAGAAGGAGCGCCTGCTGCAGGCGGTCGTCGAGGCGGTCGGCGACCGGGCGACCGTCGTCGCGGGCGCGGGCACGAACAACACCGAGCACTCGGTGGAGCTGGCTCGCAGCGCCGAGAAGGCGGGCGCGCACGGTCTGCTGGTGGTCACCCCGTACTACTCGCGGCCCCCGCAGGAGGGGCTGCTGGCGCACTTCGGCACGGTCGCGGACGCGACCGATCTGCCGGTGATGCTCTACGACATCCCGCCGCGTTCGGTGGTGCCGATCCAGACCGACACGCTCAAGCGGCTCGCCGAGCACCCGCGGATCAAGGCCGTGAAGGACTCCAAGCACGACCTGTGGGCGGGCAGCGAGGTGCTGTGCAACAGCGATCTTGCCTACTACTCCGGTGAGGACCCGCTGAACCTGCCGTGGCTGTCGGTCGGCGCGGTCGGCTTCGTCAGCGTGATCGGCCACGTGGTGGGCGACCGCCTGCGCAAGATGCTGGACGCGTTCGAGGCCGGGGACATCGAGTCGGCGCGGGACGTGCACGCCGGTCTCATGCCGGTGTACCGCTCGATGAACTTCGTCGGTGGCGTGATCTTCTCGAAGACGGCGCTGCGGCTGTGCGGCTACGAGACCGGGCATCCGCGGCTGCCGCTGCCGCAGGCCACCGACGAGCAGGTGCGGGTGATCACCAGCGATCTGTGGGACGCCGGTCTTGTCCTGGTCAACCCCGATGCCGCAGCAGAGGTGACGTCCCGGTGAGCACGCAGCCTTCCGAACACCGCCCGATGGCGCCGACGGCGTCCGCGCCGCCGCCCGCGCTGCCGGAGGGCGGCCTGCGGATCACCGCGCTCGGCGGCATCGGCGAGGTGGGCCGCAACCTGACCGTGTTCGAGTACGCGGGCAAGCTGCTCATCGTCGACTGCGGGGTGCTGTTCCCCGAGGACGATTCGCCGGGTGTGGACCTGATCCTGCCGGACTTCGGGCCGATCGAGGACCGCCTGGACGACATCGAGGCGCTGGTGCTCACCCACGGGCACGAGGACCACATCGGTGCGGTGCCGTTCCTGCTGCGGCTGCGCCCGGACATTCCGGTGGTCGGCTCGAAGTTCACGTTGGCGCTGCTGGCGGCCAAGTGCAAGGAGCACCGGCAGACGCCGCAGCTGATCGAGGTCGCCGAGGGACAGCACAGCGAGCACGGCGCGTTCGACCTGGAGTTCTTCGCGGTCAACCACTCGATCCCGGACGCGCTGGCGGTCGCGATCCGCACTCCCGCGGGCGTCGCGCTGCACACCGGGGACATCAAGCTGGACCAGCTGCCGCTGGACGGCAGGCTCACCGACCTGGCCGGGTTCTCCCGGCTCGGCGACGAGGGCGTGGACCTGTTCCTGGTCGACTCGACCAACGCCGAGGTGCCGGGGTTCGTCACGCCGGAACGCGAGATCGGCCCGGTGCTGGACTCGGTGATCGGCAAGGCGACCCAGCGGCTGATCGTGGCCTGCTTCGCCAGCCACGTGCACCGCGTGCAGCAGGTGCTCGACGCCGCCGAGCAGCACGGCCGCAAGGTCTGCTTCGTTGGCCGCTCGATGGTGCGCAACATGGGCATCGCAGCCGATCTCGGTGTGCTGCGGGTGCCGCCGGGCCTGCTGGTGGAGTTGGACGAGGCGCTGGCGATGCCGGAGCACCTGGTGCTGTTCGTCTCGACCGGTTCGCAGGGCGAGCCGCTTTCGGCGCTGTCCAGGATGGCCCGCGGTGAGCACAAGCAGATCCGCATCAAGGCCGGGGACACGGTGGTGCTGGCGAGCTCGCTGATCCCCGGCAACGAGACCGCGGTGTTCGGCGTGGTCAACGGCCTGGTCCGGCTGGGTGCCGAGGTGGTGCACCAGGGCGGGGCGAAGGTGCACGTCTCCGGGCACGCTTCCGCGGGTGAGCTGCTGTACCTGTACAACGCGGTGCGCCCGAGCAACGTCATGCCGCTGCACGGCGAGTGGCGGCACCTGCGCGCGAACGCCGAACTGGCCCGGCTGACCGGCGTCGCCCCGGAACGGGTGGTGATCGCCGAGGACGGTGTCGTGGTCGACCTGGTCGACGGCATCGCGAAGGTCGCGGGCCGCGTCGAAGTGGGTCACGTCTACGTCGATGGATTGTCCGTTGGCGACGTGGGCGAGTCGACGCTGTCGGACCGCCTGGTACTCGGAGAGGGCGGCTTCATCTCGATCACCGTGGCGGTCGAGGCCGCCACGGGCCGGGCGGTGTCCAGCCCGACGATCTCCGGGCGCGGTTTCTCCGACGACCCGAAGGCGCTGGACGAAGTGGTGCCGCTGGTCGAGATGGAACTCGCCCGCACCGAATCGGAAGGCATCACCGACACCCACCGCATCGCCCAGGCCGTGCGCCGCGTGGTCGGCAAGTGGGTCGCCGACACCTACCGCCGCCGCCCGATGATCGTCCCGAACGTGCTGCCGGTGGGTTCCTGAGCGACGTCGCCGGGCCTTGCCCCGGTGACGGGCTTTCCGAGCGGTCGTGATGGCCGCTGCAGCTCGCGTCCGGAGACCCCCGCGTCTCGTAGGGTCACCGGACGTGACCATCGAGACCCTTCAGCAGCGCCTGCGCACATTCGCGGATGAACGTGATTGGCACCGGTTCCACGACCCGAAGAACCTCGCCATGGCGTTGTCCGTCGAGGCGGGCGAACTCGTCGAGCTCTTCCAGTGGCTCACCCCGGAGCAGTCCGCGCAGATCATGGACGACTCCGCAGCCGGCGAGCGAGTGCGCCACGAAATGGCCGACGTGCTCGCGTACCTGCTGCGCCTTGCCGACGTGCTCGACATCGACATCCTGGCCGCACTGGACGTGAAGATGGGCTTGAACGCGGCTAAGTACCCGGTCGAAACGGCCAAGGGCAACGCTCGAAAGTACGACCGGCTCGAATGAGCGGACTGCTAACCTGGCCCGGCAAGATCGCGGCCCGACGGGCACCGAAGTAGCCACTTCGTCGCTGCCCCCACCCGCGCGTGGATCACGCGTGCCCAGTGGGGGTTGTCAGTGGCACTGGTTCGCCGGAGCGCGGCCGAACTGCTCGAAGACGCGAAAGCCGACCGGTTGCACTTGCTGCTCAACGAGCAGGCCAAGTTCCAGCTCGAGTCCCGGGTCGGAACCTCCGAGGTGCGGTCCTGGCAGCGCAGCCTCCCGGTGCTGCTCGCCGATCTGGCAGATGCCGGGCTCGGGCACGTCGAGGTGCTGCTGGAACACAAACTCCCGCACAGCCCTCGGCGCGTCGACGCCGTCCTGTGCGGAACGCACCCCACGACCGGCGAATCCAGCTACGTGCTCGTCGAGTTGAAGCAGTGGTCGCACGTCGAAGCGGCAGTGGGCGAGCTCGTCCGCACCGCCGGTTACGGTCCGGCCCCCGTTCTGCATCCGGTCGAGCAGGTTCGCCGCTACTGCCAGTACCTCGTCGATTCGACGCCCGCTCTGGCCGCACGTCCGGACGCCGTCCACGGCATCGCCTACCTGCACAACGCGCGGAACGCGGACGTCTCGGCGTTGCGCGACCACGCGCTGAGCGAGTACGGACGCCTGTTCACCCTCGACGATCGAGGCGCGCTCGTCGACCGCCTGCAGGCCGTGCTCGGCCGGGCCGGTGACCGCGACGCCGCGCGTAACGCCGCCGACGAGTTCCTCAACTTCCACCACGCGCCGTCCAAAGCGCTGCTCAACATCGCGGCCAAGGAAATCCGGGAGCGCGAGCAGTTCGTGCTGCTCGACGAGCAGAAGGTCGCCTACGAGACGGTCATGCACGCCGTGCGCAATGCTCGCGCCGCCAGTACTCGCACCGTCGTGATCGTCCTCGGCGGCCCTGGTTCCGGGAAGAGCGCCATCGCGCTGAGCCTGGTCGGCGAACTCGCGCGGCAAGGCCGTACCGTGCACCACGCCACCGGATCCGGCGCCTTCACCCGCACGCTCCGCAAGACCGCGGGCAGCCGCAACACCCGCGTGCAGGGGCTGTTCAAGTACTTCAACAATTACGTCAGCTCCGAACCCCGCGAACTCGACGTCCTGATCTGCGACGAAGCGCACCGCATCCGGGAAACGAGCGTGAACCGCTTCACCAAGAAGGAAGTCCGCGCACGTGCCGGGCGGCAGATCGACGAATTGATCGACGTCGCATCGGTGCCCGTGTTCCTCCTCGACGAGGACCAGATCGTGCGTCCGGGGGAAATGGGGTCGCTGGAGGAGATCACCACAGCGGCCAAGACGAAGGGCTGCGAAGTCGAGGTCGTGCGCCTGGAGGGCCAATTCCGCTGTGGCGGCTCGGCGGCGTTCGACACCTGGGTTTCCCGGCTGCTCGGACTCGAACAGGCCGGTCCGACGGAATGGACCCGCCTGGTGTCGGCGACCGATGATGATTTCGTCGTCGCCAGCGCTGCGACTCCGCAGGCGATGGAAGCATGGTTGCGGACCCGGCGGTCCGAACACGGCGGCACCGCGCGCATCGCCGCGGGCTACTGCTGGCCGTGGAGTGATCCGGCCGAGGCGGAGCAGGGCAAACACCTCGTGGACGATGTCGTCATCAACGACTGGAAGCGTCCCTGGAACGCAAAACCCGGCAACAGCGTGCCCGACGCGCCCGAGTCCTATTTCTGGGCTTCCGACGAACGCGGATTCGACCAGGTCGGATGCATCTACACCGCCCAGGGCTTCGAGTACGACTGGGCCGGCGTGATCATCGGCCCGGACCTCGTCCGCCGTGACGGGGAGTGGGTCGCACGCCGCGGCCACTCGCACGACCCGGGTGTCCGGAAGGCGGACGAACTCCACTTCGCCGGGCTCATCCGCAACACTTACAAGGTGCTGCTCACAAGGGGGATGAGCGGGGTCTGCGTGTATTCCCCGGACCCCGAGACGCAGGAATTCCTGGCGCACGTGACGCGATGATCCGGGTTCCTCGGCTCAAGGCGTCGGCGGGAACGCGGTGATCGATACCGCGTTCCCGCCCGATTTCAGTCCTGGTGCTCCGATCCGCCCGGCGATGTCTCGGGCCGTTGCGGTTGCGGCTTCGCGCCCTTCGGGACCGGCTGGGGGAGTGGTTCACAGGTGGTGTCGGGACCGCCGCCGGGTTTGCGGGCGGGGCGTTCGCCGGTGTTGAGGTAGTCCGCGATCTGGTCGTCCAGGCAGCGGTTCCCGGAAAGCGAACCGGAATGCGTGGTGCCGCCGGGAAGGCTGATCAGGCTGGAGTTCGGGAAGCGCTTCCGCGTTTCCAGCGCGCCGGGGTACGGCGTGGCCGCGTCCAGTTCCTCGTTGATCAGCAGCGCGCTTTGCACGCCGCCGCCGTCGACATCGACCGGCTCGCCCGGTTCGACCGGCCAGCTCTGGCAAGAGGCGTTGTACCAAGCGTTCGCCCAGGTCTCGAACGGCGCCTTCGCGTGCGTGATCCAGTTGTCCACCCGCCAGCGGTTCCACTGCCGCGGCCACTGCAGGTCGCTGCACTGGACCGCGTTGTAGACGGCGAAGTTGTTGTCGTCGCCCGGTGAGTTGTCCGAGTCGTAGATCTTCTTCAGCGGCTGCCAATCGCCGCGCTGCACCCATCCGGCGAACGCCTCCGCGCGCTGTTCCCAAGCTTTGTGCTCGTACCCGGCCTGCAGGAACAGGTCGACCCACTCGTCGGAGCCGATCACCCCGCCCGCCGGCTGCGCGTCGAGCTTCGCCTTCTGCTCGTAGAACCGCCGCTCCACCTGATCACCGGTGGTGCCGAGGTGGTAGACGGAGTCGTAGCGGGCGACCCAATCGAAGAAGATCTTGATGTTGCGGTCGAACGCCACGTCCTGGTTGAGGTTGTTCTCGTACCAGACGTCCTCCGGGTTGACCACGCCGTCCAGCACCACCCGCCGCATCCGGTCCGGGTGCAGCGTGCCGTAGACCTGGCCGAGGTAGGTGCCGTAGGAGAACCCGTAATAATTGATCCGCTGCTGCCCGAGCGCCTTGCGGATGCTTTCCATGTCCGCGACGGAATCCGTCGTCTTCATGTGGTTCAGCAGTGCGCCGCCGGACTTCCCGCACGCCTGCGCGTAACGGGCCGAGCGGTCCCGCAGCTCCCGCTCCTTCTGCGGGGTGTCCGGCGTGTAGTCCGGCCGGTCGTAGCCGAAGTAGTCGCGATCGCAGGACAACGCCGGTTTGCTGGCGCCGACGCCGCGCGGGTCGAAGCCGATCCAGTCGTAGGCGGCGCCCGCGTTCTTCGGCACCGAGGACCCCAGCTTCGCCAGTGCCAGCCCGGAACCACCGGGACCGCCGGGATTGAGCAGCATCGCGCCCTGGTACTGGTCTTCCGGCAACGTGTGCTTCACCCGCGAGACGGCCAGCGAGATCTTTTCCCCGCCCGGATCCGCGTAATCCAGCGGCACTTCGAGCATTCCGCACTCGGCGTGCGCCTTCCGTAACGAATCGTCTTCGCACGGGCCCCATTTGATCGGTGCCGGGTTGAACGAGTCCGGTTCCGGAGAAACCGTTTCCCGAGCCGGGTCCTGGGTCGCCGGGACGTGGCCCGGTTGAGCGGCGGAACCAGCCGGTGCGAACAGCAGGCTCGCTGCCAGCAGGCCGGTCGCCGCCGTGGCGATCGCTGATTTCTGCACTTCGTTCCTCGATGTCCGTTCCAGCGCCCGGGCGGGCACCGATCGCGACCAATCCCTGATCGGCGCCCAGTCCCTGATCGGCGCCCAATCCCTGATCGGCCCAGTCTGTCCCAACAGATCCGCGGCCCACCAGGAAGCCGCGAAGATCCAGCCGCGACGAACTTCCCCGCTCGAACGCCGACCAGCGCGCGAGGAGACAGTCCGGCAGCTGAACGAAAACCGCGATTGCGTGGTCGATCAGCAGTCGGCCGACCGCTCGCCGCAAGGCTCGCAGCACGGCGACGCGCGCTCAAGGGCGCCAAGGACTCCTTTTGTCCCCAGTCGGGCGCGTCGCGTCGGCGTGCCGAGGTGCGTCCGGTTCGTCCGCGCGCAGCGGAGTCAGCCCCGCCGTGATCCCGCGCATGATGCGGTCGCGCGCGCGGGCCGCATCGCCGGGCTTGTCCGCGGACAGGTCGCTCAAGTCGACCGGCTCGCCGAAGTGCACCCGCAGCACCGGCCGCCGCCGGATCGCACCGAGCCACGAACGCAGCAGGACACCGGCGTCGCGCGGGCTCTCCACCCGCGGCATCCCGTAGCGGACGACCTCGTGCGCACCCCACTGGCTGATCGGGACGACCGGCGCCCCCGAAGCCAGCGCCATCCGCGCCACACCGGTCTTGCCGCGCTCCGGCCACAGATCGGGTTCCAGGCTGATCCGCCCCTCCGGATACACCAGCACCGGCCGGTGGTCCTGCTCCAACGCATCCACGACGCGGTGCAGCGCCTCGCTCGCGGTGGCCCTACCGCGGTCCGCGCGCACGTGCCGCGACTTGCGCAGCAGCGAGCCCAGCACCGGAGCGTCGAACAACCCGCCGGTGGCCAAGAACCGCACCGCCAACCGGTTTCGCCCGCACGCCGCCATCACGACCAGGGCATCGACGTTGCCGATGTGGTTCGCCGCCAGCAGCAGCGGCTTGCCGCGCAGTTCGTCCGGCACATCACCGGTGACCTGCAGCCGTCCGGTGAGCCGCACCAGCGCGCGGTCGACCCGCAGCAGCACCCGCCACAGCAGTGGCGCCTCGCGGTACAGCTGCTCGCGTGCTGCCGGAGGCGGTTGCGCGGATTCGGGCTCGACGTGCTGGGCGACCATGACGGGTGAGCATCGCACAACGCTCGGCGTCACATGTCCCGGACCGGATAGCCGTGTGTTTCCTGCGCCTCCTGTGACGCAAAGCGGCCGCGCAAGATAACGTAAGGGCCATGGCGGGCCGGACCACGAGCGGCGCCCAGAGCGGGAAATCGTCACCGAAGAATGCGGCGAAATCCCCGGCGCGGAACTCGACGCACAGTCCAGGCGGCACCAAGAGCGGCGGTGCCGCGAAGGGGCGCAACACCAGTTCTTCTTCCGGTGGGGGGAAACCGCGCCCCGGATCGACGCACGCGCCGCGCAGCTCACCCGCCAAGCGCGGCTCCTCGAACAGCGGCTCCTCGAAGAGCAGCGCCAAACGCGGCGCCAAGTCCGGCGCGCAACCGAGCCTCGGCGTCGGGCGCGTGCTGCGCCGCGCCAAGGACATCGACCCGGCGCACGGCCGCACCGGCATGGCGCTGATCGCGCTGGCCGCCGCCGTGATCACCGCCGCGGGCGTGTGGGGGCACGCGGGCGGGCCGGTCGGGCAGTGGCTGGACTGGGGCCTGCGGTTCGTCGTCGGCTCCGCGGTCATGGCGCTGCCGCTGGTGCTGGCCGGGATCGCGGTGTTCTTCGCGAGCACCGACACCAATCCGGAGGCGCGCCCGCGCGTGGTGCTCGGCTCCGTGCTGCTCGGGCTCAGCGTGCTCGGCGTGCTGCACATCGTGTTCGGCGCGCCCGCGAACTGGCAGGCGTGGCCGGGTGCGGGCGGAATCATCGGGTTCGTCGCGGGCGGCCCGCTCGCGCAGGGCGTGACGACGTGGGTCGCGGTGCCGGTGCTGGTGCTGGTGGCGCTGTTCGGGCTGATGCTGCTGACCGACACGACGCTGTCCACGCTGCGGGCCCGGTTCACCGCCGCGCCCGAGGAAGCGGACGAGCCGGTCACCGAAGAGGTCGAACCGGAGACGGTGCAGCTGCGCCGCCCGTCCCGGCGCAGGCAGGGCTCCAGCGCGAAGGGCTCCGACGCGAAGGAGGTCGCCGACGACGGGCAGCTCTCCCTCGACGACGCGCCCGCCGAATCCGCGCCGAAGTCGAAGAAGCAGTCGAGCGAGCCGAAACCCGCGCCGGAAGAGGTCCCCGCAGCGGGTGAGCAGCAGGACCAGGAAGAACCCGAGGACAGCGGCAAGCTCACCATCAGCCGCACCGTCGAAGGCGACTACAAGCTCCCGCCGCTGGACGCGCTAACCGGCGGGGAAGCGCCGAAGACGCGCAGCAAGGCGAACGACTCCATGATCGAGGCGATCACCGCGGTCCTGGAGCAGTTCAAGATCGACGCGCAGGTCACCGGGTTCGTCCGCGGGCCGACGGTGACCCGCTACGAGGTGGAACTCGGCCCCGGCGTGAAGGTCGAGAAGATCACCGCGCTGACCAAGAACATCGCCTACGCCGCGGCCACCGACAACGTGCGGCTGCTCGCGCCGATCCCGGGCAAGTCCGCGGTCGGCATCGAGGTGCCCAACAGCGACCGCGAAATGGTGCTGCTCGGCGACGTGTTGCGTTCCTCCAAGGCCGCCGGCGACGCGCACCCGCTGGTGATGGGTCTGGGCAAGGACATCGAAGGCCACATGGTCACCGCGAACCTGTCCAAGATGCCGCACCTGCTGTGCGCGGGTTCCACCGGTTCCGGCAAGTCCAGCTTCGTGAACTCGATGCTGGTCTCGCTGCTGGCGCGGGCCACGCCGCAAGAGGTCCGGATGATCCTGATCGACCCGAAGATGGTCGAGCTCACCCCGTACGAGGGCATCCCGCACCTGATCACGCCGATCATCACCCAGCCGAAGAAGGCCGCGGCCGCGCTGGGCTGGCTGGTCGACGAGATGGAGCAGCGCTACCAGGACATGCAGGCCAACCGGGTGCGGCACATCGACGACTTCAACTCGAAGGTGCGCTCCGGCGAGATCACCGCCCCGCCCGGCAGCGAACGCGAATACCGGCCGTACCCGTACATCCTGGCGATCGTGGACGAGCTCGCCGACCTGATGATGACCGCGCCGCGGGACGTCGAGGACGCGATCGTGCGGATCACGCAGAAGGCGCGGGCCGCCGGGATCCACCTGGTGCTGGCCACCCAGCGGCCCTCGGTGGACGTGGTCACGGGGCTGATCAAGACGAACGTGCCCTCGCGGCTGGCGTTCGCGACGTCCTCGCTCACCGACTCGCGGGTGATCCTGGACCAGCCGGGCGCGGAGAAGCTGATCGGCATGGGCGACGGGCTGTACTTCCCGATGGGCGCGTCCCGGCCGCAGCGGGTGCAGGGTTCGTTCGTCAGCGACGCGGAGATCACCCGGATCGTCGGCTACACCAAGGAGCAGGCCGAGCCGGACTACACCGAAGGCGTCACCGCGGCCAAGGCGGGCGAGAAGAAGGAGGTCGACTCCGACATCGGCGACGACCTCGACGTGCTGCTGCAGGCCACCGAACTGGTCGTGACCAGCCAGTTCGGTTCCACTTCGATGTTGCAGCGCAAGCTGCGCGTCGGGTTCGCGAAGGCGGGCCGGTTGATGGACCTGCTGGAATCGCGCAACGTCGTCGGTCCGTCGGAGGGTTCGAAGGCGCGCGACGTGCTGGTGAAGCCGGACGAGCTGCAGGGCGCGCTGGACTCGATCCGGGGCGGCCCGCCTCCCGACGACGAAGCCTGAACCCGGTGGCCCCGCCGAATTCCGGCGGGGTCTTTTTTGCTCTGATTCGTCTCCCGGACACCTCCGGGATTCACGTTTTTCACGGTCTCGGTACCAGCCCTGTGAGTTTGCGGAAAAACTCGCCAACCGGGTTCACCGGCTGATCTTCAAGCTATATATTCTGCGCCGCTGATCGAGCTGAAGGGTTCGCGATGAACGGCAGGAGAATCCGAGCCGGTGCCGCCACCGCGCTAGCCGCGTTGCTGGTCACAGGCTTATGTTACGGAATGGCGCAGGCCGATGAGCCTGCTGCCGCGCCCATGGACGTGAACCAGGGCGAGATGTTCCGGCAGGGCGGAAGCAGCTATCCGAGATTGGTCAGACTGCAGCACAGTGGTCCCGCGAACGGGCGCGTACTGGCCAGCATGACGACCTATGTGGACAATGCCGGAAGAGCGGTGATCTACGAGAGCGGCGATGACGGGAAGTCCTTCGAGCAGGTCGGCGAGATCCGCGACCCCGAGGGCGAGAACACCAAGGGCATGTGCTGCTCCACGCTCTACGAACTGCCCCGCGCCGTCGGCGACATGCCCGCGGGCACGCTGCTGTGGGCAGGTACCGCCGGAGTCGGCGCGGACGCGGACACCCGCACCAGCAGCATCCGGCTCTGGCGCAGCGACGATCACGGACGCACCTGGAACTACCTGTCCAATGTGGTCACGATGCCGCCCGGGCCGGGCGTGTGGGAACCGGAATTCACCGTCACCGCCGACGGGCAGCTGGCCGCGTTCTACTCCGACGACATGGACCCGAACCACGACCAGAAGATGGTCCAGGTCCGGTCCGCGGACGGCGTGCACTGGACCGACCAGCGCGACGCCATCAAGGACGACCGGTTCCGCGTCCGGCCCGGCATGGCCGGAGTGCGGCAGCTGCCGGACGGCAGCTACGTGATGGTCTACGAGATGTGCAACTACGACCCGGTGCACATCTGCACCGTGTTCATGCGGACATCGCGGGACGGCTGGGACTGGGGCGATCCCCGCGACCCCGGGACCGAGATCGTCTCGGACGCCGGTGGGCAGCCGCTCGGCACGCCGACGATCTCGTGGGCGCCGGGCACGGATCCGAACGGGCGGCTGATCCTCGCCTACCAGATGCTCGGTGGCGACAACGGCGGTTTGGCTCCGGGCAACGGGCGCACGCTGATGGTCAACGACCATCCGTCCGACCTGGCGCACGGCTGGCGGGAAGTCCCGGCGCCGGTGCAGATCGAGCACAACCAGGGCAGCGACTGCCGCAACTTCAGCCCGACGACGCTGCCCACCTCGGACGGGCGGTCGGTGATCCACTTGGCCACCGACTACGAGAAGTACATCGGCGGCCCGTGCGAGGCGTACTTCGGCACCGGACCGATCGACGGGGACGCGGGGCAGGCAGGCGAAACGGGGCAGCCCGGGGAAATGGCGGGCGCGCCGGACCGGACTCCGCTGGACGCGCGGCCGAACCGGTGATCTCGAACCGGTGACCGCTGGTGCCGGGCCGTCCGAACGGCAGCCCGGCACCCGGTCTCAGCGCCGCAGCGTCGCGTACGAGCTGTCCAGCTGATCCAGCGAGGAAACGCCGAGCAGCCGCATCGTGCGCTCCACCTCGACGCGCAGGATGTCCACCGCCTTCTGCACCCCGCGCTGCCCACCGGCCATCAACCCGTACAGGTAGGCGCGCCCGACCAGGCAGGAATCCGCGCCGCGCGCGATGGCGGCGACGATGTCGGCGCCGCTGAGGATGCCGGTGTCCAGCATGATCTCCGCGCGGTCGCCGATCCGCTCGCGCACCTTCGGCAGCAGCTCCAGCATCGTCGGCGCCCGGTCCAGCTGGCGGCCGCCGTGGTTGGACAGGATCACCGCGTCCGCGCCGAGCTCGACGACCTTCGCCGCGTCCGGAGCGTTCTGCAGGCCCTTGATGATCAGCGGGCCGTCCCAGATCTCGCGCAGCCACTCCACGTCGGCGAAGCTCAGCGACGGGTCGAACATCTCGTTCATCAGTTCCGCGACGGTGCCTTCCCAGCGCTTGAACGACGCGAACTGCAGCGGCTCGGTGGTCAGCAGGTTGAACCACCACGCGGGGTGCAGCGCCCCGTCGGCGATCGTCTTCAGCGTCAGCGACGGCGGGATGGTCAGCCCGTTGCGCACGTCCCGCATCCGCGCGCCCGCGACCGCGGTGTCGACCGTGAGCATCAGCGCTTCGTAGCCGGCTTCCTTGGCCCGCTGCACCAGCTCGCGGCTGGCTTCGCGGTCGCGCCACACGTAGAGCTGGAACCACTTGCGGGCCTCCGGCGCGGCCGCTGCGGTGTCCTCCACCGACGTGGTGCCCATTGTGGACAGTCCATACGGGATGCCCGCGCGCTCGGCGACCCGTGCCACGGCGGGCTCGCCCTCGTGGTTCATCATCCGCGTGAACCCGGTGGGCGCCAAGGAGAACGGCAATGTCGACGGCCTGCCAAGGATCTCGCGGCCAGTGTCCACATCGGACACATCGCGCAGCACCGAAGGGTGGAACTCGAGGTCGCGGAACGCCTGCCGCGCGCGGCGCAGGCTCGTCTCGCCTTCCGCCGCGCCGTCGGTGTAGTCGAACACCGCGCGCGGCGTCCGCCGGTAGGCGATCCTGCGCAGGTCGGGAATGGTGTGCGCGTGCGAAAGGCGCCGCTCGAGCGGGTTGAGCTCCGGCGGCGCCACCCGCAGCAACGGGCGCAGCTCGGACCACCGTGGAATCTGGCGCCGTACCATTCGTTTCCCTTCACCTCGTCGTCCAGGGCCCGGCGCACACTACCCAGCGGATGCCCGCCGACCACAGCAAAAGCGGGCACGGCCACACCCGGTGACCGTGCCCGCGGGCAACCCGGCTCAGGGGTTGAACTGCACCGGCTTCCCGGCCGCGTCGCGGGCCTGGTAGCCGACGATCGCACCGGACTTCGAGCGCTTCGGCGTGACCTGCGCCTGTTGCATGGCCTCGGCGACGCTGACGTCGCCGAACTGGCGCACCGCCCAGTAGTAGACCTCGGCCGCGGACTTGCACACCGGGTCCGCACCGCAGCCGGAACGCATGTCGGCCTTGAAGTTGTCGTCGATGCGCAACCGGTTTTCGTCGGTGAACCGGGACTGCTTCTCGTAGTTCCGGTAGCCGAAGTCGTGCCGGTCGCAGCTGGTGCCGAAGTCGTAGCCCAGCGGCTCGTTCGGCGAGTACGAGCAGCTGTCCGACGACCAGTCGAGCTGATCGCCGTAGGGCTTGTCGGCGCGGATGCCGGTGAAGTCGTGCAGCGTCGTCTGGAACAGGTATCTGTCGGTGATCTGCTGGAGCTCCGGTTGGGGTATCTCGGCTTGCGCGTTTCCCGCGGTCAGCAGCAGCACCGCACCGGCGGAGGCGGCGGCTGCGAGCGCGCGAGGGCGCGCGGCGTGACGGGGCACTGGCTCTCCTGGAAGGTCGGGACCTGCAACGAGCGACACCGGAGTTATAGCTGTTGCCGATCTGCCGCGGCGACCCCCGGTCGTCCCGGCGTGCACCACTCGATGTGGTGGAGGCGTTCGCGGCGTGGACGGCGGTCACCGGAACCGCCTGCCCGGACTTGTCGTAGCCGGGCATGAGCAGCAGCTCCCCGGCGGCAAGTCGTGGAGTTCTCCAAGCGGCCGACCTCGGAATCGAGGTCGTGCAGGTCGAGCAACGCGAGAACCGGACCAGGCAGCGCCGCTACGAGGACCGGGCGAATCGCGCAGAGGCGGTCGGTGAGCTGGACGGCGCTAGTGCGCTGCGGGCGAGGATCGCCGGACCGGTGGTCTCAGCCGAGCAGGCCGTCGGCGGTCGTGCCGTCGGTGGTGCCACCGAGTTCCAGCAGCATCCGCGTGTTGCCGAGGGTGTTGGGCTTGACGAAGGGGAGGTCGAGGAATTCGGCGACGCCTTCGTCGGCGGAGCGGCGCATTTCGGCGTAGACGTCCGGACTCACCGGGGTGCCGTCGATGCGGTGGAATCCGTGCCTGCCGAAGAATTCGGTTTCGAAGGTCAGCACGAACACCCGCGCCAACCCCAGTTCGCGGGCGAGCTGCACCAGGCGGCCGACCACGCGGTGGCCGACGCCGTGGCCCCTGGCGGCCGGGTCGACCGCGACGGTGCGGATCTCGGCCAAGTCCTCCCACAGCACGTGCAGTGCGCCGCAGCCGACCACGCGGATGCCGTCGCCGTCGGAGAGCTCGGCGACCCAGAACTCCTGCACGTGCTCGTAGAGCGTCACGAGTTCCTTGGCCAGCAGCACCTTTCCGGCGTAGGAGTCGACGAGCGCCTTGATGCCGCGGACGTCGGCGACCCGAGCCCGGCGAATCGATATTTCGCCTGGCGCATAGCTATGCATGGTGCGAATGCTACCTTCCGTGCACGATGAAGTCGATGTGCGCCCGGTAGCGCTCAGTGACGGCTTGGTTTCGGACAGTGATAAGATCGCTACTTTCCGTGGTGATGTGCGCTAGTCTGGAGCCAGGAGGTGGGAGATGACCGCCACGATGGAACGCGGCACGCACGAGCATCGCCCGGAAGCTCCGGAGCAGTCGGGAGCCCCGGAACAGTCCGGCGGCAGGCCGACCGCGCGGGAGACCGCCGAGCGGTTGTGGCAGGACCCCGCGCTGGACGGCTTCCGCATCGAGGCGATGAGCGGAAGGGTTGTCGTGACTCCACCTCCTGACGGCGGCCACGGGGTGGCCCTCACCAGGCTGATGCGCATCCTCGACCGGCAGGTCGTCGAGGAGAACCAGCTGGAAGTGATCCAGAACCTGGGCCTTGCGCTGCCCGAAGGGCCGGGCGACTTCGCGCTTCCCGACCTCGCGGTGGTCGACGAGGACTTCCGCGAACACCGCCTGCCCGGTTCGCAGTACCCGCCCGAGCTCTTCCACCTCGTCGTCGAGATCACTTCTTCGAACTGGCAGGACGACCTGCGCATCAAACCGGAGGCGTACGCGCGGGCCGGTGTCCCGGTGTACCTGATCGGCGACCGCGAACACGGCGAGGCCAAGGTGCTGTGGCGGCCGGAGAACGGCGAATACCGCAGCATCGCGGCTTATTCGCGGGGTGACGCGTTGAAGTTGCCCGGCGATGTCGCGGTGGAGATCCCGGTGGACGTGCTGCTGCAAAGCTGATCTTCGGCTGTTCCCGTTCCGGGCTCGATCGCAGGGCAGTGCTGCTGTCCCGCTAACCTCGACGCCATGCCAGCAGGCACCGCTGCCCGCCGGGGCGCCACGATCGCGCCGGCGCGCGTTCGCAACGTTGTCCCTCCCGGTCGGTTCGCGCGTGCCGCACGGTCCGCGGACGCCGGACGGATCGCGGATGCCGGGCGCATCCGGGAGGTCCCGCCCACAGGTCAGCGGCCGGAGGTGGACGGTGCGTGCTGCTTCGCTGATCCTGGACGGGTCGGCGCGGGCGATGTGCCGCTTCGCCGGGTGACCGGCACCGAGTACCTGGACTCGGCGCCGCGCCCGGGCGGCACGTCCGAACAGCAACTTCGCGGGGAGCAGGCATGACGGCCGAGAGCGCGGCATCGAGCTCGCCCACTCCCGGTGGGCCGGTCGAACGACCGGTGCCGCTGGTGAACATCGCCAACGTGCTGACCGTGTCCAGGCTGGCGATGGTGCCGGTGTTCCTGGTGACCCTGCTGTGGGGCGACGGGCACGAGCTGCTGTGGCGGTGGCTGGCGACCGCGGTGTTCCTGATCGCCTCGATCACCGACCGCGTGGACGGCGACCTGGCGCGCAAGCGCGGGCTGGTCACCGACTTCGGCAAGATCGCCGATCCGATCGCGGACAAGGCGTTGACCGGCTCGGCGCTGATCGGGCTAAGCCTGCTCGGCGACCTGTCCTGGTGGGCCACCTCGATCATCATCGCGCGTGAGTTGTTCGTCACAATCCTGCGGTTCTGGGTGATCCGGCACGGCGTGATCCCCGCCAGCCGCGGCGGGAAGCTGAAGACGCTGCTGCAAGCGATCGCGATCGGGCTGTACCTGATGCCGCTCGGCGCGCTGGGGGCTCCGGTCGCCTGGACGGTGATGGCCGCTGCGGTGCTGGTCACGGTGCTGACCGGGCTGGACTACGTGGTCCGCGCGGTGCGGCTGCGAGCGGCGGGCGAGCAAGCCGCGGAGCAGCGGCCGTGACCGCCGCCGAGCACGATCTCGTCGCAGGCGTGCTGGCTCGCCTGCGCTCCCGCGGCGAGACCGTCGCCACCGCCGAGTCGCTGACGGCCGGTCTGCTCTCGGCGGCGTTGACGGAGGTCGCCGGGGCCAGCGCGGTCGTGCGGGGCGGGCTGGTCGTCTACGCCACCGAGCTCAAGGCCGAGCTGGCGGGCGTGGATCCCGCGCTGCTGGCCACGGGCGGTGCGGTGCAGCCGAAGGTCGCCGAGCAGCTCGCCGCGGGCGCGCGGGACCGCTGCCGAGCGTCGTGGGGTGTGGGGCTGACCGGGGCCGCCGGGCCGGATCCGCAAGATGGCGCCGCGCCGGGGACCGTGCACATCGGCTTCGCCGGGCCGTCGGTTGCGACCGTGTTCTCCACGCGTCTCGACGGTGATCGTTCTGCCGTCCGGGCGGCGGCCATTCGGGTGGCGTTGGAACAGTTCGGCGCCCTGCTGGGTTGAACTTCCGCGGCACGTGTGCAGCGCGATGTCGCTGGGCACGGCAGCTGCGCCGGGCGGTGGACACGGGTGGATCACCGCTTGATCGACTGCGGCCGCGGGTGCAGGATGCGTTCGCCCTCGGCGGACTTGCCGGTGATCGCTCTCGTGCGGCCGTCGCGATGAGTAACGTAGAGGGCGTTGACGCGTAGCGCACGATGTAGGCGACGAAGGAGGGAGGCGCGCGATGACCGTGTTGTTGCGGGAAGCGGTCGGAGAACGGCTGCGCCGCGCCCGGACCGCTCAGTCTCGTACGCTGCGGGACGTCTCGCGCGCCGCCCGGGTGAGCCTCGGCTACCTCTCGGAGGTGGAACGGGGCCGCAAGGAGGCGTCGAGCGAACTGCTGGCCTCGATCTGCGGCGCGCTGGACGTGCCGCTGCCGGAACTGCTGGTGACCGTGGCCGGCGATCTGGACGGGGCGGGCTCGATGCTGACCCCGGCGATGGTCGAGCAGGCCGACTCCGGTTTCGACGGCGGGACGCTGGTGCCGAGCCTGGCGGGCACCGACCTCGCCGAGACCGGCCTGGCGGGCGCGGAATTCGCCGAGGTGGGTGCCGAGGCGCAGGCGAGCGCCGCGGCGGACGAATCCGCCGAGGACCGCAAGCTGCAGCCGGTGCTCAGCCAGCGGATCAGCGCTCCGGTGCGCAACTCCGGCGGCGTCGTGGTGGCCGCTTAGGGAATGTTCCGCCGAGCTCAGGAACCTGCCGGGTGGCCGGTGCGTTGATCGAATGACCCGCGCGCGCCGCGGTCGCCTGCCGGGCACGAGCCCGGGCGGCGGCGTCGGCTCGATCAGCGTCGGCGCCGTCGCGGGATACCCCGGGAAAATCCCGGAGATCTTCGGCGTCCTGGTGGAAGCGGACATCGCGGACTGCCACGATGGGGCCAGGACCCGTTGGGGACCAGGCGCGATGGCAAGATGATCGCGAAACGCCGCGGCCCGTCGGCTCGCCGAAAGGGGAGTTGTGCGGCCCGGCCGCGCACGGGCAGCACCGGCAGCAGAGAAGGCAGGCGGAGGAGATGGCCAATCCGTTCGTGAAGTTCTGGAAGTACCTGATGGCGTCGTTCTCGTCGAAGGTCGACGAGAACGCCGATCCGAAGGTGCAGATCCAGCAGGCCATCGAGGATGCGCAGCGTCAGCACCAGAGCCTGTCGCAGCAGGCCGCATCGGTGATCGGCAACCAGCGGCAGCTGGAGATGAAGCTGAACCGCCAGCTCGGCGAGGTCGAGAAGCTGCAGTCCTCGGCGCGGCAGGCGTTGACGATGGCCGACCAGGCGCGTTCCGAAGGCGACACGGCCAAGGCGGAGAAGTACGAGGAGACCGCCACCCAGCTGGCCAGCCAGCTGGTCACCGCCGAGCAGGGGGTCGAGGACCTCAAGACGCTGCACGACCAGTCGCTGCAGGCCGCCGAGCAGGCCAAGCAGGCGGTGGAGCGCAACTCGCAGATGCTGCAGCAGAAGATCGCCGAGCGCACGAAGCTGCTCAGCCAGCTCGAGCAGGCGAAGATGCAGGAGCAGGCGTCGAACTCGCTCAAGCAGATGTCCGACATGGCCGCGCCCGGCAACACGCCCTCGCTGGACGAGGTGCGGGACAAGATCGAGCGCCGCTACAGCACCGCCCTCGGTGAGGCGGAGCTGGCGCAGAACAGCGTGCAGGGCCGGATGATGGAGGTCCAGCAGGCTTCCATCGACGCCGCGGGCTCGAACCGGCTGGAGCAGCTGCGCGCCTCGATGGGCAGCAACGATCAGCAGCAGGTCACCGGCGGGCAACAGCAGCAGGTCACCGGCGGGCAGGCGGCCGAGCCGTCCACCCAGCCGCAACAGCAGCAGCAGAACCCGCAGACCGGCCAGGTCTGAGCGAGTTCGCCGATGCCGCCGCAGAAGAAGGAGCTGGCGGAATGGGGCGAGGCCGCGCTGCGCGAGCTGCGCGGCCCGATCGCCGGTGAGTTCCGCCGCAAGCTCGCGCGGTGGCGTGATCCGCGCGCCAGGTTGCTGCGCAAGCGCAAGCGCAGCAGGCAGACCGCCATCACGGGAACCGTGGGCACCGGGGTGTTCGCGGCCGGCTCGTACGGGGCGTTCGCGCCGCACGTGTTCGGCATGCCCGCGGCTCAGCCGCTGGAGACGATGCTGGACGTGGCCGCGTTCGGCATCGGCGGTGCCGCGGTCGCGACCGCGGTCGGCGCGGTCGCCTCGTGGCGGCAGTACCGCAAGCTGTGCAAGGTGCCGCTGCCGGAGGCCGCGCCGGAACCGGTGGAGTTGCCGCCGAACGGCTCGCAGGCGCGGGAGCCGATGCGCAGTCTCCGCGACGCGGAGCAGAGCATGCACCAGGCGCTGCAGCAGCTGAGCACGGCCGGTTTCGGCGAAGCCGCGGACGCCCGGGACACCGCGAACCGAGCTGCGGCCGCGCTGCGCGAGGTTTCGGCGCGGCTGCAGGCGGTGGAGGCGGCGCTGCCGCACGTGCCCGCCTCCGAGCAGGAACCGCTGCGCGCGGATGTGCAGCGGTTGCGCGGTGAACTCGACGAGGGCGTGGAGGGCTACCGCCACTTGGTCGCCGCAGCGGGACGCGCCGTCGCTGCCAGCGGAGGGCCGGAGCAGCGGCACGCCGTGCAGGACGCTTCGGACCGCTTGGCCGGGCTGGCGACCGCGCTGCTCGAGCTCGGGCGGGGCAGTGGCGATACCGGGCAGCCGCGGAATTCTTGAGCGCCCGCCGACCGGGTCCGCGCGGGCGCGGTGCCGCGGTCATGACTGCACGTCAGCACATGTGCATCACTTTTCACACTAATGACCCCGTGGCGGGTTGATTATGTGATGCCGAATAGTAATCTCCCCAGCGTCGCTACGTTACGTGGCAGCGCGTCCCCCGCGCCGGGGGACAGTCGGGGAGGAAGTTGTGGCGTTGTGGACCGTGCACGGCAACGGTCGTCACTTGGTGGACGAAGCGGTCGTGGGGTCCGAAGAACGCCTCAGCTGGCCGTTGACCATCGGATTCGGGCTCCAGCACCTGCTGGCCATGTTCGGCACCACCGCCCTGGTGCCCGCGCTGACCGGTTTTCCCGCCGCCACGACGTTCTTGTTCTCCGGCATCGGCACCCTGCTGTTCCTGGTGATCACCCGCAACCGGGTGCCCGGCTACCTCGGTGCCTCGTTCGCCTTCGTCGTGCCGATGGGCGCGGCCGTCGATCACGGCGGTGCCGGTCCGGGCGCGCTGCTCGGCGCGATCATGATCGTGGGGCTGGTGCTGGTCGCGTTCGGGATCGCGGTCAAAGCGCTCGGCGCGCGGCTGCTGGAATCGGCGATGCCCCCGGTGGTGACCGGGGGCATCGTGCTGATGCTGGGGTTGAGCCTGGCCGGGCAGACGGTGACGTCGTTCCGCGCGCAGCCGGTGCCCGCGGTGGTGACGCTGGTCGTCGTGGTGCTGGCGACGGTGCTCAGCCGCGGCATGTTGCGGCGGCTGGCGGTCCTGCTCGGAGTGCTCGCCGGATGGGGCTGCGCCGGGCTCGCCGGCCAGGTGGACGCGGCACGGCTGCACGCGGTGGCCGATGCCGACTGGTTCGGGGTTCCGCAGGTGCTGAGCCCGCAGCTGCACCTGTCCGCGGTGCCGTTCGTGGCCCCGATGGTGCTGGTGCTGGCCGCCGAACTCGTCGGCAACGGCAAAGCGGTCGCGGCGATGAGCGGGCGCAACCTGGACGGGCACGTCGGCGACGCGCTGATCGGCGGCGGGCTGGCGAACTCGCTGGCCGGTTCCGGCGGCGGTTCGGCGTTGAGCAGCTACGCACCGAACGTCGGCGTGATGGCCGCGGCGCGGGTGTACTCGACGGCGGCGTGCATGGTCGCGGCGGTGGGCGCGGTGCTGCTGGCGTTCTGCCCGAAGCTGCACGCGCTGATCGGCACGATTCCGCCGGGCGTGCTCGGCGGCGCGATGTTCGTGGTGGTCGGCGTGCTCGCGCTGGTCGGGGTGCGGATCTGGAGCGAAGCCGGAGTGGACTTCGCCGACCCGGTCAACCTGGCCGTGCTGGGCACCGCGCTGGTGGCCGGGGTGGGCGACCTGACGTTGTCGCTGGGCGCGCTGCGGATCACCGGGCTGGTGTGGGGTTCGATCGGGATCGTGCTGGTGTACCCGGTGCTGCGGAGCCTGGCCGACGCCGTGTCGGCGCACCGGGAGGAGATACCCGGCGGCTGACTCACGGCTGGCAGCGCGGGCAGTGGTAGGCGACGCGTTCCTCGGTGCCCGCGCCCTGCTCGTCGCGCAGCACCGCGCTTGCGCAGCGCAGGCAGGTGCGGCGGCCGTAAACCCAGTGCTTCGCCTCGCGGCGCGGATCGCCGGTGGTGGCTTGTTCCGGGCGCCACGCGTTGCGCAGCAGCAGTTCGCGGCCCAGTTGCACCGCGCGGTCCGCATCCACCTCGCCCGCCGGGGTCCACGGCGAGCGGCGCAGCAGGAAGCACACCTCGGTCTTGTAGATGTTGCCGAGCCCGGCCAGCACGGATTGGTCCAGCAGCGCGAGACCGATCTCGCGCTCGGGGTCGGACCGCAGCCTGCGGACCGCTTCGGTGCGCATCGCCTCGTCCCAGTCCGGGGACAGCAGGTCCGGGCCGAGGTGGCCCACCAGCTCGTCCTCTTCGCCGGTGCGCAGCCATCGCAGATCGTGCAGGTTGAACCCGACCGCGGTCCGCTCCGGAACCGCGAGCAGCGCCCGCACCTGGTGCGCAGGCCGCCGCCAGCGGGCGCGCGGCGAGTACAGGTGCCAGGCGCCGTCCATCCGCAGGTGGCTGTGCAGCGTCCAGCCGCACTCGAACCGGGTGAGCAGGTGTTTGCCGATCGGGCGCACCTCGCGCACCACCCGGCCCGTGAGATCCAAAGTGGACAGACGAGGGTGCCGGAGTTCGCCGCGCACCAGCGCCCGGCCGGCCAGCGCCTCGTGCAGGCGGTGGCAGGTCAGGAACACCGTGTCGCCTTCCGGCAGGTCAGTCCTCCTGGAGCTCGTCGGCGTCGAGTTCCGCGTCGCCCGGATCGTCGGCCGCAGTCGCCTCATCGATCGGTGGCTCGGCACCACGCCGCTGCCGCCCGGCGCGCAGCGTGCGCGCCAGCAGCAGGTTGAACCCGAGCGCGACCTCGCGCGCTCCCGGCGTGCCCCACTGGTGGATCGGCAGGCAAGCGCCCTGCGCCTGCTGCACCGCGAGCCGGTCCGGCAGCGCCACCGGCATCACCAGCGGCCCGAAGATCTCCCGGAGCTCGTCGATCCGGAACTGGTGCTCGTGCGACCGCGGCCGCACCCGGTTCACCACCACACCCAGCGGTTGCAACCGCGGGTTGTTCTCCCGCTCGGCCTGCACCGCCTCGAACGCCCGCTGCACCCCGGAAACCGCGAAGATCGTGGGCTCGGTCACCAGCAGCGCCCGGTCCGCCGCGATCAGCGCCGAGCGCGTCAACCGCCCCAGCGAAGGCGGGCAGTCCAGCAGCACCAGCTGGTACGGCAGGTCCCCGTCCGCGATCAGGGTCTCCAACGCGGATAACGCCTCGGTGAGCTTCGCCAGGTCGCTGCGGCTCCCGTCGGTACCGCCGTTGTGCAGCTCGGCGTCTTCCGAGCCCACCAGCACATCGACCTGTTCGCCCCACCCGCTGGGCCCCACCGCCGACCGCAGCACCTCCGGGCGCGGGTCGGCCAGCACATCGCTGAGGCCCAGCTCGGTCTCGTCCGGTTCCAGCGCGGCGGTCGCGTTGCACTGCGGGTCCAGGTCGACCACCAAGGTCCGCGCACCGCGGCGCATGGCTGCCGAAGCGAGCCCGAGCACCACGGTCGTCTTGCCGACTCCGCCCTTGAGGCTGAGCACTGCCACGGTTTGCACGCCCGTAGCCTACGGAACCGCACGTCGATCTCGTGTGCTGCTGCGCCAGTGCAGCCGCCCCGCCGGTGCGCCGCCCGGTCTGACCCGCCATTACGCTGCTGGCCATGAGATCGGACGCCGTCCACCGCGTGCTGGAAGAAGAGATCGCCGAAGCCCGCAGCCGCCGGGACGGACGGCCCCCGCGGGTGCTCGACGTCGGCGGCGGCAGCGGGGTGTGGGCGGTACCGCTGGCCTCCACCGGCTGCGAGGTCACGGTGGTCGACCCGAGCCCGAACGCGCTGGCCACGCTGCAGCGCCGTGCCGCCGACGCGGGTGTCGCCGAACTGATCACCGCGTTGCAGGGCGACACCGAGGCGCTGCACAACTACACCCCGCCCGGTGGGGCCGACCTGGTGCTCGGGCACGGCTTGCTGGAGTACGTCGACGACGTGGCCACCTCGCTGTCGTCGCTGGTCGCAGCCAGCGCTCCCGGCGGGGCGGTGTCGGTGCTGGTGGCGAACCGGTACGCGGCGGTGCTGGGCCGCGCGCTGGCCGGGCGGCTGCCCGAGGCGCTGCGGGTGTTCCACGATCCGGACGGCAGGCTCGACGGGACGACCGACACGGTGCTGCGGCGGTTCGACACCGAGGAGCTGAAACGCCGGATGCAGGACGCCGGGCTGGCGGTAGAGCTGGTGCAGGGCCAGGACGTGTTCGGGTACCTGGTGCCCGGCACCGTTTCCGAAGGCGTGCCCGGCACGACCTCGGATGCCGCGGCAGGCGCGGGTTCCGAGAGCAGCGCCGCCGATGCGCTGGCAGAGCTGGAACGCGGCGCCGCCGCCCGCCCGCCGCTGCGCGACATCGCGACCCGGCTGCACGCCGTCGGCCGGGTGGTCGGCTGATCGCTGGACCGAGGGGATGATGTCGACGAGCTCATGAACCCGAGCTGACCCCTGCGGGTAGTCCTGACGTCGCCGGAACCGTATCCTCGTCGGTGACGCCCCCAAGCGTTCGCCGGGTTCCAGCTCGAAGGTGTGCCCTCCGAGTCTCCGGCGCCACCAGAGACCTGTGCCGGAGGAGGAGCCATGCCACTCTCCGAGCACGAGCAGCGGATGCTCGACCAGATCGAGCGCGCGCTCTACGCCGAGGATCCGAAGTTCGCCTCCACGGTTCGCGGCGGGCGGTTGCAGCGCCCGTCGCGGCGGCGTCGCCTGCAGGGCATCGCCGTGTTCGTGCTGGGGTTGATCCTGCTGGTGGTCGGCGTGGTGATACCGGTCAAACCGGCCGGTATCCCCGTGGTGAGCGTGGTCGGCTTCCTCGTGATGTTCGGCGGAGCAGTGATCGTCCTGTCCGCGATGCGCGGTGGCGGCGGCCAGGACGCCGAGTCGGAGGCCGCGGAAGGCGGGGGCTCTTCCGGCGGCGGCCGCAAGCAGCAGCCCGAACCCCGCGCCAAGGGTTCGTTCGCACAGCGGATGGAGGATCGCTTCCGCAAGCGATTCGACCGCTAGGCCGTGCTCGCCGGCCACGTGCCGGCGATGCGCCACCCGGCCGACTTGATGACGTGGAACCCGGTGACCCGCGCGGTCACCGGGTTTCTTCGTGCCGGTGCGGCGGTCTCGGCGCTTCGGGTCAGCCCCGGCGCAGGTCAGTCCGGCGCAGTTCAGCCCCGCCGCAGTTCAGCTCCGGCGCAGCGGAGTGTCCGACAGCAGCGAGCGGGGCAGCAGCCGATCCCGCCAGCTCATCGGATGCTGCTGCCGCAGCCCGGCCAGGACGGTGCGCAGCGCGGCATCCGGGGCGGCGGTGGCGGTGGCGACCCGGCCCGCCGGGGCGTACCACTCCCGCTCGACCGCTTCGACCAGCTCGTGCAGTGCGCGGGAGCTTTCCGGACCGAGCTCGTGTCGGTCGGCGAGCTCGGTGGCCGTGGTGCGCACGGTGCGGCTGCGGTCCGGGTGCTCGCCGCGGTCGGCGAGTTCGTTCAGCAACTCCCGCCAGGCGGCGGCCGCCGACCCGCCCGCGGCGGCCCGCAAGTGCTGCCTGCGGCGGAGTTCGCGGACCGCGGCCGGTGCCCCGGCCAGCAGGACGACCAGCAGCAGGACTCCCGCCGTCGCCGCGGTCACCCCGAACCAGGAGCCGCTTTGCGGCTGAGCGGGCGGCTCGGCCTGCGGCGGCGTGCCCGGCTCGGACGGAGCGGGCGGCGGTGCCGGCTCCTGGCCCGTCTCCGGAGCCGGCGACGGAGCGGGCGGGGGCGGCGGCTGCGCGTACGCGGGCAGTGCGGTGCGCCCGTCGCCGAGCGGGGTCGGGTCGAACGTGATCCACCCGTAGTGCGGGAAGTACGCCTCCACCCACGCGTGCGCGTCGTTGGTCGTGATCACCCGCTGGTCGCCGTCCTGGTAGCCGGGCGTGAAGCCGACCGCCACGCGGGAGGGGATGCCTTCGGAACGCAGCAGCACGGCCATCGACGAGGCGAACTGCTCGCAGAACCCGCGCTTGCCGCCGAACAGGAAGTCCTCCAGCGCGGAGCCGCCTGCGGGCGGGGCGGTGCTGAGGTCGTAGCGGAAGCCGTTGGCCGGGTCGGTGAAGAACCGCTGCAGCGCCATCGCCTTGTCGAACCGGGTCGGCGCGCCAGCGGTGACCTGATCGGCCAGCTCGGAGATCCGCGGCGTCACTCCGGCCTTGTCCAGGTAGGTCCGGTCGACCGGCTCCGGTCCGGTCGCGTTGCGCAGCGCCTCCGGGCTGGGGGACGGCAGCCGGAGCTGCTCGGTGTAGGGGCGGCTCTGCTGGCGGGTCTGGGTGAACACGATTCCGCTGGCCGGGTCGTAGCGCCAGCCCGCGCCCATCCCGGACACCCCGGTCGGCATCCCGAAGATCGGCAGCCACGGGTCGCGGTAGCCGACCGGGTCGATGCCGACCGTCGCGGTCGGACCCGGCGCGACGGTGTCGGTGCCCTCCGGCGGCGGCAGCGGCTGCTGGGCGTCCACGCCGCGGGTCAGCGGGCCGAGGCTCCAGCCCTGTTGCGGGTCGAACCTGCTCAGCGTCATCGCCCGCAGGTACGTCTGCTCCGGCAGGCCGCGGACCCGGAACAGGTCCGCCTCGTCATCCCGGTTGAGCTGGCCGCGCAGCGAGGTGAACGGGCGCAGCCCGACGCCGCCGCTGCCCGGCCCGTACCCGGCCGAGTTCGAACCGGGCAGCCGCCCCTCGGTGCCCACTCCGGTGAACACGACCCCGGTGAGCAGCCCGATCACGGCGGCCGCTGCACCCAGCGCGGCACCGCGGGAACCGAGCGACCAGCTGTCCGGCCGCCCCTGCACATGCCTGCCCGCCGATGCCAGCAGCAGCGCGAACCCGGCGGCGCTGATCGCGAACGTCCACCACGGCAGCATGCTCTGGGCCAGCGAAGCGGGGATGGCGACCACGCACAGCAGCACCAGACCGGCCACCGCTGGCGTGCCCGCGGTCACCGCGATCACGTCGATCAGCGCGGCGACGAATCCCAGCCCGAGGCACACCAGGCACTGCAACGCCGGGTCGGCGGCCACCGGCGGAACACCTCCGCGCACCGCCCCCAGCGCCTCGGAGAGCACTTCGGACAGTTGCCCGACGGCGGCCGGACCCGGCAGCACGCCCAGCACTGCTTGCTGGGTGAACAGCGCCGAAAGCAGCGCGAGCAGCACGACGAGCTGGGCGATCGCGACCAGCGGCGGCCACCAGCGCAGCGTGCGGCCGAGCAGCCCGGTCCCGCTGACCACCGCGACGGTCAACGCCGCCGGAACCATCCAGCGCGCGTCGGCGAAGATCCCGGTGAACGAGGTCGCCGCGCACAGCACGGCCACCGCGGCCGCCAGCGTCGCGCGAATCGCCTGGCCGTCGATCACGAAGCCACCTCCGCCGCACCGGCCTGGCACAACCGGCCCCAAGCCCCGGCCATCGACGTCTTCGGCCCGCGCACCACGACCACGCTCCAGCCCGCCGTGCGCAGCCGTTCGGCGGTGCGCTGCGCGTCGAAGGACCCGTCCGAGTCGCCCGTCCAGGCGGGCACGTCCAGCAGCAGCGCCAAGCTGCGGGCGCGCTCCGGGCGCAACCGCGTCAGCTCACCGACACCGGCCGTGCTGGTGGCACCGAGGACGGCGATCAGCTCCTGGCCGTTGCCGGGGTCCTGCGGGCACACCAGGTCCCGCTGCGCCGACGGCCGCACCGCCGCGAGCGCCTCCAGCATCGCCGAATCGTCCTGGCCGCCGTCGAACGGGCCCGGACCGCCCGCCAGCGCGGCACCGTCCTCCGTGATCAACCGAACCTGCTGGTCGTGCGCGTGCAGGTGCGCGCAGATGCTCGCTGCGGCCGAGACCGCCCACTCCAGGCTGGAGGCCGCGCCGCTGCCGCGGTGCGCAGCCGTTCGCCGGTCCAGCAGCACCGTCACGCCGCCGTGCCAAGGCCGCTCCTCGACCCGCACCATCAGCTCGTCGCGCTTGGCGGTGCTCTTCCAATGCACCCGCCGGATGTCGTCGCCGTGCCGGTACTCCCGCACCATCGTGTCGTCGTCGCCGTGCCCGGCGCGCAGCCGCGTGGTGCCGTCCTCGCCGGTGCCCAGACCCGAACCGGCGGGTAAGCCGCCGAGCGGGACCACCCGCGGCACCGCCACCAGCCTGCTGCGGCCGCCGAGCTCGTGGCCGAACTCGGCCAGCCCGAACGGATCGCCGACCCGGGTGCGCAGCGGCCCGATCTGGTGGATGCCGCGCAGCTGCGGCGTGACCTGGTAGTCCAGCACCGCGCCCGCGCGGCGGACGTGCTCGACGCGGAAGTACGGGTGGGAACTGAGCGCGTGCGGCACCTCGTCCTCCAGCTGCAGCCCGCCCAGCGGCACCGCACCCGAGCCGGTGACGTGCAGCCGGACTTCCGCCTGCGCACCGACCTGGACCCGGCCGGGCAGCACCTCCCGCCGCACCCGCAGCCCGTGCCGGACGCGGGCGGCGACGACCATCGCCAGCAGCGGCAGCACTACGACGAAAGCGGCGATCCGCAGCAGGTCCCGCTCGTCGAGCGCCACCGAGCACACTGCGGCGGCCACGCCCGCCGCCAGCAGGCAGCGGCCGCGCACGGTCAGGCCGGACAGCAACGGCTACCGCCCGGCGTCGCCGCGCGGCACCTCGACGCGGCGCAGCAGCGAGCGCACCAGGTCCGAAGCGGAACGCCTGGTGGCGCGGGCCTCGCTGGTCAGCACCAGGCGGTGCGCCAGCACCGGCACGGCGACCTCCTGCACGTCGTCCGGGACCACGTAGTCCCGGCCGGACAGCGCGGCCTGCGCCCGCGCGGCGCGGATCAGCTGCAGCGTCGAGCGCGGCGAGGCGCCCAGTCGCAGTTCCGGCAGCGACCGGGTGGCGCTGACGATCTCGATCACGTAGCGGCGCAGCTCGGTGCTCACGTGCACCTCGCGCACCGCCTGCAGCAGCGCGCGGATCCGGCCGCCGTCGGCGACCGGGCGCAGCTGGTCCATCGGCTCGTGCCCGGTGTGCTCGTCGACCATGGCCAGTTCGGCCTGCGGATCCGGGTAGCCGACCGACACGCGGGCGGTGAAGCGGTCCCGCTGCGCCTCCGGCAACGCGTAGGTGCCCTCCATCTCCACCGGGTTCTGGGTGGCGATGACCATGAACGGCGCTTCCAGCGGGTAGGTCTCGCCGTCGACGGTGACCTGGTTCTCCTCCATGCACTCCAGCAGCGCCGACTGGGTCTTCGGGGATGCGCGGTTGATCTCGTCGCCGACCACGATGTTGGCGAACACCGGGCCGGGCCGGAACTCGAAGGACTCCGCCTGCCGGTTGTACATCGCCACGCCGGTGATGTCGCTGGGCAGCAGGTCCGGGGTGAACTGGATGCGGTTCACGGTGCAGTCGATGGACCGGGCCAGCGCCTTGGCCAGCGAGGTCTTGCCGACGCCCGGCACGTCCTCGACCAGCAGGTGGCCTTCGGCGAGCAGGGTGACCAGTGCCACCCGCACGACCTCGGGCTTGCCGACCAGCACCTGTTCCACGTTCGCCGCGATCCGCTGCAGCGTCGAGTGCAGGCCGGCGATGGTGCCGGGTTCGGCCGGCTGTTGCGTGCCGCCGTCGCCGGAGCCGGGTTCGGCTTGCCCGCCACCGGCGTAAGCGGTGCCGGATGTGGGCATGTTGGGCGTCACGCAACCTCCAAGGTGCTGCTCCGGGCGCCGCGGCGAGTCACCTTCCGCGTGGGCCCTTCCGCGCGGGCGCTGTTCCGGCGCCGCAGGCGGGCGATCACGGCGATCGTCGGCTGATCGCGCGCTGAGCGTGCCTCCGCAGTGTGCCAAACCGGCGTCGGAGTCCGTACCGGTGCCGGTGGCCTGGCCGTTCCCCACCTTCCCCCACGCCCGCTCCCCGGCATCCGCACGGGCGGGCGGGCCGGGTTGCCGGGGGAGATCCCGATCGGGTGTTTCGGCGCAGTCCGGTGCCGAGTGCCGCACCACGTCCCCCACCCCGCACCACTTGCGTTAAGAGGCCGTTTAGCTGGGCAAACGCCCGACTCGCCGCGGCGTGTCGGGCTCCGGTCCCGGTTGACGGTGGAGGGAAGTGGGGTACTGTGGCGCCCGGTGGGGCAAACGGGGGCTCCGCCCGGCTCCGGGGAGCGCCGAGGTGGCCCGGTGCGACCGCCGCTGGTGGCGCAGCGGCAGGCACCGCCGATCGCCCGTCGTTGCCGGAGTCGTCGGACCGTCGGGTCCGCGGGGGAGGTGGTCCCGGGATGTTCCTCGGTACCTACAGCCCCAAGCTCGACGACAAGGGGCGTCTGACGCTGCCTGCGAAGTACCGGGACGCACTGGCAGGGGGGCTGATGGTCACCAAAGGGCAGGACCACTGCCTCTACGTCTTCCCGCGTGCCGAGTTCGAGCAGCTGGCCCGCAAGGTCGCCGAGGCCCCGCTCACCAACGAATCCGTCCGCGCCTACCAGCGGTACCTGTTCGCGGGCACCGACGAGCAGCGCCCGGACGGGCAGGGCCGGATCCCGATCGCACCGGAACTGCGCCGCTACGCGGGACTGGACAAGGACTGCGTGGTGATCGGCGCGATCAACCGGCTGGAGATCTGGAACGCCGAACGGTGGCAGTCCTACCTCGACGAGCACGAGGAGAGCTACGCCCAAGCCAGGGAGGAGGTCCTGCCCGGGTTGTTCTAGCGGGACCGGTGGCGTCCGGCCTCGGTCCGCCTCGGCGTCCTGGTGCACCTTCCCCGGCACCAGGAGGCACGGGCGGGCTGGGACCAGGCGTGATCGGTGCCGCCGGGCGGGAACTTCCGCGAGGCCGCTGCGGCGCCGCGTTGGTGAGACAGCTGTGCAGGTGGACGAGCCTGCCGCCGCCGCAGGGGCGGTGGCGCGGACCAGGTATGCGGGAGGGAGGGACCGCAGTGACCGACGCATCGGAAGCCGGCGGCTCCGCCCGCGACCGGCACGTTCCGGTGGCGCTGGCGCGCACGCTGGAACTGCTGGCGCCCGCGCTCGCCGACCGCCCCGCGGTCGCGGTGGACGCGACGCTGGGCATGGGCGGGCACGCGGAAGCGCTGCTGCGCGCGCACCCGCAGCTCACGCTGATCGGCCTGGACCGCGATCCGGAAGCGCTGCGGCTCGCGGGCCTGCGGCTGGCGGAGTTCGCCGACCGGCTGCACCTGGTGCACGCGGTCTACGACGAGTGGGCCGAAGTGCTCGACCGCCTCCAACTGCCCACTGTGGACGCGGTGCTGTTCGACCTCGGGGTCTCGTCGCTGCAGCTGGACGAAGCCGAGCGCGGATTCGCCTACGCCCGGGACGCGCCGCTGGACATGCGGATGGACCCGGGCGCCGGGCAGAGCGCGGCCGACGTGCTCAACACCTACTCCACCGGCGAACTGGTCCGGATCCTGCGCGACTACGGGGAGGAGCGGTTCGCCTCCAAGATCGCCGGCGCGATCGTGCGGGAGCGCGGCAAGGAACCGTTCGACCGCAGCGATCGGCTGGTGCGACTGGTCTACGACGCGGTGCCCGCGGCGAGCAGGCGCACCGGCGGGCATCCGGCGAAACGCACCTTCCAGGCGTTGCGCATCGAGGTCAACGCCGAGCTCGACGTGCTCGGGCGGGCGCTGCCCGCGGCGCTGGACTCGCTGGCCGGGGGCGGGCGGATCGTCGTGCTGTCCTACCACTCGCTGGAGGACCGCCTGGTCAAGCGGGCGATGGCCGAACTCGCCCGGTCCCGCACTCCGATCGACCTGCCCGTGGAACTTCCCGGGCACGGTCCGCAGCTGCGGCTGCTGACCCGGGGCGCCGAGCTCGCGGGCGAACAGGAAGCGGCGGAGAACCCGCGGGCCGCGTCGGTGCGGCTGCGCGCCGCCGAACGGATCAAGGAGGCGGCATGACGGCACCGACTCGCGCCAAGACGGCTGCTTCGCGCACCGGCACCGCGGGCAAGAAGAACACCACCGAGAAGGGCAAGTCGCAGCAGTCCGGGGCGGACAAGACTGCGACCCAGAAGACGGCGACGCAGAAGACCGCGACCCGCCGGAACTCGGCGACGAAGTCCAAACAGGACACCAAGGCCCGCGGCCGGTCCGCGGCCGCCGAACGCGCCTACAACCGCCGGGAGGAACGCCGGGAACGCTCCGCCCGGGAAGCTCCGGAACGCCGCCCGCGCGGGCAGCGCCCGGCGGTCGAGCAGCGCCAGCCGCGGCTGCTGCGGCTCAGCGCGGTGCGCCCGGCGGCCCGCCAGTTGCAGGCCAAGGTGGCGACCTCGCGGGCGCCGCTGGTCGTCGTGGTGATGGGCGTGCTGGGGGTGGGCCTGGTGACCTCGCTGTCGCTGTCCATCGCCACCGTCGGCGGTTCCTACCGGCTGCAGCGCTCCGGTGCGGAACTGACCGCGCTCAACGAGCAGCGCGAGCTGCTGCTGCGGGAGGTCAGCAACATGGACTCCACCCCCGCCTTGCAGCGCAAAGCCGCCGAGCTGGGCATGGTGCCGCCGGACTCGCCGCCGGCGCACCTGCTGGTGCAGCCGGACGGCGGTGTCCGCACGATCGGTGATCCGCAGGCGGCGACCGCGCCCGAACCCGCGACGCCGCCGCCCCCGCCGCCGGTTTCCCCGCCGTCGATTCCGCAGCCGCCGGCTCCGCAGTCACCGGCGCCGCAGCCGCCGCCGGACGGGCAGCAGGTGCCTGATCCGCAGCGGCAGGCCGTGCCGATCCCGGCGGTGGAGGGGCGCTGATGGTCCGCAGGGGGACGCGGCCCGCCGGGGGGAGCCGGCGGACCGCGCGCACCGACGTGGCCGGCAGCGCGCGGCGGTTGAAGATCGGCCGCCTGCTGCTGGTGCTGGCGCTGGTGCTCACCGGGGGGAAGCTGGTCCAGGTCCAGGGCTTGCAGGCGCAGCAGCTGTCCGCGGACGCCGCCAAGCAGCGCCACACCGTCTCGGCGATCCCCGCCGAACGCGGTTCGATCACCGACCGCAGCGGCAACGTGCTGGCGTTCAGCAGCGAAGCCAGGCAGCTGTACGCGACGCCGAACAAGCTCACCGAGGACCAGAACGAGGAACACGCGAAGAACCCGGCGGAACCGACCGCCGAGCAGTACAAGCACGAGGTCGCCCGCTACATCCACCAGGTGCTCGGCGACCGGGTCGACGAGCGGCAGATCACCGAGGCGCTGTTCAGCGACTCCAGCTACGTCAAGATCGGGCCGGTGATCGACCCCGGCGCCGCGCGCCTGATCACCGAGAAGTACTCGCAGATCGGCGCCGAGTACCGCGCCACCCGCGAATACCCGGCGGGCGACACCGGTTCGGCGGTGCTCGGCGGTGCGCGGTGGAGCGAGGACGCGGGCAAGGTGCTGGGCAGGATCGGGCTGGAGGGCTCGCTGGACAAGCTGCTCGCGGGCACCGACGGCAAGAAGGTCTCGGACACCGCGATGGGCAGCGACCTGGTCATCCCCGGCACCGAGCGGCAGGTCCAATCGGCCGTGCCCGGCTCCGACGTCGGGCTGACGCTGGACTCCGACGTGCAGTACATGGTCCAGGACAAGCTGACCAAGTACGCGCGCAAGACCCAGGCGCGCAGCGCCAGCGCGGTGGTGCTCGACGCGCACACCGGTGAGGTGTACGCGCTGGCCAACGACAAGTCGTTCGACCCGAACTCGCCGAAGTGGGGCCCGGACGGGCTCGGCAACCCGGCCGTGACCACGCCCTTCGAACCGGGTTCGGTGAACAAGGTGATCACCGCGGCCGGGGCGATCGAGCACGGGATCAAGCGCCCGGAGACGGTCATGCAGGTGCCGGGTTCGATCAAGGTCGCGGACCGCACCGTCGGGGACGCCTGGTCGCACGGCACGATCCCGCTGACCTTCACCGGCGTGCTCGGCAAGTCGTCCAACGTGGGCACGCTGATGACCGCGCAGGAACTCGGGCCGGACCGGTTCAACGAGCTGGTGCGCAAGTTCGGACTGGGCCAGCCCACCGGCATCGGCCTGCCCGGCGAGAGCGGGGGCACGGTGCCGCCGCGGGAGGAATGGTCCGGCAGCACGTTCGCGAACCTGCCGATCGGGCAGGGCCTTTCGATGACGGTGCTGCAGATGGCCGGGATGTACCAGACCATCGCCAACGACGGGGTGCGGGTGCCGCCGCGGATCATCTCCTCGGAGGTGCGCCCGGACGGCACGCGGGTGGAAAAGCCGCCCCCGGACGGGGTGCGGGTGGTCAGCCCGCAGACCGCGCACACGGTGAAGGACATGTTGCGCGGCGTGGTGCAGGGCGCGCCGAAGCAGCAGGGCACCGGCAAGGACGCGGCGCTGGAGGGGTTCCAGATCTCCGGCAAGACCGGTACCGCGCAGCAGGTCAACCCGGCGTGCAACTGCTACAGCCAGTCCTCGAACTGGATCACCTTCGCGGGGATCATGCCCGCGGACGATCCGCGGTTCGTGGTCGGGCTGATGCTGGACGCGCCGAAGAAGGGCCTGCCGGACTCGGATTCGGCTGCTCCGTTGTTCCACGACATCGCCGCGTACCTCGCGCAGCGCTACCAGATCCCGCTCTCCCCGGAACCCGCGCCGGTGCAGACCTTGCAGGTCCACTAACGGCGTGCTCGCGGTTCCAGCGCGTGCACGGGCCGTTCGCGCCACGGCCCGTGCACGGCTCACGTCAGGCGGGGCAGGACGGTTCCGCCGGTGCGGGCGGTGCAGCGCGGCGCACCTCGCGGGTCGTGCTCCCACGAGCCCTCCCCGAAAACCAGCGGAACCGTCGACCTGACGGGATGCAACGCTAAGCGAATGGGCACCCGCAGCACCACAAAATTGCACGAGACGGACCAACAACTTCGCACGGACGGCCCCGGCCGTACGTCGGGTCCTCGCCTGGCCGGCCACGGGGTGGCATCGGCTTTCTGCCGAACGTGTGTGACCCCTTCAGAGCACTTGCCGCCGACATTGGGCGCGGCGCCGGATATTCGGGCGGTTGAGCGGCGGATTACCGCAGTTCTCCGATGTTTTTGGATCATGGCGCTGAGCTGGTGAAACTTGCTCGGCGCCGGTCCGCGGGCGGTGGTGTGAGCGACGGTTCGCGACCCGCTCCAGAACGCAGTTATCGAATATCACCGAATCGGCGGTGTCGCCGATCGTTCAGGAATGCGGGAGGTCGGAATCGTTGTTCGCGGTTTCTGCCCGAGTTCGGACAACGGCCGCGATGCGGCGATTCGCGGAGCGGGATTCCGCCGCGTTTTCGGCGAATTGCGGGCGGCGCTTCCGGCGGCCCCTGCGCGGCGCCGCGCGAAAACGACCGAGTGGTCCCGGTCGCGTCAGCGGGCGAGTACCCGGCGCGCACAGCCGACCATGAGCATGACCCGTCAAGTGGTACCGGTAGCCTTGCGCGACGTGCCTTCCGCGGTCGCGACAGCCCCGCCTCGACCCGCTCACGTCGAGCCGGTGCGGATCCAGCAGCTCGCCGAGAACATCGGTGCGCGGGTCATCGACGTTCCTGGTCATTCCCCCGGCGCGGGGGTCGTGACCGGTGCGACGCTGCGGGCGCAGCACGTGCTCGACGGCGATCTGTTCGCCGCGCTCCCGGGCACCCGGGTGCACGGCGCCGACTTCGCGGGCGAAGCGCTGAGCGCGGGTGCCGCCGCGGTGCTCACCGACCAGGCCGGGATCGACCGGGTCGCGCTGCTCGACGACCCGCGGGTGCGTTCCGGCGAGGTCGCGCTGCTGGTGCACGACGATCCGCGCGACGTGCTCGGTGCCGCTGCCGCCCGCATCTACGGCGACCCGTCCGGCAAGCTCGCCGTCCTCGGCGTCACCGGCACTTCCGGCAAGACCACCACCTGCTACCTGCTGGAGTCCGCGCTGCGCGCGGCCGGGCACACCACCGGCCTGGTCGGCACGGTGGAAACCCGCATCGCGGGGGAGCGCCTGGAAAGCGCGTTCACCACTCCGGAGGCCCCGGACCTGCAGGCGCTGCTGGCGGTGATGGTCGAGCACGGCGTGACGCACGTGCCGATGGAGGTTTCCAGCCACGCGCTCGCGCTCGGCCGCGTCGGCGGCACCCGGTTCGCGGTCGGCGCGTTCACCAACCTGTCCCAGGACCACCTGGACTTCCACCGCGACCTGGAGGACTACTTCCAGGCCAAGGCGCTGCTGTTCGACGGCCGCTCGGAACGCGAAGTGGTGTGCGTGGACACCGAGTGGGGGCGCCGGCTGGTCACCGCGGACACCACGACCGTCTCCACCGCGGGCGACGCCTCCTGGACGCCCGGCCCGGTGCAGGCGTTTCCGACCGGTGAGCAGCGCTTCACCGCGCACGGCCCGGACGGCGACCTGGCGGTGCGGCTGCGGCTGCCCGGCCCGTTCAACGTGGCCAACGCGCTGCTGGCCGCCGGAGTGCTGCGCGCCGCCGGGGTCCCGGCGGCGGCCGTCGAGCGCGGACTGGCCGAAGTGGACGTTCCCGGCCGGATGGAGCGCGTCGCGCTCGGCCAGGACTTCACCGCCGTCGTGGACTACTCGCACAAACCGGGCGCGGTCGCCGCGGTGCTCGACGCCGCCCGCGCGCAGGCCGGCGAGTCCCGCGTGCTGGTCGTGCTCGGCTGCGGCGGCGACCGGGACATCGCCAAACGGCCGCTGATGGGCGAGGCCGCCGCGCGCCGCAGCGACCTGCTGATCGTCACCGACGACAACCCGCGCAGCGAAGACCCCGCCGACATCCGCGCCGCCATGTTCGCCGGTGCGCTGGAAGTGCCCGCGGGCGAACGCGGCGAGGTCCGCGAGGTCGGCGATCGCCGCGAAGCCATCGGCGAGGCGGTGTCGCGGGCGCGCACCGGGGACGTGGTCGTGATCGCGGGCAAGGGCCACGAGACGGGGCAGGAGATCGCGGGGGTGGTGCACCCGTTCTCCGACCGCGACGAGGTCGCCGCGGCGCTGCGGCGCAGGCCGGCGCACGAAACTTCAAGCCGCGCAAGGAAATCTGGGGGAGCCCACGTCCCCGGCCGGAGGCCGGGGCAGCAACGAGGAGGCAAGGTGATCCCGCTCAGCCTCGCTGACATCGCGCGAGCGGTCGGCGGCAGGCTCCACCACGCGGACGGCACCGAAACCGTCACCGGCCCCGTCGAGTTCGACTCCCGGCAGATCGGCCCCGGCGGGTTGTTCGTGGCGATGCCCGGTGAACGCGTCGACGGGCACGACTACGCCGCCGGAGCCGTCGCGGACGGCGCCGCCGGGGTGCTCGCCGCCCGCGAAGTGTCCACAGCGGACGCGCCGATCCCGTCGGTGATCGTTCCCGAGCTGCCCGCGCACCACCCGTCCCGCGCGATGGCGCTGGCGGGCGACGCCGACGGCAGCGGTGCCGCGGTGCTGGCCGGGCTGGCGCGGCTGGCCCGGCACGTGGTGGACCGGCTGCCGGAGCTGGCCGTGGTGGGGGTGACCGGATCGTCCGGCAAGACCTCCACGAAGGACCTCATCGCGCAGGTGCTGGAACCGGCCGGGCCGACCGTGGCGCCGCCCGGCTCGTTCAACAACGAACTCGGCCACCCGTGGACGGTGCTGCGCGCCGACGAGCACACCAGGCACCTCGTGCTGGAGCTGTCCGCGCGCGGCGTCGGCCACATCGCTGCGCTGTGCGAGGTGGCGCCGCCGCGGATCGGTGCGGTGCTCAACGTCGGCAGCGCGCACCTCGGCGAATTCGGCTCGCCGGAAGCCATCGCGCAGGCCAAGGGCGAACTCGTCGCGGCGCTGCCCGCGGCTGCCGACGGCGGAGTCGCGGTGCTCAACGCCGACGACCCGCTGGTGGCCGCGATGGCCGAGCGGACCGCGGCTCGCGTGGTCTTCGTCGGCGAGAGCCCGAAGGCGCAAGTCCGCGCCGAGGACGTCGAGCTCGACGAGCGGGCGCGGCCCACGTTCACGCTGGTCACCGCCGAAGGCTCGGCGCGGGTGAGCCTGCCGCTGCACGGCGAGCACCACGTCGGCAACGCGCTGACCGCCGCCGCGATCTCGCTGGAACTCGGCGCGACGCTCGCCGAGACCGCCGAACGGCTCGGTTCGGTGCGGCGCGTGTCCGCGCGGCGGATGGAGGTCGCCGAGACCTCCGGCGGCGTCACCGTCGTCAACGACGCCTACAACGCCAACCCGGAGTCGGTGCGCGCGGCGCTGAAAACGCTCGCGTCGATGACCAGGGGAAAACCCGGCCGCGCCTGGGCGGTGCTCGGGGTGATGGGCGAACTCGGCGAGTCCGGGGTCGCCGCGCACGACGAGATCGGGCGGCTGGCCGTCCGGCTCAACATCGACCGCCTCGTGGTCGTCGGTGACCAGGCGCGCGCGATGCACCAGGGTGCGTCGCTGGAAGGGTCGTGGGGAGAGGAGTCGGTTCTGGTGCCGGACGTCGATGCCGCCGTCGCGCTGCTGCGCGACGAGCTGCGTCCCGGTGACGTCGTGCTGGCCAAGGCGTCCAAAGTGGCCGCGCTGTGGCAGGTCGCCGAGGCGCTGACCGGGGGTGCCGCGTGAAGAGCATCCTCGTCGCCGCCGCGGTGGCGCTGGTCGTGTCCATCCTGTTCACCCCGTACCTGATCCGGATCTTCTCGAAGCAGGGCTTCGGCCAGGAGATCCGCGAAGAGGTGCAGAAGTCGCACTCGGCCAAGCGGGGAACGCCCACCATGGGCGGGATGGCGATCCTCGTCGCGATGTGGGCGGGGTACCTGGCCACCCACCTCACGGTGGCCGACCAGGCGCCGTCGGCGTCCGGGCTGCTGGTGCTCGGGCTGACCACCGCGCTGGGCATCGTGGGGTTCCTGGACGACTTCATCAAGATCCGCAAGCAGCGCAACCTGGGGCTGAACAAGACCGCGAAGCTGGTGGGCCAGCTGGTCGCCTCGGTGCTGTTCGCGATCCTGGCGATGCAGTTCCAGGACGAGGCGGGCATCACGCCGGCCTCCGAGCACCTGTCGTTCATCCGGGACATCACGGTCGTCTCGTTCGGCGTGGTCGGGTTCGTGATCTTCGCCTACATCGCGATCAGCGGCTGGTCCAACGCGGTCAACTTCACCGACGGCATGGACGGCCTTGCCGGTGGCACCGCGGCGATGGTGCTGGCGTGCTACGTGCTGATCTCGTTCTGGCAGCTGCGCTACGACTGCACCGCGCCCACCGGCGGCGGGCCCACGCCGGCCTGCTACACGGTGCGCGACCCGCTGGACATCGCGGTGGTGGCGGCCGCGGCGATGGCCGCGTGCATCGGGTTCCTGTGGTGGAACGCGGCACCGGCGAAGATCTTCATGGGCGACACCGGTTCGCTGGCCATCGGCGGCCTGGTCGCCGGGTTGTCCATGGTGACCCGCACCGAGCTGCTGATGGTCGTCGTGGGCGGGCTGTTCGTGGTCGAGGCGCTGTCGGTGGTGCTGCAGATCGTGGTGTTCCGCAGCACGCGGCGAAGGCTGTTCCGGATGGCGCCGTTCCACCACCACTTCGAGCTGGCGGGGTGGGCGGAAACCACGGTGATCATCCGGTTCTGGATCCTGGCGGGGATCAGCGCGCTGTTCGGCCTCGGGCTGTTCTACGCGGACTGGCTGGCGCTGTCCGGGTCGTGAGCGGGATGGGGCCGCCTGCCCGGGCGGCCGCAGGCCAGGAGGATCGTCGGGGAATCAGGATCGTCGGGGAATCAGGGGAGCACGGCGTGGCGCAAGCATTGCGGGACCGGGACGTGCTGGTCGCCGGGGCCGGGGTGTCCGGGCGGTCGGCCGCGGAAGCGTTGCTGGCCGCGGGTGCCCGGGTGACGCTCACCGACGCCTCGGAGGAACGGCTCGCCGAGCTGGCCTCGCTGCGCGCCGAAGGCGCCGAGCTGGTGCCGGGCCTGGCGGAGCCGCCTGCAGGTACCGACCTGGTGGTGACCAGCCCCGGCTGGCGACCCGGCGTGCCGCTGCTGGCGGCCGCCGAAGCCGCCGGCGTCGAAGTCATCGGCGAGGTCGAACTCGCCTGGTGGCTGGACCGGCAACGCCCCGAACCGGCGGAGTGGCTCGCGGTGACCGGAACGAACGGCAAGACCACCACCGTCGGGATGCTGGAGTCGGTGCTGCGCGCGGCCGGTGCGGACGCGGTGGCCTGCGGCAACGTCGGGCTCCCGGTGGTGGACGCGGTGCGCGCCGGGCATCGGGTGCTCGCGGTGGAGCTGTCCAGCTTCCAGCTGCACTGGTCGCGGTCGCTGGCCGCGCACGCCGGTGTCGTGCTCAACCTCGCCGACGACCACCTCGACTGGCACGGGTCGATGGACGCCTACGGGGCGGCGAAGGCGAAGGTGTACGCGGGCAACGCCGTCGCGGTGCACAACGCCGACGACGAGTGGTCCGCGAAGCTGGCCGCCGGGACGCAGCGGGCGGTGTCGTTCACGCTGTCCGAGCCGGGGCCCGGGCAGCTCGGCATCTCCGGCGGCGCGCTGGTCGATCGGGCCTTCGGCGGTGTCGGCGACGCCTTCGGCGAGGACGTGCGGCTCGCCTCGATCGCCGACGTGCATCCCGCGGGCCCGCACAACCAGGCCAACGCGCTCGCCGCGGCCGCGCTCGCCCGCGCGCACGGCGTCGAACCCGATGCGGTTTCCCGCGGGCTGCGCGAATTCGAGCCCGGGGCGCACCGTTCGGTGGTGATCGCCGAAGCCGCCGGTGTGACCTATGTGGACGATTCCAAGGCGACCAACCCGCACGCCGCGGACGCCGCGCTGCGGGCGCACCCGCGGGTGGTGTGGATCGCGGGTGGGCTGCTCAAAGACGCCGACGTGACCGACGTCGTCGCGCGCAACGCCGAACGGCTGGACGCGGTGGTGCTCATCGGACGCGACCGGGGCAAATTCGCCGACGCACTGGCCCGACACGCCCCCCGGGTGCCGATCGAGCAGGTCGCGGCGGGAGACGATGCGGGCATGGCACAAGCAGTCCAGCTGGCGGCCGGGCACGCCCGGCCGGGCACGGCGGTCCTGCTCGCGCCCGCGGCCGCCTCGATGGACATGTTCACCGACTACGCGCACCGCGGCCGGGCGTTCGCCGACGCGGTGCGCGCCCTGCCCGCCGTCGCGACCACGACCGGCGGGTGAGCGACGATGGCGACCGCCACCGCCCAGAGCCCGCGCAAGAACCAGGGCTCGCGCGAGAACCAACGCCCCACCGGGCTCGCCGCGCTGACCACGCCGCTGACCGCCTGGCTGACCCGGCCGCTGGCCTCGTTCCACCTGCTGCTGGCGGTGTTCGGGCTGCTGACCGTGTTCGGACTGGTCATGGTGCTGTCGGCGTCCAGTGTGGACTCGTTCAGCAGCGGCGGGTCGTCCTACGGGATCTTCGTCAAGCAGCTCGCGTACTGCGCGGCGGGGCTGGTGCTGTTCTACGGCGCGCTGCGGATGCCGGTGAAGCTGCTGCGCAGGCACAGCCTGTCGGTGTTCGGCGGTTGCCTGCTGCTGCTGGTGCTGGTGCTGACCCCGCTCGGGGAGGAACGCGGCGGCGCGCGCAGCTGGTTCGACTTCGGGCCGGTCTCGTTCCAGCCGGTCGAGTTCGCCAAGATCGCGTTCGCCGTGTGGGGCGCGCACGTGCTGGTCACCAAGCGCGGAATGCTGGCGCAGTACCGGCACCTGCTGGTGCCGGTGGTGCCCGCCGGGCTGGTGATGTTCGCGCTGGTGATGCTGCAGCCCGACCTCGGCTCCACGGTCACGCTGTTCATCGTGCTGCTGGCGCTGATGTGGTTCGCCGGGGCACCGCTGCGGCTGTTCGGCGTGGGGGTGCTCGGCGCGGTGACCGCGGCGATAGTGCTGGCGTCGCTGGCGACCTACCGGATGGACCGGATCACCTCGTTCCTCAACCCCTCGGCCAACTCCAGCGGCGCGGGCTACCAGGCGCAGCAGGCGCTGTACGCGCTCGCCGACGGCGGCCTGTTCGGGCGCGGGCTCGGGCAGGGCTGGTCGAAGTGGCAGTACCTGCCGAACACGCACAACGACTTCATCTTCGCCGTGATCGGGGAAGAACTCGGCTTCGTGGGCTGCGCGGTGGTGCTCGGCCTGTTCGGCACCACCGCCTACGTGGGCCTGCGGATCGCGGCGCGCAACACCGACCCGTGGATCCGGCTGGTCTCGGCGACGCTGACCACCTGGCTGGCCGGGCAGGCCGCGATCAACGTCGGCTACGTGGTGGGGCTGCTGCCGGTCACCGGGTTGCCGCTGCCGTTGATCTCCTCCGGCGGGTCGTCGGTGGTCACCAGCATGCTGGTGTTCGGGCTGCTGGCGAACTTCGCGCGCAACGAGCCGGAGGCGATCGCCGCGCTGCGCTCGCTCGGGCCGGGTCGCGTCGGCAAGCTGCTGCGGCTGCCGACGCCCGCGCCGTACCGCCCGCCCGCCAAACGACGGGCCGCGCGCCCAGCGCCGTCCAACCGCCCCGGTTCGCGCAGCACCGGGGCGTCGCAGACCCGCCGGGGAACCTCGGACGCGCGAGGGCGCACGGCGCCGCGCGCCAAATCCGGTTCCCGGGCACCGACACGAGGAGGAAACCGTTGAACGGGCAGCAACCCGGCTACCGCGGCCAGCCCGGCTTTCCGGGCGGGCCCGGATCTCCCGGGCAGGCCGGCCCTCCCGGACCGCAGGGCGGTTTCCCGGGGCAGCCGGGACCGGTTGGCGGTTTTCCGGGGCATCCGGGTCAGCAGGGTCATCCGGGGCAGCAGGGCTACCCCGGGCAGCAGGGCCAGCAGGGCCATCCCGGGCAGCAGGGCTACCCGGGCTATCCGGGCCAGCCTCAGCAGGGCCAACCGCCGCAGCCGGGACAACCCGGCCCGCCGCCCGGCTTCCCCGGCCAGCAGGCGAACCAGCCGTACCCGGGCTGGCAACCCGGCCCGCCGCAGCGCCCGCTCTCGGTCGTCGTCGCGGGCGGCGGCACGGCCGGGCACATCGAGCCCGCGCTGGCGCTCGCCGACGCCGTCCGCCGCGCGCGCCCGGACGCGCGAATCACCGCGCTGGGCACCGAACGCGGCATGGAGAACCGCCTGGTTCCCGCCCGCGGCTACCCGCTGGAGCTGGTGCCGCCGGTGCCGATGCCGCGCAAACCCAGCACCGAGCTGCTGAAGCTGCCGATGAAGGTCCGCGAGTCGGTGCGCCAGACCAAGGAGATCCTGGAGCGCGTGCAGGCCGACGTCGTCGTCGGCTTCGGCGGCTACGTCTCGCTGCCCGCCTACCTCGCCGCGCGCGGGCGGACGCCGATCGTGGTGCACGAAGCAAACGCGCGCGCCGGAATCGCCAACAAGATCGGCGCGCGCTACGCCGAGCGGGTGCTCTCGGCGACCCCGGACAGCGGCCTGGCGGGCGCCCGCCCGATCGGGATCCCGCTGCGCGAATCGATCACCGGCCTGGACCGGATGGCGCTGCGCGCGCAGGCGCGGCAGTTCTTCGGGCTGCACCCGCACGCCCCGACGATCCTGGTCTTCGGCGGTTCGCAGGGCGCGCAGACGCTGAACACCGCGTTCTCCGGCGCAGCGCAAGCGCTCGGCCGCGCCGGGATCGGCGTGCTGCACGCGCACGGGCCGAAGAACACCCTTGCGGTGCAACAGGTTCCGGGCGCCCCGAACTACGTGGCCGTGCCGTACCTGGAGCGCATGGACCTCGCCTACGCCGCTGCCGATCTGGTGGTGTGCCGGTCCGGCGCGATGACCGTCGCCGAGGTTTCCGCGGTCGGCCTGCCCGCGGTGTTCGTGCCGCTGCCGCACGGCAACGGCGAGCAGGCGCTCAACGCGCAGCCGGTGGTTTCCGCGGGGGGCGCGGTGCTGGTCTCGGACGAGGACATGACCCCGGACAAGGTCGCCGGTGAGCTGCTGCCGATGGCCCGCGACCCGCAGCGGCTGCAGATGATGAGCCGTGCGACGCTGGGCAGCGGTCACCGCGAGGCCGACCAGGTCCTCGCCCGGATCGTGCTGGAGGTGGCCGGGCAGTGAGCGAGCGACCCGACGAGGACCTGCTGTCCCGAGTGCACTTGGTCGGCATCGGCGGCGCCGGGATGAGCGGCATCGCCCGCATCCTGCTGGCCCGCGGCCGCCAGGTGTCCGGTTCCGACGCGCGCGACTCGCGCACCGTGCTGGCACTGCGCGCGCAGGGCGCGCACGTGGCGCTGGGGCACCGGGCGGAGAACCTGGACCAGTTCGACCGCGACCCGACGGCGATCGTGGTCTCCACCGCGATCCGCCCGGACAACCCGGAGCTGCTCGAAGCGCAGCGGCGCGGAGTCGCCGTACTGCGCCGCGCCGAAGCGCTCGCGGCGCTGATGGCCGATCACCGGGTGGCCTGCGTGGCGGGCACACACGGCAAGACGTCCACGACGTCGATGCTCACCGTGGCGTTGCAGCACTGCAGGCTGGACCCGTCGTTCGCGATCGGCGGCGACCTCAACGACTCCGGCGCGAACGCGCACCACGGGGAAGGCGGCGTGTTCGTCGCCGAAGCCGACGAGAGCGACGGCTCGTTCCTGGTGTTCGCGCCGTCGGTCGCGGTGGTCACCAACGTGGAACCGGACCACCTCGACCACCACGGCACCGCGGAGGCCTACACCGAGGTCTTCGAGGAGTTCGTGCGCCGCATCGAACCCGGCGGAGTGCTCATCGCCGACGCCGACGACCCGGGCGCGGCGGCGCTGGCCGAACGCGCCGAGCTCGCCGGGCTGCGGGTCCGCCGCTACGGGCATTCGGTCACCGGGCACGGCGACGCCCGCCTGGTCGGCTACCGCCCCGAGCACGGCGCCGGGGTCGCCACCGTCGAGCTGCACGCCGGGCCGGACCACCCGGCGCACCGCGTGGACGTGCAGGTTTCGGTGCCGGGCGAGCACATGGCGGGCAACGCGGTCGCCGCCATGCTCGCGGGGCTGGAACTCGGTGCCGAGCTGGAAGGGCTGCTGGACGGTCTCGCCGCGTTCGGCGGAGTGCGGCGGCGTTTCGAGTTCAAGGGCCAGGCCGCCGGGGTGCAGGTCTACGACGACTACGCGCACCACCCGACCGAAGTGGACGCGCAGCTGCGCGCGGCCCGCCCGGTCGCCGCGGACGGGCGGCTGGTCGTGGTGTTCCAGCCGCACCTGTTCTCCCGCACCGCCGCGTTCGCGGGCGAGTTCGCGACCGCGCTGGCGCTGGCCGACGAGATCGTGGTGCTCGACGTGTACGGCGCGCGGGAGGACCCGGAGCCCGGCGTGACCGGTGCGCTGATCGCCGACGCGATCCCGGCGGCCCCCGAGCGGGTGCACTACGAGCCGTCGCTGACCGCGGCCGCGCCGCTGGTGGCGGGCTTGGCGAAACCGGGCGACCTGGTGCTGACGATGGGCGCGGGCGACGTGACCATGCTCGGAGCCGAGATCCTGACCGAACTGGACCGCGCCGCCACCGGGGAAGCGGTGTGAGCCCCGCCGGGCGCGCGGCGAACCGGCCGGGTGCGCGCAGCACCCGCGGCCGCCCGGTGCGGGCGGCCCGTCCGCGCCAGCCGCGCCGGTGGATCCTGCCGCTGGGGCTGGCGGTGATCACCGTCGTGGTGCTGGCGCTGTACTTCACCCCGCTGCTCGGGGTGCGTTCGGTGCGGGTCGACGGGCTCACCGCGACGCCGCAGCAGGCGGTGCTGGAGGCCGCCGCGGTCGAACTCGGGCAGCCGATGATGCGCGTCGACACCGACGACGTCCGCGGCCGGTTGGGCGAACTGCCGGAGATCGCTTCCGCGCAGGTCCGGCTGGAGTGGCCGTCGACGGTGGCGCTGCAGGTGACCGAGCGGCACGCGGTGGCGTACCTGGCCGAGCCGGGCGGGGCGCGGCTGGTGGACGAGGCCGGGGTGGCGTTCCGGAGCGCGCCGAAGCCGCCGCCGGGTCTGCCGGAACTGCGCCTCGGCGCCGACCGCCCGGCCGGTGTGCGGGCGGCGCTGGACGCGCTCACCGCGCTGCCGCCCGAGCTGCGCGGCCAGGTCCAGGCGGTGTCCGCGCAGCAGCCGCAGGACCTGAGCCTGGTGCTGACCGCGAACCGCCAGGTGCATTGGGGCGACGACGAGCAGGCCGCGCGCAAGGCCGCGATCCTGCCGCCGCTGCTGGGTCAGCCCGGCCGGGTCTACGACGTCACCAGCCCCGCGCTGCCCACCGTGGCCTGAGCGTCCGCTCGTCGATCTCGCAGGCGGCTGCGGCCGTCGCGGGACCTGTGCGGCTCGCGCTGCCCCGGCGGCGTTGGCCCGAACAGCGCATTGACCGTGATCCACGCCTCGGACTACCGTTCAGCAATCGTTTTCTGGGGGTGCTGGATGGGCGATGCCTACGGGATCAGCAGGACCACCGGGATCAGCCGCCGCGCCGTGCTGCGCGGAGCCGGCGCGACCGTGCTCGCGGGCGCCGCGGCGGGCTGCGCACCGGCGCGCACTCCGAACGAGATCAACTTCTGGAACTTCTACGGTCCGGGCGGGCAGACCAAGAGCCAGAGCGACTGGGTCGTGCAGCTGGCCGCGGAGTGGAACGCCACCCACGACGTGCAGGTCCGCCTGCGGTACGTGCCGAACAAGGACTACAAGTCCGGGCCGACGCTGCAGACCTCGTTCAGCGCGGGCGCCGGACCGGACGTGTTCCTGCTCAGCCCCGGCGACTTCCTGCGCTACTACAACGGCGGCGCGCTCGCCGACCTCACCCCGCACCTGGAACCGGGGATGCGGGAGGACTTCCTGCCGCAGGGACTGTCCACCAGGGTCGTCGACGACCGGGTGTACGGGCTGCCGATGGAGATCGAACCGCTCGCCCTGTTCTACGGCGAGCAAGCCTTCGAGCAGGCGCACCTGTCCGAAGGGGACCTGCCGCGCACCTGGGACGACCTGCTCGCGCTGGCGGAACGGCTGACCACGCCGGAGCGGTTCGGGATGCTGTTCGAGACCAATCCCGGCTACTACCAGAACTACACCTGGTACCAGTGCATGTGGATGGCGGGCGGCGAGGTGTTCACCCCGGACCAGCGCCGCTGCTCGCTGGACTCACCCGCCACGCACCGCGCGTTGCAGTGGTGGCAGGACGCCGTGCGCGCCGGTTCCGCTCCGCGCCGAGTGCGGGGTGAGGGCGGCAACGACTCGATCTCCAACCTCGCGGACGGCTACTGCGCGATGCAGCAGCTCGGGATCTGGGGCATCGCCGAAATCGCCGAGCAGGCGCCCGGCTTCCGCTACGGCGTGACGCCGATGCCGGTGCCGCAGGGCGGTTCCTACACCACCGCGCTGGGCAGCTGGGCGATGGTCGCCAACGCCCAGGGCAACAACCCGGACGCGGCGGCGGAGTTCGTGGTGTGGGCGCTGGGCTCGTCCGACCCGGCCTGCGTGGAGCGGGTGCGGCGGTGGAACACCGAGGCCAAGACGAACCTGCCCGCGCGGTACTCGGTGCGCCGGGCCGCCGACCGGCACGGGGCGTTCGAGAGCGGACCGCTGCGGGTGTTCGCCGACGAGGTGATGACCGAAGCGCGACCGGAACCGCGCTATCCGCCGGAGGTCTACCGCGCGATCTCCGACGCGCTGCAGGCCTGCCAGCTCGACGGCGCCGACCCGGCGCAGGCGGTGGCGGGCGCCGCCGAGCAGATCGACACGTTCCTCGGCACCTACGACGGGGCGGCGATCCAATGACGGCCCCGCGGACTCGGCGCCGCGAAGGCCGCACGGCGCTGGCGTTCCTGGCGCCGGACGGCATCGGCCTGCTGGTGTTCGTGGCGATCCCCGCGGTGCTGGCGCTGGTGGTCGGACTGTTCGATGTGGACGGTTTCGGCAACGTGGAGTGGGCCGGGCTGGACAACTTCCGGCTGATGGCCGGGGACGGGCTGCTGTGGCGCAGCTTCGGCGTGACGGCGCTGTACGCGGTGCTGTTCGTGCCGCTGGCGTTCGCGCTCGGGCTCGGTCTTGCGCTGCTGGTGCGGGACCACTTCCCCGGGGTGGGCGCGGTGCGGGCCGCGCTGTTCCTGCCGAACGCGGTGAGCCTGGTCGTGGTCGGGCTGCTGTGGCAGTTCCTGCTCACCGACAAGACCGGGCTGCTGAGCAAGCTCTCGGCGGTGTTCGGCCTCGGCGGGGTGTCCTGGCTCGGCGACCCGGACCTGGCGCTGCTGACGCTGGTGCTGATCAGCGCGTGGTTCCTGATGGGCTACCAGATGCTGATCTTCCTCGGCGGGCTGCACGACATCCCGCGCGACCTCTACGACGCGGCCACCGTGGACGGTGCGGGGACGTGGCACCGGTTCCGGCACGTGACCTGGCCGATGCTGCGGCCGACGAGCTTTTTCGTGCTGGTCACCTCGACGGTCAACGCGGTCACCGGGCTGCAGGCCTTCGACCTGGTCTTCGTCACCACCTCCGGCGGGCCTGCCAACGCCACCTCCACCGTCGTCTACTACGCCTACCAGCAGGCGTTCCAGTTCGGCCGGTTCGGCTACGCGGCGGCGATCTGCGGATTGCTGGTGCTGGTGCTGGCCGCGATCACCGGCGGGCTGTTCGCGGCGACCAGGGGAGGGCGGTTCGATGCCCAATAAGGCGCTTCGCGCGACGAAGCCGCGAGTGAAGGCGGTGCTGGCGTACCTGGCGGCGCTGCTGACGGTGGCCCCGCTGCTGTGGCTGGCCCTGGCGGCGTTCCGCCCGGAGTCGGAGCTGTTCTCGACGAGCTGGCCGCGCACGCTGACGCTGTCCAATGTGGTCTACGTGCTCACCGAGGTGCCCTTCCTGCGGTACCTGGCCAACAGCGCGTTCGTCGCCACCGCGGTCACGGTGCTCGCGCTGGCCGCGCACTCGATGGCGGCCTACGCGCTGGCCAGGATGAGCTTCCGCGGGCGCGGCATGGCGTTCGCCTCCGTGGTGGCGACGCTGCTCGTCTCGCTGCCGGTGATCCTGGTGCCGCTGTTCCTGATCGTGCGCTCGCTCGGGCTGGTCGACTCCTACGCGGGCCTGATCGTGCCCGGGGTGTTCAACGCGTTCGGGATCTTCCTGCTGCGGCAGTTCTACCTCGGCGTACCGCGCGAGCTGGAGGAGGCCGCGCACCTCGACGGCTGCGGGCACTGGCGGATCTACTGGCACGTGGTGCTGCCGCTGAGCAGGCCGATGCTGGCCGCGCTGGCCGTGCTGTTCTTCCTGGCCAACTGGAACTCCTTCCTGTGGCCGCTGGCGGTGGCGCAGGACGAGTCGCTGACCGTCGTGCAGGTCGGCATCGCCTCGCTGCAAGGGCAGTACGCCTCCAAGCAGCACTACGTCATCGCCGCCGCGATGCTCGCCGCGATCCCGACCGTGCTGGTGTTCCTGCTCGGGCAGCGCTGGCTGATCTCGTCACTGAAGACCAGCGGGCTGCGCTGATCGGTCGGTCTGTCGGGGCTCGCCCGTAGCGTGCCGGTCGGAAGGGGGAGCCATGCGCGCGGCAAGACTGATCTCGCTGGTGCTGCTGCTGCAGTCGCGCGGCAGCATGACCGGCCCCGACCTCGCGGGCGAACTCGAGGTCTCCGAACGCACCGTGGCCCGCGACGTGCTCGCACTGGCCGAAGCGGGCGTGCCGGTCTACGCCGAACGCGGCAGGCACGGCGGCTACCGGCTGCTCGGCGGCTACCGGACCCGGCTGACCGGGCTGCACCGGGGCGAAGCCGAGGCGCTGCTGCTGGCCGCGATCCCCGGCCCGGCGGCCGAAATGGGCCTGACCGGCGAGGTCGCCAGCGCGCGCCGCAAGATCTCCGCGGCGCTCGCCCCGGGCGCCCAGGACGCGCCGGAGCGGGTCAGCAGGCGGTTCCACCTCGACGCGCCCGGCTGGTTCCGCCGCTGCGGAACTCCGCCGCTGCTGGGCGAACTCGCCGAAGCCGTCTGGCAGGACCGGTCGGTGCGAGCGGTGTACCGGCGCGGTGACCGGGAGGTCCGGCGTGACGTCGAGCCGCACGGGCTGGTGCTCAAAGCGGGCGCCTGGTACGTCGCCTGCCGGGTCGGGCAGCGGTTCCTGGTCTACCGCGCCGACCGGTTCCAGCACGTCGAGCTCGCCGGGCCGTTCGACCGCGACGAGTCCTTCGACCTGCCCGGATTCTGGCAGCGGCGCAGCGAGGACTTCGCCCGCAGCCTGCTGCGCGACAGCGTCACCGTCCGGCTCACGCCCGCAGGCGTGCGCGCCTTGCCGGTGCACCTCGACCGCTTCGCCGCGGAGCACGCCGAGCACGGCGAGACCGACGAGCAGGGGCTGGTCACGGCCACGCTGCCCGTCGAATCCCTGGACGTCGCCCACGACCAGCTGCTCGCGCTCGGCCCCGAGGTGGAGGTGCTGGCACCGCCGGAACTGCGGGGGCGGATGGCGCGCGCCGCGGCCAGGTTCGCCGGGCTCTACGCGGAGGCGGGCGAACTCGCGCAGCTCAGCGGTAGCCGGTGACGTCCTCCGGCTTTCCCGCCTCGACGACCTCCTCGATGTAGCGCCAGCAGTCCGGCCGGGAACCGTCCACATCGGTGAGTCCGTAGACCTGCGCCAACTGCGCGCTGGACAGCGTCCGCCCGGACCACCGGGCAACCTCGGGATCGGCGGCCAGCGCCGCGACCGCCCGCCCGACGAACCGCGGTGACTCCGAGATGCCGAAGTGCGGCTCGGTCGCCTCCCGCCAGTTCTGCTCGGTCACGCCGAACAGGTCCAGCATCATCTCCGAACGCAGCCAGCCCGGCGTCACCGCGACCGCGGTGCCGCCGTGCGGGCGCAGCTCCTCGGCCAGCCCGAACGCCATCCGGCTCGCGGCGGTCTTCGCCACGTCGAAGAACGCGCCCAGGTCGCCGCGGTAGCGCCGGTTGTACTCCGCCGTGCCGTCGGTCAGCTCCACGACCAGGCCGCCGGGTGTGCGCGACAGCAGCCCGAGCGCGAAATGGCTCGTGATCAGGTGCGCTTCGATGCCGACGCGGAGCCGGTCGATCCCGATCCGCAGCGAGTGCTCCCAGACCGGCTTGTGCCAGTCCGTCAGGTGCTCGCCGCCCAGATCGTTGACCAGCAGGTCCAGCCTGCCGCGTTCGCTTTCGATCCGTGCGACCACCTCGCGCACCTCGTCCGGCTGCGTGTGGTCGGCGCGGACCGCGACGCCCTCGCCGCCCGCCGCGTCGACCAGCCGTGCAGTGTCCTCAATGGTCTCCGCCCGTCCGTAGTCCGACTGCTGTTCGCGGGTGGTGCGCCCGGTCCCGTAAACCGTCGCGCCCGCCGCGCCCAGTTCGACGGCGATGCCGCGGCCCGCGCCGCGCGTCGCTCCGGCCACCAGCGCCACCTTGCCCTGCAGCGGTCCAGCCATGCGTTTCCTCCCTGTCGAACGGCCGCTCAGAACGGCCGACGCGGTGAGCCTGACCCCCAATCCGGACATCTGCTGTCGCGATTCACCGCGAGCGCTTTGCCGAATGCCCCGCCTTGCGCCGCCGGACGCGCGGTACGGTGGACGCGGTGATCGCGTAACGCGCGGATCACCGCGTCGGCTGCGAACGAAGGTGCAGCTGCAAAACGAAGACATAGCTGCAAAAAGAAGACCCGGCTGCAAAGAACGAAGGCCCGGCTGCGGACGAAGGCACGGCTGCGGACGAGCGCGGCACTGCCTGCGGAGGCGAGCAGGTGATTACGGGCAGGCGAGAACGACGGTCGAGGCGGAGCTGTGACGTGGGGACACTCCTGGGAGATCTTCCGGCGTGGCTGCTGGACGCGGCCGCGCCGACATGCCTAACGTCCGCACCCGGTACAGGGTTGACCGCGTTTCGATCTTGTGCTTGCACGGGAACACCCCGGCAACGGCCGGACAGTCGGCCGGTACCCCCGGTGACCGCGCACGCGGCGGTCCGAGCAACGCAGAGCGCTCAGCCACGATCAGGAAGGCGGACCCGATGACGCCCCCGCACAACTACCTCGCGGTGATCAAGGTCGTCGGCATCGGTGGCGGCGGCGTCAACGCCGTCAACCGCATGATCGAGGTCGGGCTCAAAGGCGTCGAGTTCATCGCGGTGAACACCGACGCGCAGGCCCTGCTGATGTCCGATGCCGACGTCAAGCTGGACATCGGCCGCGAGATGACCCGCGGCCTCGGCGCGGGCGCCGCCCCCGAGGTCGGGCACAAGGCGGCCGAGGACCACAAGGACGAGATCGAAGAGGTCCTCAAGGGCGCCGACATGGTGTTCGTGACCGCCGGCGAAGGCGGCGGCACCGGTACCGGCGGCGCGCCGGTGATCGCCGACGTCGCCCGCAAGCTCGGCGCACTGACCATCGGCGTGGTCACCCGCCCGTTCTCCTTCGAGGGCAAGCGGCGCGCGAACCAGGCCGAAGAGGGCATCAAGGAACTCCGCGACTGCTGCGACACGCTGATCGTGATCCCGAACGACCGGCTGCTGCAGCTCGGCGACATCGGGGTCAGCCTGATGGACGCGTTCCGCTCCGCGGACGAGGTGCTGCTGTCCGGTGTGCAGGGCATCACCGACCTGATCACCACGCCCGGGCTGATCAACCTGGACTTCGCCGACGTCAAGAGCGTGATGTCCGGCGCGGGCAGCGCGCTGATGGGGATCGGATCGGCCCGTGGCGAGGGCAGAGCCGTGCAGGCCGCGCAGAAGGCGATCAACTCGCCGCTGCTGGAAGCCTCGATGGAGGGCGCGCACGGCGTGCTGCTGGCCATCTCGGGCGGTTCCGACCTCGGCCTGTTCGAGATCAACGAGTCGGCCTCGCTGGTGCAGGAGTCCGCGCACCCCGAAGCCAACATCATCTTCGGCACGGTGATCGACGACTCGCTCGGGGACGAGGTGCGGGTGACCGTGATCGCCGCCGGGTTCGACGCGGGCGCGCCGACGCACAAGAAGCTCGACCCGCAGCAGATCGGCGGCACCGACGAAGCCGGCGAAACCCAGGTGACCGAGGGCCAGGTCGTGGACGGCGAATCGACGCCGAGCGCGCAGGCCCCGCCCGCCCGGCCGCAGCCGGTCGAGCAGCAGGCGCCTGCGCAACCGGCCCCCGCGCAACCGTCGCCGCAACCGGCTCCCACCGCGCAGTCGGCACCGGCCCCGCAACCGCCGTCGGCCCCGCAGCCGCAGCCCGAGCGCCGCGAACCGGTCGGCCGCGACCAGGGCGAGCAGCCGTCCGCGCCGGACTACGAGCAGCGGCCCGGCCAGGAGCAGCAGCGGCCGGCCTACGGGGAAGGCGCGGCGCCCAGCGTCTCGGTACCGACCCGGTCCAGCGGCGGCTATCCGACACACACCGGCAACCAGGGCATGAGCGGTTCGCTGCCGCAACGCCCGATGCCGGTCGCCGACGACAACGACGACGACGTGGACATTCCCCCCTTCATGCGGCGGTGATCGCCGCAGCGGCATGGGCGAGAATCGGCACCGGGGCGAGGTTTCGCCCCGGTGCCCGTTCGTGCGGGCACCCTTCGTCGGCCGGGGCGCAGCCCCGGAGCAGGGAGGCACAGGGTGCGGATCCGGCGCGTGATCACCACGCGGGAAGGCGGCAGTTCCGGGCCGCCGTTCGACTCGTTCAACCTCGGCGGCCGCGTCGGTGACGACCCCGCCGCGCTGGTTGCCAACGAGCGCAAACTCGCCGAGGGCATCGGGCTCGGCCGGGAACGGCTGGTGTGGATGGAGCAGCTCCACGGCAGGCACGCGGCGCTGGTCGACGGTGCGCAGCCGGAGCCGGTGGAGGCCGCGGACGGGTTGGTGACCGCGCAGCCGAACCTGGCGCTGGCGGCGCTGGTCGCGGACTGCGTGCCGGTGCTGCTCGGTGATCCGGTCAGCGGCGTCGTCTCCGCGGTGCACGCCGGGCGGGTCGGTGCCCGGGTGGGCGTGCTGGTCGCCGCGCTCAAGACGATGCAGCAGGCCGGAGCGCACGTCGACCGCGTCGAGGCACTGCTCGGCCCCGCTGCCTGCGGCGAGTGCTACGAGGTGCCCGCCGCGATGCGCGACGACGTCGAGCAGCACCTGCCGGGCAGCGCCTGCCGCACCCGCAAGGGAACTCCCGGCCTGGACCTGCGCGCCGGGCTGTGGGAGCAGCTCGCGGGCGCGGGCATCGGCAAGATCGGGGTTGATCCGCGCTGCACGATGGAAACCCGGGAACTGTTCAGCCATCGCCGCGACGGACCCCGCACCGGTCGCTTCGCGGCCGTCGTGTGGGCCGAACCCGAGGAGGGGCCGTGACCGACGACGACTGTCGCCGCGCGGAGCTGGCGGAGTCGCTCAAAGAGGTCCACGAGCGCCTCGCCGCGGCGTGCCACGCCGCCGGTCGTGCGCCGGCTGAGGTCGAGCTGCTGGCGGTCACCAAGACGTTCCCGGCGCGCGACGTTGCGCTACTGTCCGACCTGGGATTGCGGGAGTTCGCGGAGAACCGCGAGCAGGAGGCGCGCGGCAAGGTCGCCGAGTTCGACGAGTTGCGCCCGCGCTCCGGCGCCCGCTGGCACATGGTCGGCCAGCTGCAGCGGAACAAGGCGCGTTCGGTGGTGCGCTGGGCGGACGTCGTGGAGTCGGTGGACAGTCCGCGCCTGGTCGAGGCGTTGGACCGGGCGACGGCGAACGCGCTCGCAGCGGGGGAGCGGACACGCCCGCTCGAAGTTCTCGTTCAGGTGAACTTGGACGAGGCGCGGGGCCGCGGCGGGTGCCCACCTGCGGAGGTCAGGTCACTCGCAGAGGTGATCACGACGACGAGTGAGCTGCGGTTGCGGGGAGTGATGGCGGTGGCTCCGCAGCACGTCCGGCCGGAAGTGGCGTTCGACACACTTTCCGAGATCGCCGCACGGCTGCGCCAGGATCACCCCGAGGCTGAAGAAATCTCGGCGGGCATGAGCGGAGATCTGGAGAGTGCCGTAGCGCACGGGTCCACGCGAGTGCGTGTCGGAACAGCGTTGCTAGGAGGCCGCGGGCTAATCTCGCCGTAGCCAGCGGCGGGGGGTCGACGGCCGGTCGTACCGCGCTCGGCTCGTAGGAGTCGCGGAGGAAGGTCATGCCATGAGCGCTCTGCACAAGCTGAAGGCATATTTCGGCATGGTCCCGGCCGACGAGATCGAGGAATTCGAGGACGAGACCTACGCCGACCGCCAGTACGACCGCCACCCGGTCGACGACGGCTACGACGCCCCGGCCGACCGGATCGGCGGGCGCCGCCGCGTCGGCGTGCGCGGCGGTTACCAGCCGGAACCCGCGAGCGAACCCTACGAGGACGTGCCGCGCGCGGACGATCACCGGGAGGTGAAGCCCCCGGTCCGCAGGCAGTGGCCCGCGGAGGCGCCGTCCCGCCCGGCGGGCGGCGAACGCGAGTCGGTCTCCCGGCTGCGCGCGGTCACCGACACCGGCAGCATGTTCAACTTGAGCAAGATCACAACGCTGCATCCGCGCAGTTACAGCGAGGCGCGCACGATCGGCGAGCAGTACAGGGACGGCAGTCCGGTGATCATGAACCTGACCGAGATGGACGAAGCGGACGCCAAGCGGCTGGTCGACTTCGCCGCAGGTCTGGCCTTCGCGCTGCGCGGATCGATCGAGAAGGTCACCAACCGGGTGTTCTTGCTCTCACCGCCGAACGTGGACGTCGCGGCCGAGGACAAGCGCAAGCTCGCCGAGGGCGCCTTTTTCAACTACGGGTGACCGGTGGCAGAGTTGAACCGTGGAACTGCTCCTGATCATCCTTTACTACGCGGTCTTCTTCTTCTGGCTGCTGCTCACGGCCCGTATCGTGATCGAACTCGTCCGGGTGTTCGCCCGCGACTGGCGCCCCGCTGGAGGGGTTGCAATCGCGTTGGAGAGCATCTACACAGTGACCGACCCGCCCGTCCGGCTGCTACGTCGGGTGATCCCGACGGTCCGGATCGGCGGAGTGGGGCTGGACCTATCCATTATGGTGCTGCTGCTGGTTGTGTACATACTGATGCAGCTGCTGTTGAGGTTGCTGCTGGGACATTGAGCGAAGTCCGGGTAACGGGGAACCCGGGTGACCCGCAGCCGAAGAGTGCGTGAGGTGATCTTGTGGGCCTGACCCCCGCCGACGTGCATAACGTCGCGTTCAGTAAACCGCCGATCGGGAAGCGCGGCTACAACGAGGACGAGGTGGACGCGTTCCTCGACCTCGTCGAAGCCGAGCTCGCCCGGTTGGTGGAGGAGAACAACGACCTGCGCAGCCAGGTTGAGCAGCTGGAGAACCAGCTGCAGACCGCGCAGGTCGACCTCGACGACGCCCGCAGCCAGGCGTCCGCGGTCCCCGCCGCTCCCGCCGCCCCCGCTCCGGCGGAAGAACCGCGTCGGCTCGCGCCGGTCCCGGCCCCGACCGCTGCCGAGCAGACCTCCCCGGGTGGAGATCACCACGTGCAGGCCGCGAAGGTGCTGGGCCTGGCGCAGGAGATGGCCGACCGGCTGACCGGTGAGGCGAAGGCCGAGGCCGACGGGATGCTCTCGGAGGCCCGCACCAAGTCCGAGCAACTGCTCTCGGACGCCCGGGCGAAGTCCGAAAGCATGGTCAACGAGGCCCGCACCCGGGCCGAGACGATGCTCAACGACGCGCGCACGCGCGCGGAGACCCTGGAGCGGCAGGCCCGCGAGAAGGCCGCCGGTCTGGAACGCGATGCCCAGCGCAAGCACGCCGAGGTGATGGGCAACATCACCCAGGAGAAGAACGCGCTGGAGAAGAAGATCGACACGCTGCGCACCTTCGAGCGCGAATACCGCACGAGGTTGCAGACCTACCTGGAATCGCAGCTGCGTGAACTGCAGGACCGCGGGTCGGCGGCTCCTGCCGAGAGCAACGGTCGCAGCTCGGCCCAGCAGAACACCTACAGCTTCGGCGCCCGCGCGGCAGAGGCGGGCTAGTCGGCGTTCCCGGACGCCGCCCGTGCACGGTGAGCGTGGCGAGGGCGTCACAGGCGGTCGTTCGGTGAGTGGGAGTCCGACGTGTTGTTGGTGGTTCTGGCGCTGGTCCTGGCCGCAGCCGGTGTCCTGGTGACCTCGGTGGTGATCGGCAGCCCCGCGTGGTCGTGGCTGTCGGTCGTGTTGTGCGCGGTGTGCGCGGTCCTGCTCGTGGTGGACCGGCTCCGACGGCGACGGGAGGCGAGCTCGTCGCCGTCGGGGCCCGGCCCCGCAGTGCCCGCGGATGATTCCAGCGAGGGAACGTCCGCGCAGTCCGCGACGGTCGAGGACGGTTCGGGGGACGAACCGGCCGAGGAGGACACCGACGCGGCGGACGCGCTGCTGGTGTCCGAATCGGACGAAGAAGTGGTCGTGGTCGACGAACGCCCGCGATACCACTTGGCCGCGTGCGGCTGGCTCGGCGACCGCGAGGTGCTGAGCCTGCCGGTGCGCGAAGCCCGCGAACTGGGCTTCACCTCCTGCGCCCGCTGCACGCCCGACGCCGTGCTGGCGGGGCAGGCGCGGACCGCGGGCTGACGTACCGCGGGCTGCCAGCTGGCTGCCGCGCACACCGATACCCGGTGGCGGCGGACCTAACAGCGTGTTCTAACCTCTTGATCGAAGGTCATGAGTGCCAGCGGTAAACCCCGGTTTGCTGGCCGGCAACCCTCCGACCGCGGTGGGGTGCCCCGGGTGAGGACCTGGCCGGTCGCGTGCGGCGATCCGGCAAGCGCGGGCCTGGCACGGACGCTGGCGGGTCCGGAGTGACCCGAGGAGATGTCGTGTCGTCAGCCGTCGAGCATCCGCAGCAGTCCGATGTGGACGTCGAAGTGCCCGGTGTGGTCGGTAGCGGGCTGCGGGTGCCGCTGATCACCGGTGGCACCGCCGAGTACGCCAACCTCGATCACGGGGCCAGCGCGCCGTGCCTGACCGCGGTCCGCGACGCCGTCGACGCGTTACTGCCCTGGTACGCCAGCGTGCACCGCGGCGCGGGATTCGCCTCCCAGGTCTGCACGCGGGTTTACGAAAGCGCCCGGGACGTTCTGCGCCGGTTCGTCGGCGCGCGCCGCGATGACTCCGTGATCTTCACGCGGAACACGACCGACGCGGTGAACCTGCTGGCGGCGGCCGTGCCGGACGGAACGTCCGTGGTGGTGTTCGACACCGAGCACCACGCGGCGCTGCTGCCCTGGGGAAGCGAGGTCCGGCGGCTCGGCATCCCGGCGAGCGCGGACGAAGCCGTGCGGGCGCTCGACGAAGCGCTCGCGGATTGCCCGGAAGGGCCGAAGCTCGCGGTGCTCACCGGTGCTTCCAACGTCACCGGTGAACTCTGGCCGGTCGCCGAACTCGCGCGGGTCGCGCGGCGGCGCGGTGCCCGCACGTTGCTGGACGCGGCGCAGCTCGCCCCGCACCGGCCGGTGCGGATCGCCGAGCTGGGCGTGGACCACGTGGTGCTGTCCGGGCACAAGCTCTACGCGCCGTTCGGGGCGGGTGCGCTGATCGGCCGTGCGGACTGGCTCGACGCGGCTCCGCCCTACCTCGCCGGCGGCGGCGCGACTCGCGCCGTGCCGGATGACGGCGTGATCGACTGGAACACCGGGCCGGAACGGCACGAAGCGGGTTCGCCGAACACGGTGGGCGTGCACGCGCTGGCCACCGCCTGCCGGGTGTGGTCGGAGCACGCCGAGTCGATCATCGCGCACGAGGACGCGCTGCTGATTCGGTTGCGCGCGGGCTTGCGCGACATCCCCGGGTTGCGCGAGCTGAGCCTGTTCGGGCCCGAGCACGCGCGGGTCGGAGTGGTCAGCCTGACCGTGGCGGATCGCGATGCTGGGCAGAATCGCGATGCCGGGCAGGCTCGCGACCCGGGACTGCTCGCGAGCGCGCTGTCCGCCGAGCACGGCATCGGCGTGCGGGACGGGCTGTTCTGCGCGCACCGCGCGGTGCGGCACCTGCTGGCGGGTTCCGGGGCGCAGCGCGCGCTGCGGGTCAGCATCGGGCTCGGCACGACGACCGAGCACGTGGACAGGTTCGTCGACGCGCTGCGCGGGCTGGTCGCGGACGGGCCGAGCTCGAGGTACGCGTTGGTAGAAGGCGGTTGGGTGCCCGAGCACGATCCGCGGGGTTTCCCGGCGGCGCTGAACTGACCCGGGTTCGAGCCGATGCGAGGGCGGTCTCCGGCTCGGGGAGAATGGGACGAGTGAACATCGAGCGATCCGAACCCGAGCAGCCCGAACCTGCCGCGCCGGGCGGCTCCGCCGCGGGGGATTCCAGCGGGGCTGGTGACTCCGGTAGCACGGGGGAGTCCCCGCGCCCGCGCAGGCTGCTGGTGCTGCTGTTCGGCGTCGCCGCGCTGCTGTTGGCGGCCGACGTGCTAACCAAGGTCGCCGCGGTCGCCGCACTGGAGGACCAGCCGCCCGCACGGCTGTTCGGCGGTGCGGTCTACCTGGTATTGGTGCGCAATCCCGGCGCTGCGTTCTCGCTGGCCACCGGTATGACGTGGCTGCTGGCGCTGCTGGCGATCGTGGTCGTCGGCGTGATCTTGTGGCTCGCGCCGAAGCTGCGCTCCACCGGCTGGGCCATCGGGCTCGGGCTCGTGCTCGGCGGGGCCTGCGGGAACCTCGTGGACCGGTTGTTCCGCGAACCCGGGTTCCTGCGCGGGCACGTCGTCGACTTCGTCTCGCTGTTCGCACCGGACGGCAGCGTGTGGCCGGTGTTCAACGTCGCGGACTCGGCGATCGTGTGCGGCGGCGTGCTCGTGGTGCTGATGTCCCTGCTCGGCCGGGACTACGACGGCACGGTGCACCGGAAGAAGGAGCGGTCGTGAGCGATCTGCGGATGCTGCCGGTCCCGGACGGGCTGGAAGGGATGCGGGTCGACGCGGGCCTGTCCAAACTGCTCGGCCTGTCCCGCAACACCGTCGCCGGGCTCGCCGAAGCAGGCGACGTGCTGCTGGACGGCGCCCAGGTCGGCAAGTCCGACCGGCTGCCCGCCGGGTCGCTGCTGGAGGTCACCCTGCCGGCCGCCCGGCCCGAACCGGAGGTCGTGGCGGTGCCGGTGGAGGGCTTGCAGATCCTGCACCAGGACGCGGACATCGTCGTGGTGGACAAGCCGATCGGAGTGGCCGTGCACCCCAGCCCCGGCTGGGAAGGCCCGACCGTGGTGGGCGGGCTCGCCGCGGCCGGCGTCCCGATCGCGACATCGGGGGCCGCCGAACGGCAGGGCGTGGTGCACCGGCTCGACGCGGGAACCACCGGCGTGATGGTCGTGGCCAAGAGCGAGCACGCCTACACGGCGCTGAAGCGGGCGTTCAAGGAACGCACGGTGGAAAAGCGCTACCACGCGCTGGTGCAGGGCCATCCCGATCCGAGCCGCGGCACCATCGACGCGCCGATCGACCGGCATCCGCGGCACGACTACAAGTTCGCGGTGGTCACCGGCGGCAAACCGAGCGTCACCCACTACGAGACGGTGGAGGCGTTCCGCGCGGCGTCGCTGGTGGACGTGAAGCTGGAAACCGGGCGCACGCACCAGATCCGGGTGCACTTCGCGGCCTTGCGGCATCCTTGCGCTGGCGACCTGACCTACGGTGCCGATCCGGTGCTGGGACGGCGGTTGGAGCTCACCAGGCAGTGGCTGCACGCCCGTTCGCTCGGGTTCGAGCATCCTGCTGACGGAACTCGGGTCGAGTTCACCAGCGAATACCCGGCCGACCTGCAGCACGCGCTGGATGTGCTGCGCGCGCAGGACGCTTAGCCGAATCGGCGATCTCCGGGGCTCGCATCGCGTAATCTGGTGAAATCCGCCGAGATCGGGCGGGCTGGGAGGGGCGATGTCGAACGCGGGTGAACGGCACGAGCACGTCGAGGACACCCCGACCCCGCCGATGGGATTGTCGTGGCGCGGCACGTTGCAGCCGGAACCGCTTGCACCTGCGGAGGAAACCGCGACCGGGCCGATCGCAGCCGCGGGGCCGGTCGCTGCCGGAATCGGACCGCAGCGGAGCCCGCAGGCGGATGCGGACGAGCGGGTGAACACCGGACTCGCCGAGCTGGTGCAGGCCGAGGACTTCGGCCGGGGCGGTCCGGCCGTTCTCGGTGGCGCACCGCCGGAACCGGGCGACTCCTACGGCGACGCCGGGGATTGGCCGACGCTGCAACGCCGGGAGCGGCAGGAACCTCGTGACGAGGAGCGCTCCGGCGGGCCGCTCGGGTGGATCAAGCGTCGCCGGGACGGGCAGTAGTCACCGCGGGCTCCCGGCCGCGCTCGGCGGCCGACCGGCCGGCCAGTTCGGCGATCCCGATCATCATCAGCGCCGATCCGACGCCGAGCAGCAATGCGGGCAGCGGAAGTGCGGGCAACACCATTCCTCCTCGCGACACCGGGAAGCGGCTCGCTTCCGCTTCGACCTCATGCCGTTGACGCTAGGCCGCCGAGGTGCGTGGCAGTTGCGGGTCGTCCCCCGGTCGAACCCGGAGATCCGCGCCGTCAGAGGTCGGTGATGTCCCAGATGAGGCTGCGCTGCTCGTCACCGGGCCGCGGCGACCAGCGGACCGCGGAGAGCTCGGTGTCCTGCGGCAGCACGTAGACGGTGTGCCCGCCCGCGGTCTCGCCCGGCGGCACTCCGATGCGGTGCGGCGGCCGCGAGGACAGCGACACCGGGGCTTTGCCGATCGTGGACCCGTCGGTGGCGACCAGCACCAGGTACAGGTCGGGCAGCGAGGTGAACGGCATGGCACTGCGGTTGGTCAGCTCGGTGTGCACCACGATCGCGCGATCGCCTGCTTGGAGCTGGTAGCCGGCGGCGGTGTAGAGGAAGTCCGCGGGGTCCACGACCTCGACGAGCTGGATGGTGATCCGCTCGCCCTCGGGCCCGTCCACGTCGAGCTTGCTGCCGACCTCGCCGGTGCGGGGCGTGGGCGGGGCCTGCGGTGTCCGCGCGTTCGCGTCCACGACCTGCTGATCGCGCGGGCCGGACTGCTCGCCGCGCGTCCACGCGGCAGAGCCGGGCGGGCCCCACGTGTTCATCGGCTCGGCTGGCCGCGGACCGTGCTGTTGCGGAGGGCCGTACGGCGGAGCCGCCGGGACGAACTGCTGCGGACCGCTCGGGCCGGTGCCGGGATGACCGCCGCTGTGGCCACCACTGGGGCCGCCGTGCACCTGGTGGCCACCGCTGTGCTGCTGAACCCACGCGTTCGCCGCGGCCAGCGCGTTGCGGATGCCTGCCGGGTCGCATTCGACGCCGACCACCATCGGCAGTCCCGTGGTCGACAGCGCGGCGAGCCGGGCGGCGACTTCGCGCACGTCCATGCCGAGCCTGCCCGCGATCTCGTGCACCGCGGCGCGGCCGGACTCGGCGACGGCGGTGAGCAGACGTACGTCCACGGGATCAGGGCCAGTCACGTCCGGCCACGCTACCCCCTCGAACCGATCACCGGACGCAAGGGCGCCGAGTTCGCCGCGCCTCGGCGGCACGTGGATCGCCGGTGCTCGCGGGGTTCGGGATCGATCCCGGGCGGGCAGCGCTCGGGCTGCCCGCCGACCGGTCAGCGCACCGCGATGATCGTGTACGGGCCGACGTCGCGGCGGGAGAACCCGGGCCCGTCGAACACCGCCGGATCGAAGTGGACGTCGTAGTCGCGCACGTTCGGCAGCTGCGGGAACGAGTCGCCCTTCAACGTCAGCGCCAGCTTCCGGCCGTTCGGGTCGGACGGGTCGGCGGCGCGTTCCTTCTCGCTCTCCGACGCGACCGGGCTCATCGGGTTGCGCAGCACGAAGACGTTCGGGGCCGCGAACTTTCCGCGGTTCATCTCGGCCAGCAGCTGCGGTCCGCTGCGCGCCTTCGACCACCGCTCGATCTCGGCGGCCCGCTCGTCGTACTCGGCCAGCGGGTTCGCGTAGTGCGGCGTCTCCTGCTGGAAACCCCAGTACGGCCGGAACGACATGAGCTTGTAGTCGGTGGTCAGCAGGATGTTCTGCTGCGGCTGCTTGCCGGTGAGACCGGAGATCGCGCGGTAGACGTCGTCGGCCCACGACCCGGTCTCCTGCGGGTCCCGCGCGCCCATCGCGTTGTTCCCGGTCGGGTAGTAGTCCTCGTAGGCCAGCTCGGTGGAGTCCTTCAGCTTGGTGCCGATGGCCCCCTGGGTGAGGGTGATCGCGCCGATCAGGCCCAGCGCGCAGGACAGCGTGGTGATCCGCGCGGCGTACGCCAGGTCGACGCGCTCCCGCAGCCACCCGATGAACTCCAGCAGCGCGAACACGCCCGCCACGGCCAGCACCGCGCCGAGGATCACGTTCAGCCGGAACGACAGCAACGTCGTCTTCGCCACCAACGCCAAAGTGGACAGTCCGAACCACACGTAGATGGACAGCACCAGCATCAGCATCGCCGCGGCGATCTCGCTGCGGCGGGCGCGCAGCAACAGCCAGCAGAACCCGGCCAGGCACAGCGCGCCGAACGGAGTCGGCTCGGTCATCGGCACCGGCAGGAACGAACCGTCCTCCGGCAGGTAGTGCAGCGCAGCGCTGCGCGGGTTGTCGGTGAACACGTGCGTGGACAACACGTACGGCAACCACACCAGCAGCGCGATCAGCCCGCTGACCACGCCGATCGGCAGCAGCCGCAGGAAAAGCCCCCGCACCGTCGGCCACAGCGACGCGCCGCGGCGCACCCGGAAGACGCCGATCACCACCGCCATGGCCACGATCAGCAGGACCGCGAATCCGAAGTGCAGCGTGTAAGTGATCGCGGCGAAACCGACGTAGCCGCCGATGCCGATCAGCGTCCAGCGCGGCGCGCGATCCCCACGGCGCAGCGCGTGCCAGGTCAGCACCGCGATGGGCGCCAGCCAAGCCGCCGACGGCCAGGCGTAGGGCTCCTCGATGCCGTGCAGCATCCCGGCCAGCGTCGTGGCCACCGCCGCCAGCAGCGCCAGCTTGCGCCGCACCACCACGCTCCAGAGCGTGAACGTGACCACGGCGGTCACCGCGACCCAGATCAGCGCGTACGGCTTGTAGGCGGCCCAGCCTTCCCAGCCGAGCAGGTTCGCGAACCGGCCGCCTAGCCAGAACCAGCCTGCCGGGTAGTACGGCGCGGTGTCCGCGTAGTTCATGTCCGCCAGGCCCAGCGTCGAGGCCATCCGCGTCATGTACTGCATCCGGAACCCGTTGTCGACGGACGCACCGCCGAAGTAGTACCGGGTGGCCTGCAACGGGATCGCCAGTGCCAGCGTGCTGAACGCCGACAGCGCGACCCACGTTCCCGTCGCGCGCAGCCACCGCGGCGCGCCGATTCGGGCGAACGCCAGCACCGCGAACGTGATCAACAGCACCAGGCCGGCGCCGAGCGAGGCCAGCGCCTCCGGCGCGTAACTGGGCTCGCTGATGCCCAGCCGGGTCACCGCGAACTGCAGGACGAGGCTGACCACCGCGGCCACCGCGGAACCCGCCAGCAGCTCGATCACCGCGGTACGCAGCGGAAGCCGCACGGCCGAATCCTGGCGCGGTGCGTCGATCGGTCGGGGGCCGGTCAGAGCCGGACTCAGCAGGGTTCCCGCCACGTGAGTTCGATCCTTCGGCGGTGGGGGACAGGGCGCCCGCGCAGAATAGAGGATGCTCGCGCCGCGGCCGCACGGCTGTCGGTGATCACCCGCTAGGGTGCTGAAAGGTGTTCAGAGGCGCCCCGCGTCTCGGGTCGATCGGCGGGTCGGCCGGCGCCTCCGCACCGCACGCGGCGCCGCCGCGGATCCGGACAACCCTGAGCGCACATCGAGGAGGGACGGCGATTGCCTTCGGACGCGGTCGAAACCGGACCGGAGCCCGCAGGGGCGGCGGGTCCGGAACCATCCGCGCGGATCCCGCGCGTGGTGGTTCGCGCCGACCTGCTGCCCGCGCTGAGCGCGCTGTCCCTCGTGGCGTTGCTGGGGCTGCCGCTCGGCTGGCTGTGGTCGCGGCTGGCGCCACCGGAGCTCGCCTTGCTCAGCAGCAGCGGCAACCCGGTTCCGGCGCAGGTCACGGAGAGCTACCACCGGTTCGACGCGGTCGGGCTGTTCCTGCTGCTGACGTTCGCCGCCGGGCTGGTGACCGCGGGCGTGCTGTGGGCGGTGCGCGGGCGGCGCGGGCCGGTGCTGCTGATCGGCGCGGTGCTCGGTTCGCTGGTGGCGGCGTGGCTGGCGATGCGGATGGGGGCGACGTTCGCGGGCGATCTCTACCCGCTGCCTGCCGCGCCGCGGGCCGGCGGGCAGATCACCGTGGCGCCGGAGGTTTCGACGCCGTGGGCAGTGCTGGTGCAGCCGCTGGGGGTCGCGCTCGGTTACGGCTTCGCGGCGTCCTGGAACGGTTTCGACGACCTCGGCAGGCGGCCTTGAGCCGGTTCAGTTCACGCTGGTGCCTTCGGTGAACTCGGCCAGCGGAGCCGGGATGGCCCGCAGCTCGCGCAGGAACTCGGCCTCCCGCACCAGCAGTCGTCGCACCAGCCGCAGCCGCGCCAGCGGGTCGGTCTCGGCCAGCAGCTCTTGGCGGTCCTCGGTGCTGAGCACGCAGTCCTCGGCGAGCGCGTAGGCGAGGTCGGCGAGCTCGGTGTCCGCGGCGGGCGGGTCGTAGTGGTCCCCGCGCAGGCCCGTCCCGTGGTACCGCTCGTGCGCTGCGCGGGCGGCGGCGTCCAGCCGCGGGCCGATCCGCGGATCCTCGGCGGGTTCGGTGTCCGGCAGCCATTCCACCCGCGCCATCAGGTACGGCGCGGCCTCCCGGTCGATCTGCAGCAGCCGGAACCGCTGCGCACCGTCCGCGGAGACGTCGTAGCGGCCCTGCGGGAGCTGCTGGACCTGCTGCAACCGCGCGGAGCAGCCGACGTCGTACATCGAGTCGACGTTGTCGTCGCCGACCTCCCAGCCCTGCCGGATGCCGACCACGCCGAACCGGCGGTCCGGGACGACGTCGTTGACCAGGTCGAGCACGAGCTGCCGGTAGCGCGACTCGAAGATGTGCAGCGGCAGCGCCGCACCGGGCAGCAGCACGGTGCTCAGCGGGAACAGGGGCAACGTGTCGGTCACGGTTGCCAACCTACGTGCACTCCCGGCCCGGCGGCCAACATCGATTCGCCGGACGTCGGCCACGCGGCGCTCATGAAGCACCCGGCGGCGGGCGGAACACCGCGAACGGGTCGGTGATCTCCAGGCCGGGGCTGGTGAACCGGAACAGCGCGGGCGGGCGCCCGCCGGAAGGGCCTGCGGGAACCGTGCGCCCGGTCGGTTGCAGCGCTCCGCGCCGGGTCAGCACTCGTTGCAGATTCGTCGCGGCCACCTGGTAGCCCAACGCGGCCGAGTAGATCCGGCGCAGCTCGGAGATGGTGAATTCGGCGGGCGCCAGTGCGAAACCGAGGTTCGTGTAGGAGAGCTTCGCGCGCAGCCGGTCCCGCGCCGCGTGCGTGATCCGCTCGTGGTCGAACGCGGTGGGCGGCGGGTCGTCCAGCGCGTGCCAAGCGGTGTCCGCGGGCACCTCCGGGTCCACATCGGACGGGACCAGCCCGAGGAAGGCGGTCGCCACGACGCGGCGGCCGGGCACGCGGCCGGGATCGCTGAACGCGGCGAGCTGCTCGACGTGGCTGAGCTTGTGCACGTCGACCTTTTCCGCGAGCTGACGGCGGATCGAGCGCTCCACGTCCTCGTCGTCGCCGAGCCTGCCGCCGGGCAGCGCCCACCGGTTTTCGTGCGGCGGTTTGGCGCGTTGCCACAGCAGGACTTGCAGGCGGCCTTCGTGCGCCCGGAGCACTCCGGCGAGCACTTCGTGACCTGCATCTCCCTTGTCCGGGTCGGCTCCGGTGCTACGATGGGGCACGTTTTCGATTATGAGGCGAAAACTGCTCGATGAGCAACGCCGGGCGCGCACCGCAGCGTTTCCGGTGGTGAGGAGGACGAGATGGTGGCTGCCGACGCACCGGCTGCCTACACGGGAGTGGCACCGGACGCGGAATGGGCGCGGGAGATCCGCAGGCTGGCCGAGCAGCGCGACGCGGTGCTGCTCGCGCACAACTACCAGCTGCCGGAGATCCAGGACGTCGCCGACCACACCGGCGACTCGCTGGCGCTGAGCCGGATCGCCGCGGACAGCCCGGCATCGACGATCGTGTTCTGCGGCGTGCACTTCATGGCCGAGACGGCGAAGATCCTCGCGCCCGGCAAGACCGTGCTGATCCCGGACGAGCGCGCCGGCTGCTCGCTGGCCGACTCCATCACCGCCGAGCAGCTGCGCGCCTGGAAGGCCGAACACCCCGGCGCGGTCGTGGTCTCGTACGTGAACACCACCGCGGAGGTGAAGGCCGAGACCGACATCTGCTGCACCTCGTCCAACGCCGTCGACGTCGTCCGCTCGATCCCCGCCGAGCGCGAAGTGCTGTTCTGCCCCGATCAATTCCTCGGCGCGCACGTCCGCCGCGAAACCGGGCGGGACAACGTTCTCGTGTGGGCGGGGGAATGCCACGTGCACGCCGGGATCAACGGGCCGGAGCTGGCGGGCCGCGCGGCTTCCAACCCGGACGCCGATCTGTTCATCCACCCGGAGTGCGGTTGCGCGACCTCCGCGCTGTACCTGGCGGGCGAGGGCACGGTGCCGCCGGAGCGGGTCAAGATCCTCTCCACCGGCGCGATGCTCGATGCGGCGCGGGAGACCGGGGCCGATTCGGTGCTGGTGGCCACCGAGGTCGGAATGCTGCACCAGCTGCGGCGGGCCGCACCGGAGATCGACTTCCGGGCGGTCAACGAACGCGCTTCCTGCCGGTACATGAAGATGATCACGCCTGCGGCGTTGCTGCGCTGCCTGCGCGAACGGGCCGACGAGGTGGAGGTGCCCGCCGACGTCGCCGAACGCGCCCGCGAGTCGGTGCGGCGGATGATCTCCGTCGGCAAGCCCGGGGGCGGCGAATGAGCTGGGAAGCCGGTGCGGACCTGGTCGTCGTCGGCTCCGGCGTCGCCGGGCTCACCGCGGCGCTGAGCGCCAGGCAGCTCGGGTTGCACGTGCTGGTGATCACCAAGGACTCGGTTTCGGCGGGCAACACCGGATGGGCGCAGGGCGGGGTCGCCGTGGTCCGGCCCGACGAGCACGACGTGGGCGACAGCTTGCAGCGGCACGTCGACGACACCCTGACCGCCGGAGCGGGATTGTGCGACGAGGACGCCGTCCGCGCGATCCTCACCGACGGTGCGGCGGCGGTGGCCGAACTGCGCGCGGCCGGTGCTCGGTTCGACACCGATTCCGGTAGCGCGGGACCGCTCGCGCGAACCCGCGAGGGCGGGCACACCGCTTTCCGCGTCATCCGCGCCGGTGGGGACGCGACCGGCGCGGAGGTGCAGCGGGCGTTGTCGAGCGCAGTGGCCGCCGGTGGAATCCCCGTGCTGGAAGGGCATTGCGTCGCCGAGCTGATCCGCGACGAGTGCGGCGCGATCGCGGGTGCGCTCGCGCTCGACGGGTCCGCGAATCCGGGCACGCTGCGGAGTCCGGCGGTACTGCTGGCCACCGGTGGGCTGGGACAGCTCTTCGCGGCCACCACGAATCCGGAAGTCGCCACGGCCGACGGGATCGCGCTCGCGCTGCGCGCGGGTGCTTCGGTGGCGGATCTGGAGTTCGTGCAGTTCCATCCGACGGTGCTGCACATCGCGGACGGCGCACGGGGCAGGCGCCCGCTGGTCACCGAGGCGGTGCGCGGCGAGGGCGCCGTGCTGGTGGACGCGCAGGGGCGGCGCGTGATGGCCGGGGAGCACCCGCTCGCGGACTTGGCGCCGCGCGACGTGGTTTCCGCGGCGATCAACCGGCGGATCACCGAGACCGGCGCGGAGTGCGCGTACCTGGACGCGACCGGGCTGAGCGGTTTCGCCGCCCGGTTCCCGACGGTGTTCGCGGCCTGCCGGGAAGCCGGGATCGACCCGGCGCGCGAACCGATTCCGGTGACCAGCGCCGCGCACTACTCCTGCGGCGGCGTTCTGTCCGATGTGGACGGACGGACCGGGGTGGCCGGCCTGTACGCGGCGGGCGAGGTCGCCCGCACCGGCCTGCACGGGGCGAACCGGCTGGCCTCCAACAGCCTGCTGGAAGGGCTGGTCGTCGGCGGACGAGCAGCCCGCGCCGTGGCGCGCGACCTGCGGGCAGGCGGACGTGCGCGCAAGCCGGTCCACTCGCCGATACCCGCGGCGGCCGTGGTGGACCGGGACCTGTTGCAGCGCACCATGAGCAGGCACGCGGGCATCGGGCGCAGCGCGGAAGGGCTCGCCGAGGCGGCGGCCGCGCTCGACCGCGCGGGCATCGTCCGTCCACTTCGGAGCAGGCAGGCCGTCGAGGGCGCCGCGCTCACGCTCACCGCGCACGCGATGCTGGCAGCCGCCGCCACCCGCGCCGAATCCCGTGGCAGCCATTTGCGCAACGACCATCCGAACCCGGACGACGTACGCTGGCGGCGCAGCATTCCGCTGCGCCTGGACGTGTCGGGCCGGCTGCTGGGCACCGATCGCGAACCCGTGAGGAGCGTGGCATGACGCTGTCCGAAGCGACCACGGCACAACTGCGCTCCGCAGGGCTGGACCCGCAGGAAGTGCGCGCGCTGGTGCGGGCCGCGCTCGCCGAGGACCTGCGCTACGGGCTGGACGCCACCACGGAGGCGACGGTGCAGGTGGACGCCATCGCCGAAGCCGAGTTCCGATCGCGCCCGGCCGGCGTCGTGGCCGGAATCCCGGTCGCCCGCGCGGTGCTCGACGAAGTCCTCGGCCCGGACGGGTACAAGGTGCTGCACAGCCGAACCGACGGCGACATGATCATGCCGGGGGAGAGCGCGTTGAGCGTGCACGCGCCGGTTCGCGGCCTGCTCACCGCCGAACGCACCGCGCTGAACCTGCTCTGTCACCTCTCCGGCATCGCCACCGCGACCGCGGAATGGGTGCGTGCCGTCGAAGGCACCGGCTGCCGCATCCGGGACAGCCGCAAAACCCTGCCCGGCCTGCGGGTGCTGCAGAAGTACGCGGTGCGCAGCGGCGGCGGGGTGAATCACCGCATGGGGCTCGGCGACGCCATGCTCATCAAGGACAACCACGTCGTCGCGGCCGGTTCGGTCGTCGCGGCGCTGCGCGCCTGCCGGGAACACGCGCCGGATCTGCCCGCCGAAATCGAAGTGTCCACTCCGGAAGAGCTCGACGAGGTGCTGGAAGAGGGCGCCGAGCTGGTCCTGCTGGACAACTTCGGCCCTGCGGACTGCGCCGATGCGGTGCGCCGCACCCGCGAGGTCTCACCCGGCACCGAGCTGGAAGCATCCGGCGGACTCACCCTCGACGTCGCCCGCAGCTACGCCGACACCGGGGTGCACTACCTGGCTGTAGGTGCGTTGACCCACTCGTCGCCCGCGCTGGACATCGGGTTGGACATGTGAGCGCGCGCCGCGCTCAGAACTTGCGGTTCGCCAGCACCGGGACGCTGCCGCGCGCCTGCTGCACGGGCTCCTCATCGAGGTCGACGACCAGCACGTCCGGGGCATCGGCGAGCTGCGCGTGGATCGCGCCGAGCGGGCCTGCGACGGTGCTGTAGCCGATGCCGGTGGGCGCCTTGCCGCTCGGCTCGATCCCCCGGGTTCGCGGGTCCGCCTGCCCGCACGCCGCGATCCACGAGGTGCTGTCCAGCGCGCGTGCGCGCACGAGCAGTTCCCACTGGTCCCGCTTGCCCTCGCCCGCGCCCCAGGACGCCGCGGTGACGATCACCGAAGCGCCCTGGTCGGCCAGCGCGGTGAACAGTCCGGGGAAGCGCACGTCGTAGCAGGTCGTTACGCCGAAACGAGTGCCGGCGAGGTCCACCACCAGCGGTTCGGCGCCGGGTGCGACGGTGCGGGATTCCGCGAATCCGAAAGCGTCGTAGAGGTGGATCTTGTCGTAGTGCGCGTCCAGCCCGCGCCCGGTGACCAGCAGGGTGTTGGTCACCCGGCCTTCATCGGCGGGAGTGAACATGCCCGCGACGACGGCGATCCCGGCGTCGTCGGCGATGCGCCGGACCTCGCTCGCCCACGGGCCGTCCAGCGGTTCGGCCAGCGGGCCCAGCTTCGTGCCGAAGCAGGCCATCGTGGCCTCCGGGAACACCGCGAGGTCCGCGCCGGACTCGGCGGCCCGGCGCACGCCGTCTGCGACGAGTTCCAGGTTCGCCGCCGGCTCGGGAGTGGACACGATCTGGCACAGCGCCACGCGCATGGGTTCCGCCTTCCTTCGCCTCTACACTGTTGTATACCAGCAATATGCAACGTCGGTGAACATGCGCGAGGAGCCACCGTTGACCTCGGGACGCCAGCTCGCTTACGAGCATCTCAAAGACGCCGTGCTCAGCGATCCCGCCATGCAGGGCCGGTTCGTGAACGAGCAGGCGCTCGCCGACGACATCGGAGTGTCCCGCACGCCGATCCGCGAAGCGCTGCTGCTGCTGGCCGCCGAGGAACTCGTGCAGCTGGTGCCCAAACGCGGCGCTTACATCGCACCGGTGGGCGGGCGCGAGATCCGGGAGCTGTTCGAGCTGCGCGGCATGATCGAGCAGTACTCCGCGCGCAGGGCCCTGGAGCTCGGCACCGTTCCGCTCGCGGCGATGCGCACCGAACTCGACGAGCAGCGGGCGATACCGGCCGATGCCGACACGCGGAGGTTCATCGACCTCGACCACCGGTTCCACACCGCGCTGGTCCACGCGGTCGGCAACGACATGCTGAACAAGAGCTACGACGGGCTGCGGGCGCGCCAAGTGCGCGCGGGCATCGTCGCCCTGTTCTCGGCCGCCAACCGCCGCAACGCGGTGCTCGACGAGCACGACGCGATCCTCAAGGCGCTCACCGCCGGGGACGCCGCCGCGGCCGATGCGGCGATCAGCGCGCACCTGGAAGCTACTCGGCACGTGCTGCTCGCGGGCTGATCGCCAGTCCGGCCAGCGTCACCACGCACGTCCCGAACAGGTAGCAGGCCGGTGCGATCCAGCTGTCGAAGTACGCGAACAGCGAGGTGAACAGCAGCGGAGCCAACGCGCCGCCGATCACTCCGGCCAGCGTGTAGGCCAGCGAACAACCGGTGTAGCGCAGCCGCGGACTGAACTGCTCGGAGACGAAAGCGCCCTGCGGCCCGTACATCAGCGAATGCCACAGCAGCCCGACGACGACACCGACCACCAGCATCGGCGCTGAACCACCGCCGATCAGCGGGAAGAACAGGAACGGCCACACCGCGCCGCCGACAGCCCCGAGCGCGTAGACCCGGCGGCGCCCCCAGCGATCGGACAGCCAGCCGGCGACCGGGATGAGCGCGAGCTGGCAAGTGGAACCGAGCATGACGCCGGCGACCGCCCAGCTCTGCGGCAGACCGAGCTCCTTGGTGGCGTAGGTGAGCACGAAGACCGTGAACAGCGCGTAGAGCACATCCGGCCCGACCCGGGAAAGGATCGCCGCGAGCAGCGCGCGGGGTTCGCGGGTGAACACCTCGCGCAGTGGTGCGGAAGACTGCTCGCCTTCGCGCTTGAGCTGCTGGAAGACCGGTGTCTCCTCGAGCCGCACCCGGATCCAGAGTCCGAAGATCACCAGCACCGCCGAGAGCAGGAACGCGATCCGCCAGCCCCACGCCATGAACTGCTGCGTGCTCAACAACGCCGCCAGCGCTGCCAGCACCCCGTTGGCCAGCAGGTTCCCCGCAGGCGGGCCGATCTGCGCGGCGGATGCCCAGAAGCCGCGCTGCTTGTCGCTGCCGAACTCGCTGGAGAGCAGCACCGCGCCGCCCCATTCGCCGCCGATGCCGACGCCTTGCGCGAACCGCAGCGTCACCAGCAGCACCGCGCCGAGCGAACCGACCTGGCCGTGCGTGGGCAGCAGGCCGATCAGCACCGTCGCGATGCCGGTGAGCAGCAGCGTCGTCACCAGAACCTGCTTGCGCCCGAGCACGTCGCCGAGGCGGCCGAACACGAAACCGCCCAACGGCCGGGACAGGTATCCGACGGCGTAGGTGGAGAACGCCAGCAACGTGCCGGAGAGCGGGTCTTGGCTGGGGAAGAACAGGTCGCCGAAGACCAGGGCGGAGGCGACCGAATAGGCGGCGAAGTCGTACCACTCCAGCGAGGTGCCGGACAGCGCGGCGGTGAACGCCTTGATCAGGTCTTTCCGCGGCGGCCGGGTCGGGGTGTCGGCGAGCTGCATCCGGGTTCCTTGTCGACGGGGTTCGTCACATCGGCGGCGCGGGCGGCCGCAAGCGTGATACGAACTGTATACAAGAAGTATGCCGATTGGGAGGGCTCGATGTCTCCGCTTTGTTTCGATGTGGCCGGCGAGTCCGTCGAGGTGCCGGTCCGCACCCTGCTCAACGCCGGCTACGCAGGGCGCCGCCAGGACGACGTTGCCGCGCACGTCGCCGAACTCGCCGAACTGGGGGTGCCCGCGCCCACCCGCACGCCCAGCCTCTACCCGATCGCGCCGTACCTGGCGATGCAGGTCGCCGAGGTGCCGGTGCAGCACGCCCGCACCTCCGGTGAAGCGGAATGGGCACTGGTCATCGCAGGCCCGGACGAACGCGACGTGCTGCTGACCGCGGCCTGCGACCACACCGACCGGGAACTGGAAGTGCACGGCGTGGCGTGGAGCAAGCAGGCCGGACCGGACGTGCTGGGACGTCGTGCGTGGCGGCTGGTCGACGTGGCCGACCGGATCGACGAACTAACGCTCACCGCCTGGGCGGGCGGGCGGCGCATCCAGCACGGCACCCTCGCGGAGCTGCTCACTCCGGCGTATTGGCTCGGTGAGCTTCGTGCGTGGGGTTTGGCCGAGCCGGGAACGGTGCTGCTGTCGGGCACGATTCCGATGGACCCGGCCGTCGACCAGTTCGCCGGCTCGTGGCGTGCCGAACTCGGTGACCCCGCCAATGGCGATGCGCTGAGCTGCGAGTACGCCGTGCAGGTGCTGCCGCGGCCGGTTGCTTAGGCCGGGCGGCGGAGAGCACGTCGCAGCCGCCCCCGCGATCACCTGCCTCCGCGAGCACCGCAGGAGGGCGCCACGCCCGAGTCGCGCGCCACGATCGGGTTCGTCTTCCGGCGGGTTGATCTGCTGCGACGTGACCGCCATCCTCGACGCCTCCACCACGTGCCGGATCGGCAGCACCGGCTGCGCCTCGGCCGGGCAGAGCCGCGGCGCTGCGATCGGGCACCAGCCGGAGCTGCCTGGATCCGCCCGCCGGGTACGTGGTCCTAATGTGATCTCGCCGATGTGGCATCGTGATTGCCCACAAGTTCGCGGAACGGCCGCGGGCGGTGCCATAAGCAGCACACGACGAGTGGGAGACAGACGTGAGCGACAGCGGCGAGGGCACCACGTTCATGCAGTGGCGCGAGCGAGCGCAGACGGAGGCCAAGGAGCAGCAGCCGCAGCTTCGGGCCGTCATGATCACGGCGGCGGTCGTGGTCCTGATCGGCATCGTGGTGGGCGTGATCGTTCTGCTGCTGTCCTGAGCCGCTCCCTCCGGACGCACGAGCCGGCGCGGGCGAGGCTCCGGGCTCGCCCTCGCCGTTACTGGCGTAGTGCTGAGTAGGCCCTTGCAGCGCTGAGTGGCCTGCAGCGCTGAGCGAGAAGTGCGTCGCAGTGCTCCGCGGCCGCTGATGTCGGTTTTGCGGTGTGCTTGGTTTTTTGCGGTGGATACACCCTGATCAAGTGATGACGAACCCGTGTTCGAGCTGGAACGCTCGATGGCGTGGATTCGTTCGTCGATGTGCCGCCCCCTCGCGACTCGGAGCAGTCCGTGCCCGAGCCGCGGCGTGTGCTGTCGTCCGGCGATGCCGGTGCACACGCGGGTCGAAGGCAGCAGGCGGAGGACGTCCTCGATGTCGCAGCCGCTGTGGAGGAACTTCTCGGTTGCCGCGATCGGGCGGCGGCCGCGCGCTCGGACGAGGAACTCGTCGCCGGGATCGCCGACTGCGAATCGGTGATCCGCGCCGCCCTGGTGTGGCAGGCGGAGCAGATCGCCGAGTCGGAGCAGCGCGGCCTGCACACCGCGGCTGGGACGCGCTCGATGCCGGTGTGGCTGCGGGAGATGCTCAACATCCATGCCGGGGACGCGACGTCCCGAGTGGTCGTGGCACGAGCCGTAACCGACCGCACCGAGCCCGGAGGGCTCCAGCAGGCCCCGTCGCTGCCTGCCACGGCGGGCGTGCTCCGGGCGCGGGAGATGAGCTTGGCCCACGCGAAAGTGATCGTGGACGGCATTGCGGCACTGCCGCCGTGGACCAGCGCCGAGCGGCGCGCCGAGGCCGAAGAACTACTCGCCGACGAGGCGAAGAAGCTCTCACCACGCGAGCTGGAAGTACTGGCCCGTCGCATCCGGTACCTGCTCGACCAGGACGGTGCCCTGCGCGAGGAGCAGAACCAGATCGAACGCCGCGAGCTGCAGCTGACCACCGGACGCGACGGCATGACCGTGCTGAAAGGACGACTGGACCGGGAAACCGGCGCGAAGCTGCGAGCCGCGCTCGAACCGCTCACCGGCCCACGAGCACAGAACACCGGCGAGCGAGCACAGAACACCGGCGAACGCGACATGCGTTCGGCAAGCAAACGCCGTGCCGACGCGTTCGCCGAACTGCTCGAGACCTCCCTGGGCTCGGATGCCCTGCCGCGCTCCGGCGGGCAGCGTCCGCACATGGCCGTGACCATCAACGTCGACCAGCTGCGCGGCACCGCCGAGGACGCCGCCGCCGCGCGATTCGGCGGCACCATCGACACCACCGGCCAGCCGATCACCGCGGACAACGCCAGGCGCATCGCCTGCGACGCCGAGATCCTGCCGGTCCTGCTGGACGGCGAAAGCCGCCCCCTCGACGTCGGCCGGGCACAGCGCTCCGCCCCACCACACCTGCGTGCGGCCCTGCTCGCCCGCGACGGCAGTTGCGCCTTCCCCGGCTGCGACCACCCACCCGGAACCGCGCAAGCACACCACATCCGCCACTGGGCCGACGGCGGCCACACAGCACTGACCAACCTCGTCATGCTCTGCGCCCATCACCACACGGTCATCCACGCGCAGCACTGGAACATCCAGCTCCACCAAGGACGCCCGGTCTTCACCCCACCCGCATGGGTCGACCCCGCGCGAACACCGAGGCCCGGCAACCGGGCACACCACGAACCACCTCACCTGACCACCGACTGACAGTGGCCAGGGCACCGAGGCGCGCCCGCGCCCGGTCACGCCTCCGTCGCCACCGCCACCGCGGCCCAGCCGTTGCCGACGGCCTCGCGAACGTCCGGGTCGACCTGGTGCTCCGGTCGCCAGTCCACGACCGGGACCACGCCAGGCGAAACGACCGACCAACCGGCCAGCAACTCGTCCACGCGGTCGGCGGGGCGCAGCGTCAGCGGAGTCGGCGTTTCGTCGTAGATGCGCAGTCCCTCGGTGACCTGGGTGGTCGTCAGGCCCGCGCCGGAAGCGTGGCTGATCGCCAGCACGCTGCCCGGGGCGCAGGAACGCCGGTAAGTCGCGAGAATCCCGGCAGGATCCGACTCGTCCGGCACGAAATGCAGCACCGAGAGCGCGAGTACGGCGATCGGCCGGTCGAAGTCCAGCAATCCGCGCACGCCGGCGGCGGACAGCACGTCCCGCGGCTCGGCCAGATCGGCCTGGGTGACGGTGACGTTCGGTTCGCCATGCAGCAGCCGAAGCCCGTGCGCCACGGCCACGGGTTCGTGGTCCACGTAGGCGATCACGGAATCCGGTGCGTCGCGAAGCGCCACCTCGTGCACGTTCCCCGCAGTGGGGATGCCGGAACCCAAGTCGAGGAACTGGCGGATGCCGCGTCCGATGCAATGCCGCACCACCCGTCGCAGGAAAGCGCGGTTCTCGCGGACCCCGACGCGAGTGGCGGGCAGCAGACCCAGCTGTCGCTGCGCGGCGACCCGGTCAGCGGGGAAGTTCTGCGTTCCGCCGAGGAAGTAGTCGTACATGCGCGCCGCGTTCGGCCGCTGCAGATCAGGTTCGCCCTGGATGTCGGCCAGCCTCTCGAGAATCTCGTCATCGCTGCCGATCGCCGGCCTCCTCGCCTACCGCGGGCGCGAACCCGGCGATCGTAGCGACCCGGCGACGGCCGAGGGCGGGCCGTGCGCAACTGGCGAACGGCCCGCCGGTCGGGGGTGGGAACAGCTCAGGCGCCGGCTTCCCGGATCACGATGTCCACGGCCGCGTCGTTGCGGGCCGTTTCCCGATCGATCACGTCACCCGGCGGGTAGAACCCGTCGATGCCACCGCTGGAGGGGTACATCTCCAACGTGAACGCGAGGATCTTGTGCTTGCCCCACATCCAATCCAGGCTGTCGCCGTCGGTGGTGTACAGATCGCTGGACTGCTGCGGGGTGTAACCGTTCGTCCCGGCGATCTCCTTGCCGACCCGCTCGAAGCGGTCGTGCTCCTGCTGGGTCATGCCCTCGGTGACGTCGTCCGGGGTGTGCCCGAACGGCCAGAGCACCAGCTCCGAGAAGGTGTGGAAATCGATCGCGGACTTGATCTGCTGCTCGCCCCCGACCACGCGGGAATCGATGAACTCGGCGATCGCGGCCGTTTCCGGCGCGGAGAACGGGGCGCTGCCCCGGTAGGTCTCGTCCTGCGGATCGTCGCTGGCGCCGCCGCAGCAACCCCACTTGTAACCCCAGTTGCGGTTGAGGTCGGTACCGGTGTCCTGGCGGTTCTTCCGCCAGCCCTGGTACTGCCCGGACTCCACGTCGTAGGTCGAGCCGTCGACGTTCACCGACGGGATCACCCAGATCTCCCGGTTGTCCACCATGTCCTTGACGGCCGGGTCGTCGTAGTTGTCGGTGAGCCGGTTGACCACGCGCAGGCACATCTCGGTGGTCAGGTGTTCGCGCGCGTGCTGGTTGCAGTCGAACAGGACCTCGGGCTCGTCCTCGTCCTGCGCCACGTTGTCGCTGATCTTGAGCACGGGGATGTCCCGGCCCTCGAAGCTCTTGCCGATGCTCGACTGAGCGGCCAGGTCGGGATGGTCGGCGGCGGCCTTGCCCAGCTCGGCGACCATCTCGTCGTAGTTGTGGTACGCCTCGTCGCCGGGTGGGAAGTCCCGCGCCCCCGCCTTGGCGTTGCGCTGCGCGAGCACTTCGGCGTTGGCGGCCTGCAGGTGCAGTGCCAGGCCGCGTTCGCGCAGCTGCGCAGCCTCTTCGCCGGTGGCCTCGATGGTGGCCGCACCGTCCTGCACCCCGAGCACTTGGGCTCCGGAGGCGTTCAGGTCGGTGCGGATGCGGCTGTCGGTGTCGGGCACCGTGTAAACGGCCGCTCCGCCGGGCTGGGCGGTGCCGCCTGGCGCGGCCACCCCCGCCTGGGCCGGTAGTAGCAGTACCAGGGACGCGGTGGCCGCCACCGCTGCTGCTCTGCGCCGTGCGCTGGACATCGGGCCTCCGATCGAGCACTGATTGTGATCAATGAGGTTCCCCGAGTAGCGGACCGGTTGGCAACCGACTTACGTCGCAAGGAGTTGCTCACCGTTTTCCCATTCGCCGCACCATGCGCATCGGACGCCCCGGTCCGGGCCGATTACCCTGGTGGCAGCGTCACCCGAGTCGAAAGGACGCTCATGCTCACCCGTACCGACCTGCGCGGTCGAGTTCCGTCCACCGCCGAATTGCGCACCAAGCTGCCGCGCGCGGAGACGGACGTGGAGCACGTGCTGCACCGGGTGCGGCCGGTGATCGAATCGGTGCGGGACCGCGGTGTGGAGGCGGTGCTGGAGCACACGGAGCGCTTCGACTCGGTCCGGCCCAAGCAGGTCCGGGTACCCGCAGCCGAACTCACCAGGGCGCTCGACGAGCTGGACCCCGAGGTGCGGGTGGCGCTCGAGGAGTCCATCGACCGCGCTCGCCGAGTGCACCACGATCAGCGTCGCACCGACGTGACGACGCAGGTCGTGCCGGGCGGCACGGTCACCGAGCGGTGGGTTCCGGTGTCCCGGGTCGGGCTGTACGCGCCGGGTGGGCTGGCGGTGTACCCGTCGAGCGTTGTGATGAACGTGGTGCCCGCGCAGACCGCCGGCGTGGAGTCGCTGGTGGTCTGCTCACCGCCGCAGGAGGCTTTCGACGGCCTGCCGCACCCGACGATCCTGGCGGCCGCGGAACTGCTCGGGGTCGACGAGGTGTGGGCGGTCGGTGGCGCGCAGGCCGTGGCGCTGCTGGCGTACGGCGCAGCGGACACCGACGGTGCCGAACTCGCCCCAGCGGATCTGGTCACCGGCCCCGGCAACGTCTACGTCACCGCCGCCAAGAGGCACCTGCGCAGCATCATCGGCATCGACGCCGAAGCCGGCCCGACCGAGATCGCGGTGCTGGCCGACGACACCGCCGACCCGGCGCACGTGGCCGCCGACCTGATCAGCCAGGCCGAGCACGACACGCTCGCGGCCAGCGTGCTGGTCACGACCTCGGCGGAACTCGCGGACGCCGTCGACGCCGAGCTGGACGGCCAGGTGCCGATGACCCGGCATCAAGAGCGCATCCGCACCGCGCTCACCGGTGACCAGTCGGGATGCGTGCTGGTGAGCACGCTGGGAGACGGCGTGCGGGTGGTGGACGCTTACGCCGCCGAGCACTTGGAGGTCCAGACCGCCGACGCGGATGCGGTGGCCGCGCGGGTGCGCAACGCCGGGGCGATCTTCGTCGGACCGCACGCGCCGGTGTCGCTGGGCGACTACTGCGCGGGTTCCAACCACGTGCTGCCGACCGGTGGGTGCGCACGGCATTCCTCGGGTCTCAGCGTGCAGAGCTTTCTGCGCGGCATCCACGTGGTCTCCTACAGCGAGCAGGCGTTGCGGGACGTCGCGGGCAAGGTCGTCGCGCTCGCCGACGCCGAGGACCTGCCCGCGCACGGGCAGGCCGTCGCGGCCCGCTTCCCGTCCGGACTCGACCGCTGATCAACACCCCGCGAAGAGAGAAACATGAGTGACGTGCTCGGCGCCGACGTGGCGCTGACCGACCTTCCGCTGCGCGACGACTTGCGCGGCCGCAGCCCGTACGGAGCTCCGCAGCTCGAAGTGCCGGTGCGGTTGAACACCAACGAGAATCCGTTCCCGCCGCCCCCGGAGCTGGTCGAGGACGTGGCCGCGTCGGTGCGCGAGGCGGCGCGCGAGCTGCACCGCTATCCGGATCGGGACGCGGTGGAGCTGCGGGAGGACTTGGCCGCGTACTTGAGCGGTGCCACGGGTGTCGCGGTTTCGCAGCAGAACGTGTGGGCCGCGAACGGTTCGAACGAGGTGCTGCAGCAGGTGCTGCAGGCGTTCGGCGGACCGGGCAGGACCGCGCTGGGTTTCGAGCCCTCCTACTCGATGCACCCGATCCTTTCCGCGGGTACCCGCACGGACTGGTCCCCGGCGCCGCGTCGCGCGGACTTCAGCTTGGACGGCGCGCAGGCGGCGGCGATCGTGGCCGAGCGGCGGCCGGACGTGGTGTTCGTGACCAGCCCGAACAACCCGACCGGCCAGGTCGTGGCGCAATCCGATCTGCGGGCGGTGCTGGCCGCCGCGCCGGGTGTCGTGGTGGTCGACGAGGCGTACATCGAGTTCTGCTCGGAGCCCAGCGCGATCGGGCTGCTCGCGGAGTTCCCGCAGAAGCTCATCATCAGCCGCACCATGAGCAAGGCGTTCGCGTTCGCCGGCGGCCGGTTGGGGTATTTGGCCGCCGCTCCCGCTGTGATCGACGCGCTGCTGCTGGTGCGGTTGCCGTACCACCTCTCGGCGGTGACGCAGGCGGCCGCGCGTGCGGCGCTGCGGCACGCCGAGGCCACGCTCGGCTCGGTGCAGGCGCTGTCCGACGAGCGTGATCGGGTCGTGCAGGCGCTCCGCGACATGGGCTTCTCGCCGGTGCACAGCGACGCGAACTTCGTGCTGTTCGGGCTGTTCGCGGACGCGCACCGGTCGTGGCAGCGCTACCTGGAGACGGGTGTGCTGATCCGGGACGTCGGCATCCCGGGGCATTTGCGGGTCACCATCGGCACACCGGAGGAGAACGACGCCTTCCTGGACGCCAGCAAGCCGTTGGTGGAGGCGAGTGAGGAGAACGCCCGATGACCGACAACGCCGCGGGTACCGCCCGCACCGGCCGGGTGGAGCGCACCACCAAGGAGTCGTCGGTGCTCGTCGAACTGGACCTCGACGGCACCGGGCAGGTCGACGTCGACACGACGGTGCCGTTCTACGACCACATGCTCACCGCGCTCGGCACGCACGCGGCCTTCGACCTGAAGGTCAAGGCTTCGGGTGATGTGCACATCGACGCGCACCACACCGTCGAGGACACCGCGATCGTGCTCGGCCAGGCGTTGCGGCAGGCGTTGGGTGCGAAGAAGGGCATTCGCCGTTTCGGCGACGCCTGGATTCCGATGGACGAGACGCTGGCGCACGCCGCCGTGGACGTGTCCGGCCGGTCGTACTGCGTGCTGACCGGGGAACCCGAGCAGTACAACAGCTTCACCATCGGCGGGAACTACCCGTTCGTACTGAACCGGCACGTGTTCGAATCGCTGGCGTTCCACTCGCAGATCAACCTGCACGTGCGGGTGATCCACGGCCGGGACCCGCACCACATCGCGGAGGCCCAGTACAAGGCGATCGCTCGTGCGCTGCGCGCGGCGACCGAACCGGACCCGCGGTTCACGGGTGTGGTGCCGTCGACCAAGGGCGCGCTGTGAACTTCGCACCGCTGGTCCTGTTCGCCGTGGCGGGTTTCCTCGCCGGCGGTGTCGCCGCGATGTGGAAGACGGCCAAGGTGATGGCGGCGGTGCTGGCCGTGCTGGCCGTGCTCGCCGCCGCAGGTGGGGTCGCCTGGCTGCTGTGACTGCCAGCTGCTGTTACTGCCAGGCGAAGTTTCAGGTGTGCAGCGGGTGCCGCTGGAAGAACTTCCAGATGATCGGGGTCGCCTCGAGCACGGTGGGGCGTTCGGAGTCCGGGTTCGCGGATCGGCTCGGCCAGTCGTGCCCGAGCCCGTCGATGCGGTAGTGCTCGAGTGCGCCTCGCCCGGCGCATCCGACCCAGCGCTGCCTGGTCACTTCCTGCCGCGGTCGATCCGTGATCGGCTCCGAGAAGCATTCGTCCCGCTCTGCCCACTCGGCGAGCCAGTCGGGGATCGATGGCAGCCCCCGCGATGGATCTCCTTCGTAGGGGATGGTGTCGTCGGCCGTGCCGTGGAACGAGATCATCGGTACCGGTTCGGTCGGCGCGCACTTGCCGCTCTGCGGGTAGTAGGCGCCGGCGACGGGCGCGAACGCGGCGATGCGGTGCCCGAGGCGGCAAGCGAGCATTTCGGTGAATCCGCCGCCGTTGGACTTCCCGGCGGCGTAGATCCGCCTCGAATCGACGCACAGTCCGCGTTCCACTTGGTCCAGCACGTCGCCGGTGAACCGCACGTCGTCGGCGTCGGCCGAGTAGGGAGCGCCCTGCCACGCCGTTTCCCCGTCGGTGCCGACCAGGCCCTGCGGGTAGACCGCGATGGTGTCCAGCTCGGAGAACCCGGTCAGCGCTTCTTGGTATTCGGCGCTGCGAGTGTGCCCGTGGAAGGACAGCACGACCGGCAGCGGACGGTCCGGGTGGTAGTTCTCCGGTACGTGCACCAGGTATTCGCGGGTCCGCCCGCCGGATAAGACCGTCCGGCTCGTGGTGACGCCCGGTTCGACCGGGGATGCGCTGCCGCATCCGGTGCGCGGCGGGCGATCCGCGTGCGCGTGCGCGGGCGCGGCGGTGGCGGTGACCGCGCCGAGAACGATCAGCAAGCTCAGCACTGCTCGGTGCATCTTCTTCCCATCTGTCCCGGCGCGGTACCGCACCGCGCGCGCATCAGTGTGCGGTGGTGGCGGGCTGCTTGTCCGCTGCCTGCTCGGTCGACTCCTCCTCGTCGACGAAGCTCTGCTCGTTGAACGGGTCTTCCTTGGCGAACACCCGCTGCATCTGCTCCCGGTCGATCTCCTTGGTCCAGGAGCCGATGATCACGGTGGCGATCGCGTTGCCCGCGAAGTTGGTCAGCGCGCGGGCCTCCGACATGAACCGGTCGATGCCGACGATGAGGCCGACGCCGTCGACCAGTTCGGGCCGGTGCGACTGCAGCCCGCCCGCGAGCGTGGCCAGGCCGGCGCCGCTGACGCCTGCCGCGCCCTTCGAGGCGATCACCATGAAGATCAGCAGCGAGACCTGCTCGCCGAGCGCCAGCGGTTCGCCCATCGCGGAGGCGATGAACAGCGAGGCCATCGTCAGGTAGATCGCGGTGCCGTCGAGGTTGAACGAGTACCCGGTGGGCACGGTGATGCCGACGACGGGCTTGCTCACGCCGAGGTGTTCCAGCTTCGCGATCAGCCGCGGCAGCGCCGCCTCCGAGGAGGAGGTGGACAGGATCAGCAGGAACTCCCGGCCCAGGTAGGCGAGCAGCCGGAACACGTTGACCCGCGCGAACGCCCACAGCAGCGGGCCGAGGACGACGAACACGAACAGCACGCAGGTCGTGTAGAAGCCGAGCATGATGATGCCGAGGCCCTTGAGCGCGTCCACGCCGGTGGCGCCGACCACGGCGGCGATGGCGCCGAACGCGCCGATCGGCGCGACCCACATCACCATCGCGAGGATCTTGAACACGAGCCGCTGGATGTGCTCGATGCCGTTCAGGATCGGGGTGCCCTTGTCCCCGAGGGCTTGCAGGGCGAACCCGGCGAGCAGCGCCACCAGCAGCGTCTGCAGCACTTCACCTTCGGTGAGGGAGGAGACCAGCGTGTTCGGGATGATGCCGAGCAGGAAGCCGCTGAGTCCTTCGGCTTCACCGCCGCCGGAGAGCTGGCCTTGGCCGCTGGTGCGCATCTCCTCGGTGAGCTGCAGACCTTCACCGGGGTGCAGCACGTTGCCGACCAGCAGCCCGATCACGAGGGCGACCAGGGACATCACGAGGAAGTAGCCCAGCGCGAGGCCGCCGACCTTGCCGACCTTCGCGGCCTGCCGGACTCCGCCGACGCCGAGCACGATGGTGCAGAAGATGACCGGCGAGATCATCATCTTGATCAGGTTGACGAAGCCGGTGCCCAGTGGTTTCAGCGAGGTCGCGAAGTCGGGGAAGGCGAACCCGACCGCGATGCCGGCCAGCACCGCCACGATGACGAAGATGTAGAGGTAGTGCGTGCGGTCCCGCTTCTTCGGCGGTGCACCGGCGGCCTCGGGCGCAGCGTCTTTGCTTGGCACGGGTGAAACTCCTACGGGATGTACCTGTCACTGTGGTAGGCGGTCACTCATTCGGTCGTGTCTTGGGTCACGAGCGCATCGGGGGAGACTATCGGACTCACGGGCCGTGACCGTCACCGTTGCGTTCATTGTGTTCATGCGGGAGCAACGATTCAGTCATGTCGCATTTCCCTCTGCTCGGGCGCCTGCGCGCGCTGCTGAGCAATCGGGCGGCTCGGCGCGGTGCGCGGGGAGCCAGCCTCGCCGCGCAGCTGTTCTTGCTGCAAGTGGTCGTGGTGGCCGCGATAGTGCTGGTCATCGCCGTGCTGGGTTACGTGAACGCGCAGCGCCGCAGCACTCAGTCGGCCGCCGAGGAGGTGACCGGGGTGGCCCGCACCCTCGCGGCGAGCCCTGACTTGCTGCGAGCGCTCGGCGCGCCGAACCCGTCGGCCACGTTGGAACCGCTGGCTGAGCGCGTGCGCGCGGACACGGGCGTCGCGTTCATCACGATCATGGATCCGGCCGGCATCCGCTACACGCACCCGAACGCGGCGCTGATCGGGCAGCCGTTCATCGGCAACATCGCACCTGCGCAGCGTGGCGAACTGCTCACCGAGACCTACACCGGCACGTTGGGGCCATCGGTGCGCGCGGTGACTCCGGTCTTCGACGAGTCGGGGCGGGTGCGCGCGTTGGTGGCAGTGGGGATCACGGTGCGGGTCCTGACCGCCGAGCTCCGCGGGCAGATCTTTCTGCTGGCCGGTGTGGCGGCCGCGGCGCTGCTGTTCGGCGGGCTGGCCAGCTACCTGGTCGCGAGCCGGCTGCGCAGGCACACTTACGGATTGCGCCCGGCGGAGCTGAGCCGGATGTACGAGTACCACGACGCGATCTTGCACGCGGTCCGCGAGGGGCTGCTGCTGGTCTCCCCGTCGGGCGCGGTGACGCTGTGCAACGATGGTGCGGCTGTGCTGCTTTCCGTGGATCCCGCCGAGGCCGAGGGCTCCCGTCCCGCCGATCTCGGGCTGCCCGGCTCGTTGGTCGAGACGCTGATCGCGCACCGGGAGGTCCGCGACGAGGTGCATCTGACCGCTGACCGCGTGGTGCTGGTCAACGTCTCGCCGGTGCGCAGCGGTGAGCGTGATCTGGGCAGCGTGGTCACGCTTCGCGATCACACGGAGCTGCAGGCGTTGACCGGGGAACTGGACTCGATGCGCGGATTCTCGGAGTCGCTGCGTTCGCAGGCGCACGAGTCGGCGAACCGGCTGCACGCGGTGGTGTCGTTGATCGAGCTCGGCCGCACCGAGGAAGCCGTCGCGTTCGCCACTGCTGAGCTGGAGTTGGCCCAGCAGCTGACCGATCGCGTGGTGACCGCGGTGGGGGAGCCGGTGCTGGCGGCGGTTCTGCTCGGCAAGAGCGCGGAGGCCCGGGAACGCGGTGTCGAGGTGGTGCTGTCGGAGGACAGCGACGTCGACGACGGCGTGCTGCGGAACGTGCGTTCCCGCGACTTGGTGACGATCCTCGGCAATCTGATCGACAACGCGGTGGACGCGACGCAGGAGGCGCCGTCGCCGCGGGTCGAGGTGAGCGTGCGTGCCGAGCCGGACGCGCTGGTCATCCGCGTGGCGGACAACGGCCCGGGGCTGGACCCGGACACTGCGCGGGATGTGTTCCGGCGCGGTTGGTCCACCAAAGACCCCGGCGGGGGCCCGGAGGGCTCCGGCGGGGGAGGCCCGGCGAACTCCGGCCGCGGCTTGGGGCTGGCGCTGGTGGGCCAGAGCGTGCGCCGCTACGGCGGAAACGTCGATGTGCAGCGGGACGCGGGAGCCGTGTTCACCGTGCGGATCCCGCTGCCGGAGGTGAGTTCGTGATCTCCGTGCTGGTCGTGGAGGACGACCCGGTCGCCGGTGAGGCGCACGAGATGTACGTGTCCCGGCTGGACGAGTTCCAGGTCGCCGGGCGCGTCCGCACCGGGCAGGAGGCGCTGCGGTTCTTGGAGCGCACGCAGGTCGACCTGGTGCTGCTGGATCTGCGGTTGCCGGACATGGACGGTCTCGCGGTCGCGCGGGCGTTGCGCAACGCGGGCAGCTCCGCCGACGTGATCGCGGTGACTTCGGCGCGGGACCTGAAGGTGGTGCGCGCTTCGGTCGCCAGCGGTGTCGTGCAGTACTTGTTGAAGCCGTTCACGTTCGCGGCGATGCGGGAGAAGCTGGAGCACTACGCGCTGTTCCGGCAGAGCCTCGGGCACGATCGGGAGGCCAGCGGGCAGAGCGAGATCGACCGCGCGTTCTCCACCTTGCGCGGTGTGGATCGCGCGTCGTTGCCGAAGGGCATGGGCGAGGAGACGCTGGCGGCCGTCGTGTCGGCGCTGCGCGCGCACCGCGAAGGCGCCTCCGCGGGCGCGGTGGGGGAGCAAGCCGGGGTGTCGCGGGTGACGGCTCGGCGCTATTTGGAGTACCTGGTCGACAACGGCATGGCCAGGCGCGACCCGCGGTACGGGGGCGTGGGACGTCCCGAGATGTTCTACCGCTGGCGCGAGCAGGGGTGAAGCTCAGTGCGACCGATCGGCAGCGGGTTCCAGCAGCGGTGATCCGGGGCCTTGCTCGGCCATCTCGTCGTCGGGGTTGTTCAGCGCGCAGGTGCGCAACGACAGGCAACCGCAGCCGATGCAGCCGGTGAGCCGGTCCCGCAGCCGTTGCAGGCCGTCGATGCGCGCGTCCAGTTCGTCGCGCCAGGAACGGGACAGCCGGGTCCAGTCGCTCTTGGTGGGGGCGTGGTCGGTCGGCAGCGTGGACAGCGCTTCGGTCACCTGTTCCAGGCTCAGTCCGACGCGTTGCGCCGCGCGGATGAACGCCAGCCTGCGCAGCACGGCGCGTTCGTAGCGGCGTTGGTTGCCGCTGGTGCGGCTGGAGGTGATCAGGCCGCGTTGTTCGTAGAAGCGCAGCGCGGTCTGCGCGACGCCGCTGCGGTGCGCGACTTCGCCGATGGTCAACGTGTGCGGCGGTTTCGACATGCGTCCACAGTAACTTGGACTTCACGTTAAATCTAAGTTTCCGGACGTCGGGGCGGGCCGGCCTTCCGGCCATGCCGGGCGCGCGAACCGGGATCGTCGCGGTCCGCGCGCCCGTGCTGTTCAGCAGTTGGGCGTGGTGGGCTTGCCTTCGAACCGGTCCTTGATGAACTGCTGCGCGTCCGGGTTGCCCGCGAAGATCCCGCTCAAGTGGTCGCTCGGGTAGGTCCGCCAGGTCACGTCCATGCCTTTGGCGCAGTAGGTCTCGTGCAGCGCCTCGGCCTGCGGCGTGTTCACGATCTCGTCGGTGGTGGCGTGGTACTGGAAGACCGGAGCGTTGATCCTGCCCTGCCCCAGCTTGTTCTCCGCCAGCCGTTCCTGCCATTGCGGTGTGCCCAGCGGGTCGGTGTGGGTGTAGTCGCTGATCCGCTTGAACGGGTACTTGGTCAGCAGCTCCACGACGCAGTCGTTCTGCCGCGCGTCGGCGAGGTCGTCGCGGCCGGTTTCGTTCAGGTAGGAGTCCAGTTTCAGGTCCGGGTAGGCGAAGTCCAGTCCTGCGGCGGCGAAGGCGAGGAAGCCGAACCCGACGTAGCCGTCCAGTCCTTTCGCGACTTCGTTGAGGTCGGCGGGCACGCCGCCGCCTGCGACGCCCACCAGGTTCAGCTCCGGCGCGTACTCGGGCTGCATCTCGCCCGCCCACATCACGGCCCCGCCGCCCTGCGAATAGCCCTGGAAGGCCACTTTGGACTCAGCGGAGAGCCCGGCCTGCGGGAGCCGTTGCGCCGCGCGGACGCTGTCGATCAGCGCGGGCCCCTCGGAGCGGCCGACGATGTAGGTCGGCTTGTTGTCCTCGCCCGGCGCGTAACCCTCGTAGTCGGTCAGCGCGACGGCGTAGCCGTTCGACAGCGCGTCGTTCACCGCGGGTTGGTCGTAGAGCGTGCCGCGCTCGACCGCTTTCGACGGCGCGCACTTGAACGCGGGCCCTTGCGTTCCCGGTCCGAAACCCACGATGGGCGTCTTGGCGGGATCGGCGCCCTTGGGCACGAGGATCGTGCCGACGACCGTGTTCCGTTCGCCGCGGGCGTCGGTGGACAGGTACATCACTTGCCAGGCGTCGGCATTGGCGCCGTTGAGCGCGGGGAAGACCGGGCGCCAGCGGATGACGTCACCCGGCTCGCCTGCCGGGGGCTCGGCGGGCGGCCGGTAGAAGGAGTCGTCGAACGGGCCGGGCGGTTGCTCCGCTGCGGCGCTCGGTGCCTGCGGCGCCGCGGGATCCGCCGCCTGCACGGGCGCAGCGGTCAGAACCGTCAGAACCGCTGCGGTGAGACCGATGGAAACGGCATTTGCCGCACGTGATGAGGCGATCTTCATTGCTGCTCCGGGAAAAAGTCGAGGATTTCCGGGGAAAGCGGGTTACGGGCAGGCATTCGGCCGTGTCCGGGATGCTGAAGATGGAACATCGCGGACCGTTTGGCAATGCTCCGTGCGAGTGAATCGAATGTCGTGCGCTTTCCGGGTGGAGTAGCTTTAGTGCCAGCTCAGCGTACTTTCCCGGTGGTCCTTCCAGAGGTGTCGGACTGATCAACCGATGTCATCGGCGATTGTCACGGTGCTGATAAAAAACTCCGGAAAAGCGATCAACTAGGTGCGCGAAGCGTCGTTGCCGATGCGGCTCGCTTGACATGCCCGAACGCGCCGTGACAATTTTTCTCCGCTCGCCGGCGTAGTCGAGTGGTGACAATTCTCCGACGCGCCGGCACTTCCCGCCCCGATCAGCCACGAGTCGTGCTCGTGCTGCGCTCGGGGCTCGCGTGGAGGGAGTTCCCATGGTGCCGAGCACGGACGAACCGCTCGCCGAGCGTCCGGCGCGACTGCTCACCGACCCGCTGGTGACCGCGGCCCGCGAAGCGGGCGAGGACCTCGCCGTCACCTTCGTCGACCACGACGCCAGCCCGGACGGTGTGGCCTGGTCGCTGTCCTGGGCCGAGTTGCACGAGCGCGTGCGGACCGTCGCCGCCTGGCTGCAGCAGCGCTGCGAACCGGGTGAGCGGGTGGCGATCATGGCTCCGCAGGGCCTGGAGTACGTGACCGGTTTCCTCGGCGCGGTGCACGCGGGCCTGATCGCCGTGCCGCTGTTCACCCCGGACCTGCCCGGCCACGGCGACCGTCTGGCGCGGGTGCTGGACAGTTGCGCGCCGAGCTGCGCGTTGACCGGCAAGAGCTCGTTCGATCAGGTGCGGGAGCAGATCCGGGACGGTTCTCCGCGGCATTGCGCGGCCGTCGACACGCTGCCCGCGACGCTGGCGGACGAGTACCGGCCACCGTCGACGGGCCCGCACGATCTGGCGTACCTGCAGTACACCTCGGGCTCGACCCGCGTCCCGGCCGGTGTGGAGCTGACCCACGCGAACGTGCTCGCCAACGCGGACCAGGCTCTGCGGGCCTACGGCGGCAACGAGCCGGGTGCGGTTTCGGTGAGCTGGTTGCCGTTGTTCCACGACATGGGTCTGGTGCTGTCCGTGGCCGCGCCGCTGGTCGGTGGCCTGCCGTCGGTGCTGATGGACCCGGTGGCGTTCCTGCAGCGTCCGGGCAGGTGGTTGCGGCTGCTCTCGGACCACCCGGGTTCGATCAGCGCCGCACCGAACTTCGCCTACGACTTCTGCGCGGCGCGCGTCAGCGACGAGGAGAAGGCGTGGTTGCAGCTCGACGAAGTTGTTTCACTGATCAACGGCAGCGAACCGGTGCGCCCGGAGACGCTGCACCGGTTCAACGAGGCGTTCGCGGATTGCGGTCTGCGCCCGGAGACGCACCGCTGTTCGTACGGCTTGGCGGAGGCGACGGTTTTCGTCTCGGTGACCGATTCGGGCAGCGAACCGCGGGTGGCCGGTTTCAGCCGAGAGCAGCTCGCCCTGGGCCGAGCACGACCACCGCAGGGGACTGAGGCGGTCAGCGACCTGGTCTCCTGCGGCCGCCCGGTGGGACAGCGGGTCGCGGTGGTCGACCCGGACTCGCACACCGTGCTGCCCGACGGCGGCGTGGGAGAGATCTGGGTGCACGGCCCGAACACCGGCCAGGGCTACTGGGGCCGGGACGAGCAGGACACCTTTGGCGTCGAGCTGGCAGGCGCCGAACCGGTAGGCGCGGGTGAGCTGCCCGCGGACGGCTGGCTGCGCACCGGCGACCTCGGTGTGCTGGACGGCGGCGAGCTGTTCGTCACCGGCCGGATGAAGGACGTGATCATCATCGACGGCCGCAACCACTACCCGCAGGACGTGGAGCTGACCGTGGAGCAGGCGCACCCGGCGGTGCGCAAGCACCACACCGCCGCTTTCGCGATCAGCGCGGCCGAAGGTGAGCGGTTGGTCGTCGTGGCCGAGTACGGCAGGCGCGTCGCCGCGTCCGACCGCGACCCCGCGGAGATCACCAGCGCGGTGCGCTCGGCGGTCTCGGCCGAGCACGGTGTGCTGCTCAGCGATCTCGTGCTGGTGGAACCGGACACCGTTCCGCGCACGTCGAGCGGCAAGGTCGCCCGCCGGTTGTGCCGCGAGCGCTACTTGGAGGCCGATCATGCGTGATCGCGCGGAGTGGGCGGACTGGCTGGCGCAGCACGTCGCCGGACGGCTCGGGCTGCCCCCGGGTTCGGTGGACACCGGGCGCCCGTTCCAGGAGTTCGGGTTGTCCTCGCGGGACGCGGTGGAGCTGGCCGGGCGGGTGCAGGACATCGTCGGGCAGCGGTTGCCTCCGACGCTGCTGTGGGAGCACCCGACCATCGACCGGCTTTCCGCGGCGTTGGCGGCGCAACCGGACGGGTCCGACGGCGCCGACGAGTCGCCGGATCCGTTCCCCCGCCCGCGAAAACCGGAGCCGGACGAACCCGTCGCGGTGGTGGGCGTGGGCTGCCGCTTCCCAGGGGGAGCCGGAGGACCGCGCCGCTACTGGGAGCTGCTGGAGTCCGGTGCCAGCGGTGTCGGCGTGGTCCCCGAGGGGCGCTGGGAGAGGTTCTCCGGGGCGGACCCCGCGCTGTCCAAACTGCCCAAGGCAGGCGGATTCCTGGACGGAGTGGACGAGTTCGACGCGGAGTTCTTCGAGATCTCGCCCACCGAAGCCGCGGTCATGGACCCGCAGCAGCGGCTGCTGCTGGAGGTTGCGTGGGAGGCCCTGGAACACGCGGGCGTGGTGCCTTCGGCGTTGCGCGGCAGCGCGACCGGCGTGTTCGTCGGGGTTTCGTCCACCGAGTACGGCGCGTTGACCACGCGCGATCTGCGAGCGGTGGACGCGTGGACCGGAACCGGCGCAGCACTGTCCATTGTGGCCAACAGGTTGTCGTACTTCCTGGACCTGCGGGGGCCGAGTTCCGCGATCGACACGGCGTGCTCGTCCTCGCTGGTGGCGGTGCACCAGGCGTGCGCGAGCCTGCGGTCGGGCGAGAGCCGGGTCGCGCTGGCCGGCGGTGTGAACCTGCTGCTGTCGCCGGCGATCACGGCGAACTTCGATCGTGCCGGAGCGTTGTCGGACGACGGTCGGTGCAAGGCTTTCGACGCTTCCGCCGATGGCATCGTGCGCGGTGAAGGCTGCGGTGTCGTCGTGCTCAAACGACTCTCCGATGCGAACCGCGACGGCGACCGGATCCTGGCGGTCGTGCGGGGCTCGGCGGTCAACTCGGACGGCAGGTCCAACGGCCTGATGGCGCCGAATCCGGTGGCGCAGGCGGACTTGCTGCGTAGTGCTTACGCAGGTGCGGACCTCGATCCGTCCGTTGTGGACTACGTCGAAGCGCACGGGACGGGCACGTTGCTCGGCGACCCGATCGAAGCGGAGGGCCTGCGCTCGGTGCTGGCCCGCGGTCGGCCTGCGCAGCGGCCGCTGCTGCTGGGATCGGTCAAGACGAACCTCGGGCACCTGGAGGCCGCTGCGGGAATCGCGGGATTGATCAAGGTCGTGCTGTCGATGCGGCACGGCTCGCTACCCGCGAGCTTGCACTACCGGGAGCCGAACCCGCACATCCCGTTCGAGCAGTCCGGGCTGGAAGTGGTCGGTGCGGCGCGGAACTGGCCGAAGTACTCGGGTGTGGCGCGTGCGGGGGTCTCCGGGTTCGGTTTCGGCGGCACCAACGCGCACGTCGTCCTGGAGGCGTGGCGGCGGATGCCTTCGCGGCGCCGGAACCCGGACGGCGATGGCGTGCAATCCTTCGTCGTCTCCGGAATCACCGAGCAGCGGATGCTTCGCGCGGCCGCGGACCTGGCGGAGTGGATGGCAACGCCCGAGGGGCGTGCTGCCGGCCTGGCCGACATCGGGCACACCTTGGCGCACCGGCGGGAGCAGCATCCCGAGCGGGCTGCCGTGGTGGCTCGTGGCAGGGACGGCGTGCTCGACGGCCTCCGTGCGCTCGCCGCCGGATCCGGCGGCGTCCGGGGCAGGGTGACCACGCGTGACAAGGGGATCGTGTGGGTGTTCTCCGGATACGGCTCGCAGTGGGCCGGAATGGGCCGCGAGCTGCTGGCCGACGAGCCCGCGTTCGCCGCGGCGGTCGACCGGCTCGACCCGGAATACCTGCGGCAGAGCGGGTTCTCCCTGCGCGCGGTGTTGAGCGGGCAGGACGATCTCGGTGATGTGCACCGGACGCAGCTGGTCCTGTTCGGACTGCAGGTCGCCTATGCCGAGCTGTGGCGCGCCTACGGTGTCGAACCTGCTGCGGTGATCGGGCATTCGCTGGGTGAAGTGGCCGCGGCCGTCGCCACGGGAGCGCTCGACGAGAGCGACGGGCTGCGTGTGATGTCCGCGCGCTCCCGACTGCTGTCCGAAGTGGACACGGCGGGAAACGGCGCGATGGCGGCCGTGGAAGCGTCGGCCGCGGAAGTGGAGGCGTTGGCGGAGCTTTTCCCCGGGGTGGACGTGGCGGTGCACGCGTCCCCGGTCCGGTGCACGGTCACCGGGCCCGCCGACGAGGTGCAGCTGCTGGTGACGCACTTCGAGCGCGCGGGCCGCAGTGCTCGCCTGCTCGGCGTGTCCGGCGCCGGGCACAGCGCTGCCGTGGACGGGGTGCTGGCGCGGTTGCGCGAGGAGCTCTCCGGGATCGCCCCCCGGGAAACGTCCACAATGGTGTTCAGCACGGCGGATCCTGGCTCGGTCCCCGCGTTCGACGCCGACTACTGGGTCCGCAACCTGCGCAACCCCGTGCGGTTCGAGCAGGCCGTGCGCGCCGCAGCGGAGGCCGGTTTCGGCACTTTCGCCGAGCTGGCCCCGCACCCGGTCGCCACCACGGCGATCGAGGAGACCCTGGCGGAGGCGGGAGTTTCCCGTCCGGTGGCGGCGTTCACCGGCCGCCGCGGGACGGATGGAACCGAAACCTTCCACACGGCCCTCGCCGAGCTGCACACGAACGGCCGCATACCGGTCACCGGGTATCGGAAAGGTCGTCTCGTGGATGTGCCGCCGGCCGCGTGGCAGCACGAATCCCATTGGGTCGCAACACGTTCCGCACCTGATCCGGCCGGACATCCACTGCTGGGCCTGCGAGTCGACCTGCCGGGCGGCGCAAGCGCGTGGCGCGGCGACGTCGGAACAGAAGCTTTGCCCTGGCTAGCCGATCACAAGGTGCAGGACACTCCGGTGCTGCCCGGCAGTGCCTACCTGGAGATCGCGTTCGCGGCAGGTGCGCAGGCGTGGGACGCCGACCTCGGGGCATTGCGCCTGGAATCGCTCGACTTGCACCAAGTGCTGCTGCTGGCGGACAACGTGCCCGTCACGACCACGTTCACGCCGGACGATTCCGGTGCCGGGCGTGTCGAGGTGCACTCGCGATCGGTCACCGGTAGATGGACCTGCCATGCCACGGCAACCCTCGTCCGCAGCGAGACCCGGTCCGGACTCGAAAAGTACGAAGTGGACAGTGTGGAGGTCGATCTGTATTCGGCGCTGCGCGCGGCCGGCCAGCATTACGGGCCGACCTTCCGCGGGGTGCGTTCCGCACGTGCCCGTGGTGGCCTCGCGGTGGCCGAGGTCGCGTTGCCGGAGCAGGCCGCCGATGCCGAGATGTTCGCGGCACATCCCGCATTGGTGGACGCGTGCCTGCAAAGTCTGCTGGCCGCGGGTCTCGGGGACGGCGCCCCGGAAGCCGGGATCGGCGTGCCGGTCGCATTGGCGGGAGTGCGCCTGCTCGGCCAGCTGCCCGAGCAGGTCCGCTGCTACGCGCGGTTGCACACCGGTGGTCCGGAACCGATCGGTTCGCTGCTGGTCACCGATGGCGAAGGCGTGCCGGTGCTGGAGGTCGCCGAGATCCGCGCTCGCGGGCTCGCGCCCCCGCCACGTCCACTGGACGAAGCTTTTCTGGAGCTGCGCTGGGATTCGGCGGACCTGGCCGAGCCGGGCACGGCGCAAGCAGGCAGCTGGCTGGTCCTGGGCGAAGACGACGGCCTCGTGTCGGCATTGCGGGACGCCGGCCAGCGGGCGGTGCGCGGCGACCTCCACCGGCCCGAGTCCGGGCTCGACGTGGTCGTCGATGACGAAAGCCTCCCGCCACGCGGTGTCGTGCTCGTTTTCCCGGCGGATTCCCCGGATTCGACCGAGCGAGCCGAGCACGTGCTGCACGCGTCGGCCGTCGTGCGAGAAATGTCCCGGCGTGATCTGAACATCCGGCTGTGGTTGTCCACATCGGATGATTCCGGTGCTGATTGGGGCTTGCGGGCGCTCGTGCGGGTGCTCGCGTTCGAGCACCCGGAACTGCGGGTGAGCATGCTGGTCACGGACGGAACGGCATCGGCGGCCGCGGAACTCGTCGCCGATGCTCCGGACGACGAGGTCCGGCGTCGCGGCGAACATCGTGAAGTGGCGCGGCTGCACCGCGCCGAGTTGGGGCGGATCCGCACCGATCAGGTCGTTCGTCCGGCTGCCTACGTGGTGACAGGCGGACTTGGCGGCTTGGGCCGCACGGTCGCGAGATGGCTCGGCGAGCGCGGGGCGCAGCGCATCGTGCTCAACGGCCGGGGTGAACCGTCCGCTGCGGTCGCCCGCGAACTCGCCGAAATCGAGGCCGAGGGTGCCGAGATCCGGGTGGTGACCGGCGATGTGTCCACTGCGGACGTCGCAGCGCAGCTCGTCGCTGCGGCCACGGAGAACGGCATGGCGTTGCGCGGTGTCGTGAACGCCGCAGGTGCGTTGCTCGACGGTCTCGTGGCGGATCTCGACGAGCACGCGATCGAGCAGGTGTGGCGGTCGAAGGCGCGCACCGCTTGGCGGATGCACGAGGCCACGGTTGACCACGAGCTGGACTGGTGGGTGGTGTTCTCCTCCGCGGCTGCCCTGCTGGGATCTCCCGGACAGGCCGCCTACGCCACCGCGAACGCCTGGACCGACGATCTCGCCAGGTTGCGCCGTGCGCGCGGACTTCCTGCCACGACCATCCATTGGGGACTTTGGGCGGACGTCGGCGGTGCGGCGGAATCCCCGCTCGCGCGGGTGATCGACCAGCTCACCCCTGCCGAAGGCGTCGAAGCGTTGGAGGCGGTGCTGGCCTCCGGGCGCACTGCGACCGGTGTGGCGCGGCTCGACGCGGCGCGCGCTGCGGAGTATTTCCCGCAACTTTGCTCCCGTCCGCTCTTCGATGCGGTCGTCACCGCGGAGCCGAAGACGGCGGGCCGGTTCGATGTCGACTCGTTGCCGCGCGACCGGCCCGCCGAAGCCGTCGAATCGATCACCGGGCATCTCAGGTCGGAGGTCGCGGGAATCCTCGGCGGCTCGGCGGAAAACCTCGACCCGGCCGCGCCGCTGACGATGCTGGGGCTCGACTCGCTGATGGCGACCCGGGCGCGGAACGCAGTCGAACGCGATTTCGGCGTGGCGGTCCCTCCCGCGCTGCTGCTGCGCGGTGCGAGCCTGCACGACATCGCCCGGCACCTGGCCGAACAGCTGGGCCTCGGGACCGTTGCGGAGGTCGTCGAGTCGGCACGCATCGGCCCGCGGGACGCGACCGAGCGGTGGATCGCACATCTGTGGGCCGAGGCACTGGGCCCGGTCGAGTTCGGCGTCGCCGAGGACTTCTACGACCTCGGTGGGACGCGGGAGCAAGCCGACGTCGTGGCCCGCGGAATTCGCGAACGCCTGTCCTCATCGGACACTACGGAGGAGTTGTTCGGCACCCCGACGGTGTCGGGGATGGCGGATCTGCTGCGGCAGCGCTTCGAAGGAACCGACGGCCCGGTGCGCGCGCTGCGCACGACGGGAACTGGGCGCCCGTTGTTCCTCTTCCACCCGGCAGGCGGCCCGACCAGCGTTTACCAGCCGCTGGTGGCGAGCCTAGGTGCCGACCAGCCGTGCTACGGCCTGGAACGGCTCGACGACCTGGACTCCGTCGAGGCCAAGGCGCAGCGGTACGCGGACCTGGTACGCGAACTCCAGCCGCACGGGCCCTACCGCCTCGGCGGATGGTCCTTCGGCGGATGTCTCGCCTACGAGACCGCGCGCCGGCTCACCGAGCTCGGCGAGCCGGTCGAGTTCGTCGCGCTGATCGACACCATTCTGCCGTTGCCCGCACCGGACGGCGCCACGTCCGAACAGCTCGTGCTGCGCCGGTTCGACCGGTTCGCCGAGCACATCGAGTCGACTTACGGCGTCGCGCTGCAGGTGCGCTCGACCGAGCTCCAGGGGTTGGACGAAGACGAGCAGATGCGCCGTGTGCTCGGTGCGCTGTCGGGAGCGGACATCGACATGGGAGCAGGCGTCCTGCACCACCAGTACACGTCCTATGTGGACGCAAGGATCGCGGAGCGCTATCAGCCCGGACCGTTCGACGGACGGGTGCTGCTGTACCGAGCGCAGGAGGCCGAAACCACCACGACCACATTGGACCCGCGCTACCTGCGCACCGACGAGGCGCTCGGGTGGGACGAGATCGTGGCCGCTCCGGAAGTGGTGCGGATACCCGGCGACCACCTGTCCATGATCGACCCGCCGAACGTGGACGTCATCGCGGCGCACCTCGCGGGTGTACTCGGCACGTCCGCACTCACCAGGGAGGGCGCATGACAACCGCGGAACGGATCCAGGCGTTGCAGCGGCGGCACGACACCGCGGTGCACGACGCCGATGCGCGTGCACGGGGCAAGCAGCACGCCAAGGGCAAGCTCACCGCGCGCGAGCGCATCCACCTGCTGCTGGACGAGGACTCCTTCGTCGAGCTGGACGAACTCGCCCGGCACCGCGGTGGCTCCTACGGAACCGACGACCAGCGACCGTACGGCGACGGGGTGGTAACCGGCCACGGCACGGTCGACGGGCGCCCGGTGTGCGTCTTCGCGCAGGACTTCACCGTTTTCGGCGGCAGCATGGGCGAAGCGTTCGGGGAGAAGGTCCTGAAGGTGATGGACCTGGCGATGAAGATCGGCTGCCCGGTGGTGGGCATCAACGACTCCGGCGGTGCGCGCATCCAGGAGGGCGTGGTCTCGCTGGCGTACTACGCCGAGCTGGGCAGGCGGAACTCGCTGGCTTCCGGTGTCATCCCGCAGCTGTCGTTGATCATGGGACCGTGTGCGGGCGGTGCGGTGTATTCGCCCGCGATCACCGATTTCACCGTCATGGTGCGGAAGACCTCGCACATGTTCGTCACCGGTCCGGAGGTGGTGCGGTCGGTGACCGGTGCGCAGGCCGATGCGGAGGAGCTGGGCGGTGCCCGGACGAACAGCGAAATCTCCGGCAACGCCCACCACTTGGCAGAGGACGAGGCCGACGCCATCGACTGGGCGCGGACGTTGCTCGGCTACCTGCCCGCGAACAACCTGGACAGCGCTCCGCAATACGAGTCCGCTTCGGACGTGGGGGCGGCCGGAGAGCTGGACGTGCTGGTGCCGGACGAGCCGCACCAGGGCTACGACATGCACCGCGTGCTCGAACTCGTCCTCGACGACGGCGATTTCCTCGAAGTGCAGCCGCTTTTCGGGCGCAGCATGATCTGCGCGTTCGGCCGGGTCGAGGGCCGCAGCGTCGGGGTGGTGGCCAACCAGCCGTCGCAGAACGCGGGCACCATCGACATCGACGCCTCCGAGAAGGCCGCCAGGTTCGTGCGGTTCTGCGACGCTTTCGGCCTGCCGCTGCTGACCTTCGCCGACGTTCCCGGCTACCTGCCGGGTGTCGAGCAGGAGCGCCACGGCATCATCCGCCGCGGCGCGAAGCTGATCTACGCGTACTCGGAGGCGACCGTCCCGAAGGTGACCGTCGTGGTGCGCAAAGCGTACGGCGGTGGTTACGCGGTGATGGGTTCCAAGCACCTCGGAGCGGACGTGAACCTCGCGTGGCCGACCGCGGAGATCGCGGTGATGGGCGCCTCCGGCGCGGTGAGCCTGCTGCACCGGCGGGAACTGGCCGAGGCCGCGGCCAACGGTACCGAGGAAGCGGTGCGGGCCAAGCTGATCGAGGAATACCGGTCCACATTGGCCACTCCCTACATCGCGGCCGAGCGCGGCTACGTCGACGCCGTCATCCAGCCCTCCACCACGCGTGAGCACTTGGTGCGCGCCTTGCGGGTGCTGGCGAACAAGCGGCAGGAAACCCCGCCCAAGAAGCACTCGACCATGCCGCTCTGAAGGACCGGACGTGGTCCCAGCACCAGCTCGAGCACGAAAGGCACGACAAATGAACAGTGGACGGTGGTGGCGCGCGTCGCTGACCATGTCGATGGTGGGCGCCCTGGCGGTCTCGACGGGGGCCTCGACGCCACCCGCCGAGGCCGTCGTCGGCGCGTCGTCCGAAGTGGCCGGTGCTGCAAAATCCGGCGCCGCCGAACCCGGTCCTGCCACCGCACCAAATCCTGCCGCCGAACCCAGTGTCCTGCAGGAGAACCGGCTTGACGCGCGCACCCTCGACCTGCTGATCTATTCGCCCGCTCTGGGCACCAGCGCACCCGTCCGCCTGCTGCTGCCGCGCGGCTGGAAGAAGCATCCGGACCGCACTTGGCCGGTGCTCTACCTGTTGCACGGCTGCTGCGAGGACGCGGATTACCGGGCGTGGACGAATTTCACCGACGTGCAGCGGTTCATGTCGGACAAGGACGTGCTCACCGTGATTCCCAGTGGTGGCCCGGCCGGCTTCTACACCAGGTGGGCCGGTGGTGAACCGGACTGGGAGTCGTTCCACCTGAGCGAACTGCGCGGCATCCTGGAGCGCGACTACGGCGCCGGGGACCGCCGAGCGGTCGCCGGCCTGTCCGTCGGCGGCTACGGCTCCTTCGCCTACGCCTTCCGCCACCCCGGCATGTTCCGCGCCGCGGCCTCCTACAGTGGACTGCTGAACACCCTGCAGCCCGGCGTTCCCGGTGTGGTGCAGGGAATTCTGGTGCGCGAGGGGGAGGACCCGCTGGCGATGTGGGGCAGTGCCGTGCTGGACCACCCCACCTGGTCCGCGCGAAATCCCTTCGACCACGCCGAACAGCTGCGCGGCACCGCGCTCTACGTCTCCTGCGGCAACGGCCTGCCCGGCCCGCTGGACGCTCCGGGGGCGCTACCGGATTCGCTGGAGCCGTCGGCGTTGTCGACTTCGCTGGCGATGACTTCGCGCCTGAAGGCGATGGGAATCGCGGTCACCGAGCACTATTACGGTGCAGGTAGGCACGATTGGCCTTATTGGGAACGGGAGTTGCACCGCTCTTGGCCGATGTTCGCCGACCGCCTCGGCTTGGCCGGAGCCAGCGCGAACGCCGTGGCCAACGCCCCGAGCAGCACCAACCCGGCGGCCAACCGCATTCCCGCGGAGTAACCGGCGGAGTAGGCGGCGTCGGCCGCCGCGCCCGATGCCGATGCGGCGTCGCTGGTCAACGAAAGCACCACGCCCACGACGGCGATCCCGAGCACTCCGGACGCCTCCCGCGCGGCGCTGATCATCGCCGAGGCCACGCCCGCGCTGCCGGTCGGTACTGCGCCGAGCACTTCGGAGGTCAACGGGGTGATCAACGCCGAGCCGACGCCGATCGACAGCAGCCCGGGCATCAACGCCGCCACCGTGGTGCCGGGCCCGGAACCGGCCAGCAGCCACAATCCCAGCGCTACCAGCACCATTCCGGCGGTCACCGTCCACCGCGCGCCGAACCGCGCGCTCAGCGGCGGCACGAACGGCACGCACAGCACGAGCAGCCCGGCCAGTGGCACGAAGACCATCCCGGCCGCGCTGGGCGAGAGTTCGAGCACGTCCTGCAGGAACAACGAGGTGTAGAGCAGCGTCCCGTTGACCCCCACTCCCCACAGCACCTGCGCGATCGTGCCGCCGCCGAAGACCTTGTTGCGCACCAGGGAAAGGTGCAACATCGGTTCGGCGGCGCGCCGCTCCACCGCGACCAGCACCGGAATCGCCGCCAGCGTCACCGCTCCGGCCGCGATGATGATCGGCTGGCCGAACCCGATGCTCTGGCCCTCCACCAGCGCGAAACTGCCCGCCGCGAGCACCACTGTGGACAGTGCCAGCCCCCCGGGGTCCAAGTGCCGCAACGGCATCGGTTCCGGCCGCACGTCCGGAAGTCCCCACCACACCAGCGCCATCGTCAGCAGCCCGGCGGGCAGGTGCAGGAAGAAGATCCAGCTCCAGTGCAGGTGTTCGGTGAGCACACCGCCGACGACCGGCCCCAGCGCCAGCGCCACCGCCAGCGACGCCGTCCAGATCCCGGCGGCCAGCTCGCGCCGCGCCGGAGTGATGTCGGCGGCCAGCACGGCCAGCGCGGCGGGCATCACCAGCGCGGCCGATGCGCCTTGCGCGAAGCGCACCGCGATCAGCACCGGCGCGGTCTCGGCGAACCCGGCCGTGACCGAGGTGACGATCAGCGCCGCCAGCCCGAGCTGCAGAATCCGCCTGCGCCCCGCCAGGTCCGCCAGTCGCCCACCGATGATGAGCAGGCTCGCGAACGCCAGCACGTAGCCGCTGACGATCCATTCCAGCTGCGGGACCGTGGCCCCCAACTCCGCCTGCACGGTCGGCAGCGCGACGTTGACGATGTTGTTGTCCAGCGCGGTCACGAACCCGGCCAGTCCCAGCGCGAGCAACACCGGCGCCTGGCGGACAGGGGCCTGCATCGCGTCGCTCACGTGACTCCGCCCTCCGGATCTTCGGGTTTGCGCAGGGGTTCGGTCGGCTTGTCGACCGTTTCGCCGCGCAGCGCCCCGTACGGCAGCAACCGTCCCGCGGCGCGCAGCGCCACCTCCAGCTCGAAGCGGGCCTGCGGGTCGTTCAGGTCTTCGCCGAAGAGGTCTTCGAGCTGGTGCATCCGGTATCGCACGGTCTGCGGGTGCACTTGCAGCCGTTGCGCCACTTCCGGTGCGCCGCCGCGGGTTTGCAGCCATGCCAGCAGCGTTTCCGCCAGCCGCACCTGCTGCTTGGCCTTGAGCTTCTCCAGCGGCGCCAGCCGGGTGTGCACGATCTCCTGGGTGAGGTTCTCGTCGCTGAGCAGCAGCAGGCTCGAGAGGTGGTCCCGGCAGCGCAACACCGGCCGGTTGGGCACCACGCCGTTGCCCGCCAGTTCCAGCAGCCGCCGCGCCCAGCGCAGCGCGTGCGGCGCTTGCCGGATCTCCACCGGTGGTGCGATCACCACGCGCCAGCCGGCGAGCTGGTCGTTCCACGGCAGGTCGTGCGGCTCGTCCTGGGTGCACGGCACCAGCAGGTGCGGCTGGGCGCATTCCAGGTCGACCAGCGCCTCCCAGCGGGCCAGCGGGTTGGTGTGCGGCTCTTGCTGTTCGGAGCGTTCCAGCGCGGCGACCACGACCTTGCCGGGCAGCGGCCACTGCGCCGCCGATGCGGTCTCTTCCAGGATCTGTTGCGGTGGCTGCGGATCCGACAGCAGCAGTTCCAGCAGCCTGCGCCGCCTGCGCGCCTGCGTGCCCGCCGCGCGGGCTTGGGCTTCGGCGTAGCCCTCCACCGACAGCGCGGCGAGCTCGTCGATGTGCGCGTAGATGGCTTCGCCGAGCAGCAGCATCGTTCGCGGCGCGGCCCGGGCGCGTTCGCCGATCCGCGCGAGGCGCCGCCACGCGAGCCGCGCACCGAGCCGGTAGGCGGCCTGCAAGCTGTCCAAACTGCGCCCTTCGTGCATTTCCGCCTTGCCGAGGGCGCGGTGCACTTCGGCGCAGCGTTCCTGCGGGGCGGTGGGGTCGGCGATCTGGTCGACGAATTGGCTCAGCGCCTCTTCGACGCCGCGGTGGATGGCGTGCACGTAGTTGTGATCCATCGGCCGCGCGTATTCGGGGATCCGGCGTTGGATCTCCTCCAGGATCTGCGCCGCGAGGCTGCGCAGTTCGGGCCGCAGGATGGGCGCGAGGTCGCTCGGCAACGCCGCCCACAGTCCGGGGGCCTTGGGATCGGCCGAGTCGGGAGTTGCCGCCTGGGAATGATTCGCCGTCGTCAGCATGGCTCTCTTTCCGTGCCGGAGCGGCGCCGTGTCCGGGAGTCCTGCTCGGGGACCGGGAGTCCGGCTCGGGGGAGATGTGCGCCGCCGAACATCTACCTACTCGCGAGTAGGGACTTTAGTGATCTTCCGCGCAGCATCCAACCGTCAATTCGAGTGAATACGAAAGTAAGTAGAGCGCAGGCAACGTGAAAGATATTCGTCTAATTGTTTTCCGCGGAAGCCTCCTCGCGCAACGCGGCTTCGTCCTCCCGCCCGAACTCCTCCTCCAGCCGCTCCGGCGCCTGGTCCACGTCGATCCGCTCCACCGGGACCCCGCGGGCCGACTCGATCGCCTTGATCCGCCGGGCGGCGCGGTCGGCGGCGTACTCGAAGAGCCCCTCGATGCGCATCTCGAACGGATCGCCCTCCAACCGCCCGAGGGCGTGCTCGATCTGGCCGATCGCGTGCGGCAGCAGCGTGTCCATCCGCTCGGTCACCACCTCCCAGGTCGAGTCGTCGGCGGCGACGTGCCTGCGGCAGGTGAACGTTCCCCACGCCATGTGCCTGCGCTCGTCCTCGCTGATCCGCCGGATCAGCTCGCGCATCCCCGGCAGGATGCCGAAGCGCTCGCACGTGCTGTTCCACAGGAAGTAGCCGGTCAGCGCGAGCACGCCTTCGACCAGGTGGTTGTAGGTGACCGACGCGCGCACCTGGTTCGCCGGGCTCGGATCGGCCGACAGCGCGTGCAGCGCCTCCGGCAGCGCCTCGTAGAAGATCGCGCGGTAGCCGGGGTTGTCCGCGACGTGCGGGTGCAGGTCCTGCTGCACGCCGACCGCGTCGAGCCAGCGGCGGAAACCCTGGGTGTGCTTGGCTTCCTCGAACATGAACTGGCTCAGGTAGAGCTCGTCGGCGCGGCGCCCCTCGGCCACCATCGCTTGCACGAACGGGCGGATGTCCTCGGTCACGGCCTCTTCGCCGCCGATGAACTGCGCGCACAGCAGCGTCGCGGCGAACCGCTGGCGGTCGGTCAGCTGCTGCCAGTCCCGGGCGTCCTGCGAGAAGTCGATCGCTGCGGGGTCCCAGAACTTGCGATGTCCCTTGTGCCACAACCGGTACGGCAGCGAGTCCGGGTTGATCCGGGTACCGCCCGGCCGGTGTTCGGTGGTGGTCACGATTGCTCCTTTCCGTCCTGCAGCGCCAGGTCCAGCGTCGCCGCGCCCTCCGGCGCCGGCGGGTTCTGCAAGGTCAGCGGTGCGTTGGGCGGGTTGTCGTCCAGGAAGTACAGCGGGTCCTCGGTGTCGACCACCAAGCTGAGCCGGTGCCCGGCGGGCACGTCGTAAGCGGTGGGCGGGAGGTCGGTGTCCACTGTGATCGGTTCGCCGGGCTTGGCGTTCTCCCACGAGTACGGCACGTACGAGATCATCCGTCCGGTGCCGGTGGCGTCCACGTCGTAGAGGTAGGCGACCAGCATGCCGTTCGGGGCCGGCGGTATCGCGCTCATCCGCAGGTGCGGACTTCCTCGCAACACGCGGGGTTCCGGTAGCGGCGGGCTGGTCCACTTGGCGCCCGCGGCGGGGTCGACGGCGGGCAGGAACGCGGTCGGCGGGTTCCCGGTCAGCGCTTCCAGCGTGTAGGTCACCAGCGGGACACCGCCGTTCGCCACCGTGTCGCGTCCACTTCGGATGGTCCGGGACCAGTCCGCGGGTTCGTCGGCGGTGAGTTCTTCCTCGCCGGAGAGGAAGAACCGTTCGGTCCGGTCGCTGATCGCGCTCCAGTCCGGGTACTGCTCGCGCGGCCGGTCGGTGGCACCTCTGGGCTGCAGCACGACCGGCGCGCTCGTTGGCGCGGGCGCGCCGCGCAGGTGCGTGTCGAACCACTGGTAGGTGTCGTTCCAGGCGTCGTTGGGCAGCCCGAGCAGCCCGCTGGTCTCGGCCGCGGCGTGCTCGCCGGGGATCAGCTCCAGCCGGTTCGGGGTGTGCAGCCGGTGCTGGAACTCGGCGAGCTGCGCGGGCGGGAACACCGTCTCGCTCCAGGTGTTGAGCATCAGCACCGCGGGGCGGTTCGCGTTGATTCCGTCCACATAGGAGGAAGGTGAGCGGACTCGCGACCATTCGGTCACGCGTTCCCGGTCCTCGCCGGACATGTACTTGGTGAGCATCTCCCGGGTCTCGGGGGAGAGGTCGCCGTCCTTCTCGCCGGAGATCCGCAGCACCGTGGCCACCGCAGCGCGCCGGGTGCGGTTGCCGAACAGCGACTCGACCAGGTCCGCCCACCCGCTCATCGACGCCACCGCCCGAATCCGCGGGTCGGAGGCCGAGGCGAGCAGACCGATCCCGGCGCCGTAGGAGATCCCGCCCACGCCGATCCGCGCCGGATCGGAATCGGTGTTGGCCAGCGTCCAGTCGATCACGTCCGAGACGTCGGCGACGTCGTCCGGCCCGCCGACCTCGACCTGGCCGCCGGATTCGCCGAATCCCCTGGTGCCGTAGGAAACCGCGACGTACCCGCGGGCGGCGAAGTTCTCGCACGGCACGATGTTCTGCGTGCTTCCGCCGCCCCAAGCGGCCACGAGCACCGCGGCCGGGTGCGGTCCGGGGTCGGCCGGTTCGCAGACCGCGGCTACCAGCGGAGTGCCGTCGTGCGCGGCGATCTCCACGAGCCGGGTGTGCGTCCGGCCCGCGGATGCGGGCGCCGCGGTGCACAGCATCGCCGTCGTCGTCAGCGCGAGGATCGCGGCGGTTCCGGGGAAGGCGCGGGGCATGGCAAGCCTTTCGTCGCCGGGCGGAGGGACCGGAGCGCGTCCGGCGGAATCCCAAGCTACTCGCAGTAGGTCCGGCGGCAATACTCCATCCGGATCACGTGTGCGGCGACCGTCCTCGCGCGTTCGTCCGAAGTGGATGTTTTTGTCATCGCACTGACAACATCCAGCGGAAAACGGCTCAACGCGGGGAAAAGATCAGATCTCCGAGGTCGCGGATGATCGCTTGACTTCAAGTCAACTATAAGTATCAGAGTCGCGGCATGACTACTGCGACCGAATTCGGCTACGCCGACCTGCCCGATCTGATCGGGCGGATGGCCGGGGACGAGAAGCACTCGCCGGCGGCCACCTCGACATTGGACGTGCTGTGGGTGCTCTACGACCGGGTGCTGGCGATCGGCCCGGAGCTCATCGACCACCCCGAGCGCGACCGCTTCCTGCTGTCGAAGGGCCACGGCCCGATGGCCTACTACGCGGTGCTCGCCGCCAAGGGCATCCTCGATCCGGCGGAGCTGGACCGCTGGGGCCGGTTCGACTCTCCGCTCGGCTTCCACCCGGACCGCGTGCTGGCGCCCGGCGTGGAGATCGGCAGCGGCTCGCTCGGGCACGGGCTACCGCTGGCGCTGGGCACGGCGCTGGGATTGCGCGCCCAGGGGCGCACCGGGCCGCGCGTGGTCGTGCTCGTCGGCGACGCCGAGCTCGACGAGGGCAGCAACCACGAAGCCATCGCCGTGGCGGGCCGCCGGGGGCTCGGCAACCTCACCACCGTCGTGGTCGACAACTCCTCGTCGTCCTACGGCTGGCCGGGTGGCATCGAACAGCGCTTCGCGGGCGAAGGCTGGGCCGCGCGTTCCGTCGACGGCCGGGACCACGAGGCGCTGCACGCCGCGCTCACCGACACCCGCCCGGACCGCCCGCTCGCGGTGATCGCCCGCGTCGAAGCGAAGGAGTACTGACTGATGGCCCGCACGATGCCGCCCAAGACGATGCGCGAGGTGTTCACCGACGTGGTGAGCACGGCCCTGGAGCACGATCCCCGGCTGGCCGTGGTGCTGGCCGACATCTCCATGGACCGCTTCACCGAAGCAGCCGAACGCCATCCGGACCGGGTGCTCAACGTGGGCATCCGCGAGCAGGCGATGGTCGGCGTGGCCGGTGGGCTGGCGCTGGCCGGGATGCGCCCCGTGCTGCACACGATCACGCCGTTCCTGCTGGAGCGGCCGTTCGAGCAGCTCAAGCTGGACATCAACCACCAAGGCAGCGGGGCGTTGCTGGTGAGCACGGGCGCTTCCTACGACTACCCGGACGCGGGCCGCACGCACATGGGCCCGGGCGATGTGGCGCTGATCGACACCCTGCCGGACTGGACCGTGCACGTTCCCGGGCATCCGCAGGAGGTCGCCGAGCTGCTGCCCGCTGCGCTGCGCGGGGACGACCGCGTCTACCTGCGGCTGACCGAACGGGAGAACGACGAGGCGCTGCCCACCGGCCCCGGGTTCCGCGTGGTCCGCCAGGGCGGGGGAGGCGTCGTGCTCGCGGTGGGACCGATGTTGCGGCCGGTGCTCGCGGCCACCGCCTTGATGGACGTCACGGTGCTTTACGCGGCGACCATCCGGCCGTTCGACTCCGCGGGCCTGCGGGCGGCGGCGCTGGCTTCGACGCCGGACGTCGTGCTGGTCGAGCCGTACCTGAGCGGCACGTCCAGCCACGCCGTCGGTGACGCGCTGCCCGATGTGCCGCACCGGCTGCTCGCGCTGGGCGTGCGGCGCGAGCCCGAGCTGCGCGCCTACGGCACGGCCGAGGAGCACGAGGCCGCGCACGGGCTGAGCCCCACGGGCCTGAACGAGTCGATCCGGAAGTTCCTCGCGCTGTGACCGCTCGGGTTCCCGCGCCGGCGCTGGGGGTGGCGCGGGAGCCGCGGCCGCGGTGACGGCGGATGCGATGAGCCGGCCGCGTCCGATGAGCCGACCGGTAGCCTGGCGGCGTGGCACGCGTCGTCGTACTGGACTACGGGTCCGGCAATCTCCGTTCCGCCGAGCGCGCCTTGGCACGCGCGGGCGCGGACGTCGAGGTCACCTCCGACCACCGAGCCGCGACGGAGGCCGACGGTCTCGTCGTGCCCGGCGTGGGCGCGTTCGCGGCCTGCATGGAGGGCCTGCGCGCGGCGGGCGGCGACAAGATCATCGATCATCGGCTGGCGGGCGACCGCCCGGTCCTGGGCATCTGCGTCGGGATGCAGATCCTGTTCGACCGCGGGGTCGAGCACGGTGTGCAAGCCGACGGCTGCGGGCAGTGGCCCGGTGCGGTGGAGCCGCTGCACGCGGACGTGCTGCCGCACATGGGCTGGAACGAGGTCGCCCCGGCCGAAGGCTCGGTGCTGTTCGCGGGCATGGAGCCGGGCACCCGGTTCTACTTCGTGCACTCGTTCGCGGCGCAGCGTTGGGAGATGTCCCAAAGCTCGGCGGCGCGGCAGTCCGGCAGCATCGCGCCGGCCCGCGTGACCTGGGCCGAGCACGGCGGCCCGTTCATCGCGGCGGTGGAGGACGGAGCGTTGATGGCCACCCAGTTCCACCCGGAGAAATCCGGCGAGGCCGGAGCGCAGCTGCTGCGGAACTGGCTGGTGTCGCTGTGAGGCGGCACGGGCTGATGCATCCGCGCGGGGCGGCGCGCGTGGTCGCGCTGCTGCTGGCGATCGGCGTGGTCGCCGGGTTCAGCTCCACCTACCTGGTGCAGGCGGGCGTGCCGGGCTGGCTGATCCTGGTGCTGACGGTGCTCGCGCTGGCGGTGCCGATCATCGCGGCCGCGCGCTCGTCCCGCCGCAAGCTGTGAGCGACGTCCCGAGCCCGGTGACCCGGCGGGCGATCCGTTCGCGAGCCCGACGACAATGAGCACGTGACTTTCACGCTGCTTCCCGCCGTTGACGTGGCCGATGGCCAGGCCGTGCGCCTGGTGCAGGGCGCCGCCGGAACCGAAACCTCCTACGGGGACCCGCTGGAGGCCGCGCTGGCCTGGCAGCGCGCCGGTGCGGAGTGGATCCACCTGGTCGACCTGGACGCCGCGTTCGGCCGCGGCTCCAACCGGGAGCTGCTGGCCGACGTGGTGCGCAGGCTGGACGTGCGGGTCGAGCTCTCCGGCGGCATCCGCGACGACGACTCGCTCAAGGCCGCGCTGGCCACCGGCTGCGACCGGGTCAACCTCGGCACCGCGGCGCTGGAGGACCCGGACTGGGCCGACCGCGTGGTCGCCGAGCACGGCGAGCAGGTCGCGGTCGGGCTGGACGTGCGGATCACCGAGCAGGGCCACCGGCTCGCCGCGCGCGGCTGGACCCGCGACGGCGGCGACCTGTGGGAGGTGCTGACGCGGCTGGACGCGGCCGGTTGCCGCCGCTACGTGGTCACCGACGTGAGCAAGGACGGCACGCTGCGCGGCCCGAACACCGCGCTGCTGCGGGAAGTCTGCGCGCGCACCGAGGCGCCGGTGATCGCCTCCGGCGGAGTGTCCAGTGTGGATGATCTGCGGGCGCTGGCGGAACTGGCGCCGCTGGGAGTCGAAGGCTCCATCGTGGGCAAGGCGCTCTACGCCGGGAACTTCACCTTGCAGCAGGCGCTCGCCGCGGTCGCCTGAGCACCGCTTACCCTGGTGGCATGGCCGTCGCGGTACGTGTGATCCCCTGCCTGGACGTGGACGCGGGGCGGGTCGTCAAAGGCGTCAACTTCACCAACCTCGTCGATGCGGGCGATCCCGTCGAACTCGCCGAGACCTACGACGGCGAGAGCGCCGACGAACTCACTTTCCTGGACGTGACCGCGTCGTCGGCGGACCGCGAGACGACTTACGACGTGGTGCGCCGCACCGCGGAGCAGGTGTTCATCCCGCTGACCGTCGGCGGCGGCGTGCGCAGCCCCGAGGACATCGACCGGCTGCTGCGCGCGGGCGCGGACAAGGTGAGCCTGAACACCGCCGCGATCGCCCGGCCGGAGCTGCTGCGCGAGTCGTCCCGGCGGTTCGGCGCGCAGTGCGTGGTGCTGTCCGCGGACGCCCGGCGGGTGCCGGAAGGCGGCGAGCCCACCGCGTCCGGTTTCGAGGTCACCACGCACGGCGGGCGGCGCGGCACCGGGATCTGCGCGGTCGAGTGGGCCGGTCGCGCCCAGGAACTCGGCGTCGGCGAGATCCTGCTGAACTCGATGGACGCGGACGGCACGAAGGCCGGGTTCGACCTGGAGATGATCCGCGCGGTGCGGGCCGAAGTGGACGTTCCGCTGATCGCCAGCGGCGGCGCGGGCGCGGTCGAGCACTTCGCGCCCGCCGTGCACGCCGGGGCGGACGCGGTGCTGGCCGCCAGCGTGTTCCACTTCGGACAGCTGCGGATCGGCGACGTGAAGGCCGCCATGCGCGCGGAAGGGATCACGGTCCGATGAGCGAGCTGGACCCGGCGATCGCCGAGCGACTCAAGCGGAACCCGGACGGGCTGGTGGCGGCGATCGTGCAGCAGCGCGGCACCGGCGAGGTGCTGATGATGGCGTGGATGGACGACGAAGCGCTGCACCGCACGCTGACCACCCGGCGCGGCACGTACTACTCGCGCAGCCGTGGGAAGTACTGGGTCAAGGGCGAAACGTCCGGGCACCTGCAGCACGTGCGCGAGGTGCGGCTGGACTGCGACGGCGACACCGTGCTCGTGGTCGTCGACCAGGAAGGCGCCGCCTGCCACACCGGTGATCACACCTGCTTCGACTCGGACGTGCTGCTCGGCCCGTCTTCCTGAGCTGGCACGTCTCCGGTCGCCAATTCGCCCGTGAGGTAGCGCTGCAGGTTGGGCGCGATCGCGGCGACGACCGTGTCGTGATCGGCCGAGGCCAGCGGCTCGAGCTCCACCACGTAGCGCATCATCCCCAGCCCGACGATCTGCGTGGCGCCCAGTGCCGCCCGCAGGTCCGGGCGGTCCATCCGCAGCTCCCGCGCGAGCTTGCCGAACACCACGGTCGCCACGAACTCACGCAGCATCCGCACCGCCGAGCCGTGCGTGGCCACGCTGCGCGCCAGCGCCGCGAACGCGCCGCCGCCCGCTTCGTCCCACACGGTCAGGAACCGGTGCAGGATCCGCTCGGCCAGCTTCTCCGGGCCGCCCGCGAGCAGTTCCGGCAGCAGCACGGCCGGGTCGACGGGGATCTGCACAGCGGCGGTGAACAGGGCTTCCTTGCCGCCGAACCAGTGGTTGACCATCGCCGGGTCCACGCCGGCGCGGGTGGCGATGGCCCGCACGGTCGAGTCGTTGTAGCCATGTTCGGCGAAGATCTCGCGCGCTGCGTCGATCAGCGCCGCGCGGGTGTCTTCGCCGCCGCGCCTGCGCCCGCGCCGCTTCGCGCGCCCGTCTTGTCCCGCGCGCCCGTCGTCCGCGGAAATGCCACTGCTCACCGCGCCATCCTTCCCGCCGCGCGGTCCCGGCCGCAAAGAGCGGGCGCTGCGACGCGGTCCCGGCCGGGTCGGCACAATGACGGGCATGGTTGGTGACGGCGACATCGGCAGCACCACCCCGGGCCGCGCGGAGTTCCGCGAGCTCGCCGCCGGGCGGCGAGTGATCCCCGTGGTGCGCAAGCTGCTCGCGGACGACGAGACCCCGCTGGGGGTGTACCGCAAGCTCGCGGGCGAGGAAACGGGCACGTTCCTGTTCGAGTCCGCGGAGAACGGGCACTCCTGGTCGCGCTGGTCGTTCATCGGTGTCCGCAGCCCCGCCGCGCTGACCGTGCGCGACGGCGAGGCGTGCTGGACCGGCACCCCGCCGGTCGGCCTGCCCGCGGGCGGCGACCCGCTGCAGGCGCTGCGCGAGACGGTGGAACTGCTGCGCACCGAACCGCTGCCGGGGCTGCCGCCGCTGACCGGCGGCATGGTCGGTTTCCTCGGTTACGACGCGGTGCGGCGCCTGGAGAAGTTGCCGGACGAGACCGAGGACGACCTGCGGATCCCCGAACTGGTGATGCTGCTGGCCACCGACCTGGCCGCGCTGGACCACCACGAGGGCACCATCACGCTGATCGCCAACGCGGTGAACTGGGACGACAGCCCGGAACGGGTGGACGCCGCCTACGACGACGCGGTCCGCAGGCTCGACGCGATGGCCGCGCGGCTGTGCACGCCGTCCGAGCCGACCGTGGCGACGTTCTCCCGCCCGCAGCCGGATTTCGAGCGCCGCCGCACCCCGCAGGAGCACTACGCGGCGGTGGAATCCGCGAAGGAGGCGATCCGCGCGGGCGAGGCGTTCCAGGTGGTGGTCTCGCAGCGGTTCGAGATGCCGACCACGGCCGACTCGCTGGACATCTACCGGGTGCTGCGCACCACCAACCCGAGCCCGTACATGTACCTGCTGCGGCTGGCCGACCCGGACGGCGGCGCGCCGTTCGACATCGTCGGCTCCAGCCCGGAGTCGCTGGTGACGGTGCGCGACGGGCAGGCGACCACGCACCCGATCGCCGGGACCCGCTGGCGCGGCGCGGACGAGGACGAGGACGCGCGGCTGGAGAAGGACCTCAGCACCGACGAGAAGGAACGGGCCGAGCACCTGATGCTGGTGGACCTCGGCCGCAACGACCTGGGGCGGGTGTGCCGCCCGGGTTCGGTGCGCGTCGTGGAGTTCTTCCGGGTCGAGCGCTACAGCCATGTGATGCACCTGGTCTCCACGGTCACCGGCGCGCTGGACGAGGGCCGCTCCGCGTTCGACGCGGTCACGTCCTGCTTCCCGGCCGGGACGTTGTCCGGGGCGCCGAAGCCGCGCGCGCTGGAACTGATCGAGCAGCTGGAGCCGACGCGGCGCGCCCAGTACGGCGGCGTGGTCGGCTACCTGGACTTCGCCGGGGACGCCGACACCGCCATCGCCATCCGCACCGCGCTGGTGCGGGAGGGCCGGGCGTACGTGCAGGCGGGTGGCGGCATCGTCGCCGATTCGGACCCGGTCGCCGAGGACCAGGAGTCGCTGAACAAGGCCAAGGCGGTGCTGGGCGCGGTCGCCACCGCGCAGACGCTGCGCCGCCCGGATCAGCCGGACACCGGCGTGAGCGCGGGGGAGCGGGTTGACGACCGAGCAAGCGTCTGAGCAGCGCACGACTTCGCCGCGGCTGCTCTTGGTGGTCGTGCTGCTGATGCTGCTCAGCGCCGGCCTGCTGTGGGGTTCCAGCGCGCTGAGCTGGGTCAGCGCCACGTTCCGCACCCCGTACTCCGGCGATGTCCAGTCCGGCGCCACCGGTTCGATGGTGCGCCCGGAGCTGGTGCCGCTGGCGTTGGCGTCGCTGGCTGGGATCGCCGCGGTGCTGGCCACCGGTGGCTGGATGCGGCGCATCATCGGCGGGATCACCGTGCTCGGCGGCGGTCTGCTGGTGTGGCGCGCGGTGTCGTGGCACCTCGACGGCGACTTCGGCTTCACGCCGCCGAACCTGCCGCCGAACAGCGCGCCGATCGGCGTCCCGGACCCGATCCCGTTCGGCCCGCTGCTGATGGGCCTGGCCGCGTTGACGTTGCTCAACGCCGGGCTGCTGGTGGCGGCGCGCGCGAAGCGGATGCCCGCGATGGGCTCGAGGTACTCCGCGCCCGGTGCGCGCCGCGAATCGCGTGATCCGGACAAAAGGCTCTGGGAGGCCCTGGACGAGGGAGCGGACCCTACCGACGAGCGGTGAGCCGTCACCCGCCGTGGTCCCGGCACCGGTTCCGGGCGCGTCCGGGTGCCGGGCGCCCTCCCGCGATCGGTGCTGGCAAGGGACGAAGGTCCTTGCTGTGCAGGGACGTTGTGCCGACCCCTCGGCCGGGCGCCGCAGCGCGCGGGGTTAGCATCGGCCATGCGACCGGCACGGCGGGAAGGGGAGTGTCGTGATCGAGCGCAATGAATTCATCTGCGCGATAGACGATGTTCAGGACTTGCGGGCGAGTGTTCGGGGCACGCGCTGCGAGGTGTTCGAGTGAGCGTCCTGGAAACCATCATCGAGGGCGTTCGCGAGGACATGGCCGTCCGCGAGTCCGCCATTTCGTTCGACGAGATCAAGCAGCGGTCCGCGGCCGCGGCTCCACCGCACGACGTGCTCGCCGCTTTGCAGGCGCCGGGCGTCGGGGTGATCGCCGAGGTGAAGCGCCGCAGCCCGTCCAAGGGCGAGCTGGCCGAGATCGGTGAGCCGGAGGACCTGGCCGCGGACTACGCGGCCGCGGGCGCACGCGTGATCAGCGTGCTGACCGAGCAGCGCCGCTTCGGCGGTTCGCTGGCCGACTTCGACTCGGTGCGCGCGAAGGTCTCGGCGCCGTTGCTGCGCAAGGACTTCATCGTCAGCCCGTACCAGGTGCACGAGGCTCGCGCGCACGGCGCGGACATGGTGCTGCTGATCGCGGCGGCGCTGGAGCAGAACGCGCTGGAGGCGCTGCTGGACCGGGCCGAGTCGCTGGGCATGACCGCGCTGGTCGAGGTGCACACCGCGGAGGAGGCGGACCGCGCGCTGGAGGCCGGGGCGAAGGTCATCGGCATCAACGCGCGCAACCTGCACACCCTGGAAGTGGACCGGGAGGTGTTCGGCCGGATCGCGCCGGGCCTGCCGGTCGACGTGCTGAAGGTGGCCGAGTCGGGCGTGCGCGGTCCGAGCGACCTGATGGCCTACGCGGGTTCCGGCGCGGACGCCGTGCTGGTCGGTGAGGGCCTGGTGACCAGCGACAACCCGCGCACGGCGGTGACCCAGCTGGTCACCGCGGGCTCGCACCCGGCCTGCCCGCGCTCCAGCCGCTGAACCGCGGCGCCGCAGCGGCGGATCGGCGCCCCCGCACTACGAGCCCCGGCACGACGAGAGAGGGGAACCCCATGGACACCGTGCACGACGCGCGGAACGTCCGGGCGCACCGGCCGGGCCGGCAGGTGCCCGAGGGGCACGATCCGGACGAGCGGGGCCACTTCGGCCCGTACGGCGGCCGGTTCATGCCGGAGGCGTTGATCGCCGCGCAGGACGAGCTGGCCGCGGAGTACGAGAAGGCCCAGCTCGACCCGGATTTCGTCGACGAGCTCGCCCGGCTGCTGCGGGACTACGCGGGCCGCCCGTCGCTGCTGACCGAGGCCAAGCGGTTCGGCGAGCACGCGGGCGGGGCGCGGGTGCTGCTCAAGCGCGAGGACCTCAACCACACCGGCTCCCACAAGATCAACAACGTGCTGGGGCAGGCGCTGCTGGTCAAGCGGATGGGCAAGCGCCGCGTCATCGCCGAGACCGGCGCCGGTCAGCACGGCGTGGCCACCGCGACGGCCTGCGCGCTGCTGGACCTGGACTGCGTGGTCTACATGGGCGAGGTGGACACCAAGCGGCAGGCGCTGAACGTGGCCCGGATGCGGCTGCTGGGCGCCGAGGTGATCCCGGTCGCGAACGGTTCGGCCACGCTCAAGGACGCGATCAACGAGGCGCTGCGGGACTGGGTCGCCAACGTCGCCGACACGCACTACCTGCTGGGCACGGCCGCCGGTGCGCACCCGTTCCCGCTGATGGTGCGCAACTTCCACCAGGTCATCGGCGAGGAGGCCCGCGAGCAGTCGGTGCACCAGTTCGGCGGGCTGCCGGACGCGGTGCTGGCCTGCGTGGGCGGCGGCTCGAACGCCATCGGGATCTTCCACGGCTTCATCGACGACCCGGGCGTGCGCCTGGTCGGCTGCGAACCCGCCGGGCACGGCCTGGACAGCGGAGAGCACGGCGCCACGCTGAGCAAGGGCACTCCCGGCACGCTGCACGGTGCCCGGTCCTACCTGCTGCAGGACGACGACGGGCAGGTCATCGAGGCGTACTCGATCTCGGCGGGGCTGGACTACCCGGGTGTCGGCCCGGAGCACTCGTACCTGAAGGACTCCGGTCGCGCCGAGTACCGCGGCATCACCGACGACGAGGCGATGCAGGCGTTCCAGCTGCTGTCCCGCACCGAGGGGATCATTCCCGCGGTGGAGTCGGCGCACGCGCTGGCCGGGGCGCTGCAGCTGGGCAAGGAACTCGGGCCGGGCGCGACGCTGCTGGTGAGCCTGTCCGGCCGCGGCGACAAGGACATGGACACCGCCGCGAAGTACTTCGGGCTGGTCGACGAGCAGACCGGTGAGCCCGTCGCGGACGAGTCCGCCGGGGACGAGCCCACCGGGGACGACGCAGAGGGGACGGCGCGGTGAGCGGCCTGCACGAAGTGTTCGCGGCGTGCCGCGACGAGAACCGGGCCGCGCTGATCGGCTACCTGCCCGCGGGCTACCCGACGGTGGACGGCTCGAAGGAGCTGCTGGCGGCGATGCTGTCGGGCACCGCGGACCGGCCGGGCTGCGACATCGTCGAGATCGGCATCCCGTTCTCGGACCCGGTCATCGACGGTCCGACCATCCAGGCCGCCAGCGACACCGCGCTGCGCAACGGCTTCCGGGTGCGGGACCTGTTCGGCGTGGTCTCCGCGGTCGCCGGCTCCGGTGGGCACCCGGTGGTGATGACCTACTGGAACCCGGTGCACCAGTACGGACCGGACAGGTTCGCGCGGGACCTGAAGGCCGCAGGCGGGCTCGGCGTGATCACCCCGGACCTGGTGCCGGACGAGGCCGAGGACTGGATCGCCGCGACCGACGCGCACGGGCTGGACCGGATCTTCCTGGTCGCGCCGTCGTCCACGGAGCAGCGGCTGGCGATGACGGCCAAGGCGAGCTCCGGGTTCATCTACGCCACCTCCGTGATGGGCGTGACGGGCGCGCGGGAGACCGTCGGCGACAAGGCCGAGGAGCTGGTGCGGCGCACCCGGGTGCACACCGACCTGCCGATCGGCGTGGGGCTCGGGGTCCGCTCCGGCGAGCAGGCCGCCGAAGTCGCCGGGTTCGCCGATGCGGTGATCGTCGGCTCGGCGTTCATCGGCCGCGCCGAGCGGGACGGGGCCGACGGCGTGCGCGAACTCGCCGCCGAGCTGGGCGAGGGCGTGCGCTCCCGCTGAAGCCGATCAGCACGCGCGCGCGTGACCGTTTCGTGACGTGCGCGGACCGCGACTCCGGGGTCGCGGGCGGACCGATACGGTGTGCGTCGTGAGCGTCCCAAGCCTCGCCGCCTCGGCGACCCCGTTCCTGGCGAACATTCCCAGCCCGGCGCAAGGCGTCTGGTACATCGGTCCGGTCCCGCTGCGCGCGTACGCGCTGTGTCTGGTCGCCGGGATCGTGGTGGCGATCATCTGGGCGGAGCGCCGCTGGCGGGCGCGCGGCGGCCGCGCGGGCACGGTCGTCGACATCGCGGTCTGGGCGGTGCCGTTCGGCGTGATCGGCGGACGGCTCTACCACGTGGCCACGGACTGGTACAAGTACTTCGGCCCGGGCCGCAATCCGGTCGAGGCGCTCTACATCTGGAACGGCGGCCTCGGCATCTGGGGCGCGGTCGCGCTCGGCGCGGTCGGCGCGTGGATCGGGTGCCGCCGCCGCGGGATCCCGCTGGCCGCGTTCGCCGACGCCGTCGCACCCGGGCTGATCACCGCGCAGGCCGTCGGCCGGTTGGGCAACTGGTTCAACCAGGAGCTCTACGGCAGCCCGACCGACCTGCCGTGGGGCTTGGAGATCTACCGCCGCATCGACCCGGAGAGCGGGCTCGCGGACCCGATCGCGGGGCACGCCATCGACCAGGCCGCGCCGGTGGCCGTGGTGCACCCGACGTTCCTGTACGAGCTGCTGTGGAACCTGCTCATCGCGGTTCTGCTGGTGTGGGCGGACCGCAAGTTCCGGATGGGGCACGGCCGGGTGTTCGCGCTCTACGTCGCGGGCTACACCGCCGGTCGGGTGTGGATCGAGATGATGCGCACCGACCAGGCCACGCACCTGCTCGGAATCCGGATCAACGTGTTCACCTCGGTGGTCGTGTTCCTGCTGGCCGTGCTGTACCTGGTGCTGGTGCGCGGCAAGCGGGAGGATCCGGAGACGTTGCGCGGGAAACCGCTGCCCGGTGACGACGACTACGACGACGGCTCGTCCGGCGGGGCGAAGCAGCCCGCGGCGGACGAGGCGGCGGAAGCTCCCGCGGACGAGTCCGGCCGCTCGGAGTCCGGTGACTCGAAATCCGGCTCGAAGTCCGGTGATTCGGAAACCAGCGACTCGGAAACCAGCGGCTCGGGCCGCGATGCGGAAGCCAGCGATGCGGAACTCGCCGACGGCCGGCCCCACTCGGAGACGTTCTCCGTGAAGTCCGTGGTGGGCGAGGAATCCGCGGCCGAGCAAGCCGACGGCGCGGGGGAGAAGCGGGACTGACTCGGCGTGCGGGTCGTTTCGGCTTCCTGATCCTCGCCTTGTCGGCGGCAGTGACCGTGCCCGCAACAGGGGCTTCCTCATCCCCGCGCGGGCGCGATCACGGGTGAACCGTCGGGCGCTTCCAGCACCCGGATCCGCGCGTCGTAGTGCTCGGTGAGCACCTCCGGCGTCAGCACCGCACCGGGCGTGCCGCGCGCCGCGACGCGCCCGTCCGCGAGCAGCACCAGGTGTTCGGCGTACTGCCCGGCGATGGTCAGGTCGTGCAGCGTGCTGACGACCGTCGTGCCCAGTTCGCGGCGCAGCTCGTCCACCAGGTCCAGCAGCGCTTGAGCGTGCCCGACGTCCAGCCCGGTGGTGGGCTCGTCCAGCAGCAGCACGCCCGCGCGCTGCGCCAGCGCCCGCCCGAGCACGGCCCGCTGGCGCTCCCCGCCGGACAGCGTGGTCAGCTGCCGCGCCGCGAGCGGAGCCAGGTCCAGCCGCGCCAGCACCTCGTCGACGAGTTCCAGGTCCGCGCGGCCTTCCCGGCCCAGCGGGCCGAGGTGCGGGGTGCGCCCGAGCAGCACGTAGTCCGTCACGGTCAGCCCCAGCGGCAGCTGCGGTGTCTGCGGCGCGTAAGCCAGCAGCCGCGCGCGCTCGCGCCGCCCGCGGCCGCGCAGCGATCGCTCGCCGGTCAGCACGTCGCCGGTGTGCGGGAGCAGGCCGGCCGCGGCCTTGAGCAGCGTGGACTTGCCGGAGCCGTTCGGCCCGATCACTCCGAGCCAGCCGCCCTGCCGCACCTGCGCGGAAACGTCCGAGAGCACGTTGCGCCGCCGGTACCCGGCGCTGAGCTCGCGCACCTGCAGGCTCATATCCGCCTGCCCCGGTGCAGCAGCACGGCGAAGAACGGTGCCCCGGTGAACGCCGTGACCACCCCGATCGGCAGTTCCGCCGGGGCGAGCACGGTGCGCGCGAGCATGTCCGCCAGCACCAGGAAAGCTCCGCCGAACAGCAACGACAACGGCACCACGACGCGGTTGCCGCCACCGGCGGCCAGCCGCACCAGGTGCGGCACCACGAGCCCCACGAAGCCGATCAGCCCGGCCACCGAAACGGCCGCGGCCGTGGCCAGCGACGCGGCCAGCAGCACCAGCGCCCGCGCCCGGCCCGGGTGCACGCCCAGCGAGGCCGCTTCCTCGTCGCCGACTCCCAGCACGTCCAGCAGCCGCGCGCACGCGCACAGCACGGCGCCCGAGACGATCAGCAACGGCAGCACCAGCAGCACGTCCCGCCAGCCGGTCGTGCTCAACCTGCCCAAGATCCACAGGTAGACCTGTTGCAGGCTCTCCAGCCGCAGCTGCTGCACGAACGTCTGCCCGGCGGTGAGGAACGCGCCGACCGCGACCCCGGCGAGCACCAGCGTCGCCGCGTCGTTCCCCGCCGAGCGCCCCACCAGCCAGGTCACCGCGACTCCGCCCAGCGCTCCGGCGAACGCGGCCGCCTGCGCCACGCCGGGCACCGAACCGGCCTGCGGCAGCAGGGTGATCACGATCGTCACCGCGAGCCCGGCGCCGCCTGCCGCCCCGAGCAGGTAAGGATCGGCGAGCGGATTGCGGAACACGCCCTGGAACGCCGCACCGGAGACCGCCAGCGCCGCCCCCACCAGCGCACCCAGCACCGCCCGCGGCACCCGCAGCTGCCAGAGGATCGCGGCTTCCCGTTCGGACAGCGGGGAATGCCCGCCGGACAGTTGCGCGCCGATCTCCGCCAGCACCCGCTGCCAGCCGAGGTCGGCGGCGCCGAGCAGCACCGACGCCAGCAGCGCCAGCAGCAGCGCCGCCACTCCCGCCAGCAGCGGGAGCGGGCGCAGCCGAGTGCGGCGCAACTCGCTCAGGGCTGCTGCGCGCGGGTCACGGACTCGCTGATCCGGCGCACCAGGTCGACCACTCGCGGCCCCCACCGGCCTGCGACGTTGTCGTCCAGCGCGACGACCTGCTGCTCGCGCACGGCGGTGAGCGTGTCCCAGCCGGGCCGCTCACCCGCGGATTCCGGTGTGGTTCCGCAGCACTTGGTGTCCGCCAGGAAGATCAGGTCCGGGTCGGCCTGCAGGATGCGCTCCTGCGCGAGCTGCGGGAACTTCGCACCGGCCGGTACGCCCTCGTCGGCGATGTTGCGCAGGCCGAACAGCCCGTAGAGGCCGCCGACGAAGCTCTGCGAGGTCGCGCTGTAGAAGTCCGGGCTGACCTCGTGGTAGTAGCTCAGCGGCGTCGGCGGTTTCGGCGTCTTCGCGACGATCTCGGCGATGTCCGCGCGCATCCGGTCGGTGACCTCGCGGGCCTGCCTGCCGTGCCCGGTGGCCTGCCCCAGCGTCTCGATCTGGCCGTACGCCTCGTCCAGCCCGGCGGGAGTCGGCGTGACCAGCACCGGAACCTCCAGCGCACGCAGTCCCTCGACGAGCTTGTCCGCGCCTTCCGGAGCGATCACCAGGTCCGGGTTGCGGGTGGCGACCGCGGCTGCGTCGCTGGTCAGGCCGTTGAGGTCGGTGCGCGGTGTGCGCGCCGGTAAGTCCGAGAACTGGTCGACGGCGGCGACCTGCTCGCCCGCGCCGACCGCGTAGAGCGACTCGGTCGCGGTGGGGCTCAGCGACACGATGTGCTTGGGCTGCTGCGGCAGCGTCACCGGTTCCTGCCCGGCCATCCGGATCTGCGCGGGAAACGCCGCGGCGGGGTCCTCGACGGGCGCGGCGGGCGCGGGCGAGGGCGTGCGGGTGGCGCACGCCGTGGCACCGAGCAGCAGCACGAGCACGGTCAGCAGCAACGACGGGGGGCGGCGGAACCCGGACATCACGTTGTTCCTTGCTCTCTGCGGACGTTCTCGACGGCACGCGCCGGTTTCGCAGCCGCGAGCGTCGGCGAGCAGGAAAGATACCAGCTCCCCGCGCGCTGCCAGGCCCGACCGGTCGTGCCGCACCGATCATCGCCGCTGCGAAGCCGCTGGGGAACGCGCCGCGACGTCGGAATTTTCACTTCGCCGCGAGCTGACTAGCGGTGCGGCTTGTCGGTATCGTGGCCGTCACGGTCCGGCGAAAGGCCGTCAGAGCGTTCCTGCCCAGCGGTTTCGTTGCCCAGGTGAAGTTTCCGCGGGTGATGGGCGCGTCCGCACAGCGACCGGTGCCGGTGTTGCGACCGGCGCACCGATAGCGCGCATGGACCGGGTCGCCGATGACTCCTCTCGGCGAGCCGGTGCCGCTGACCGGTTCCGCCGAATTCCCGTCCGGTGACGGGAATCCCCCAGTCCAGCGCCGGACGACCCAGCGCCGGACGAGCAGAGTCCGATGCCGGACAGCACACGCGGGCCAGCGTCGTCCCGTGCCCAGGGAGAAACCGCCCCAGCGCGGCGCATCCCAGCACATCGACGAGGGAGGTTTGCGCAGTGGTCTTCTCTGCCATTCCCGCCACCCAGGGGCTCTACGACCCCGCTGCCGAACACGATTCCTGCGGCGTGGCCATGGTGGCCGACGTCCAGGGGCGGAGTTCGCACGGCATCGTGGCCGACGCGCTGACCGCCCTGCGGAACCTGGACCACCGCGGCGCGGCCGGTGCCGAACCCACCAGCGGTGACGGCGCAGGGCTGCTGCTGCAGCTGCCGGACGAACTGCTGCGCAGCGAGTTCGACCTGCCCGAGCCGGATGCCGCCGGCCGGTCCCGCTACGCAGCGGGCATCGCGTTCCTGCCCGCCGACGCCGGGCAGCGCCGCCGGGCGGTCGAGTCGACCGAACGCATCGCCGCCGAGGAGGGCCTGACCGTGCTCGGCTGGCGGGACGTGCCGACCGACCCGGACGGCGCCGAGGTGGGCGTGACGGCGCGCGGATGCATGCCGCACTTCGCGATGCTGCTGGTCGCCGGCCCGGACGGGGAGGCCGGTCTGGAACTGGACCGCCGGGCGTTCTGCCTGCGCAAACGAGCCGAGCGGGAGTCGGAGCGGGATGGGCGAGAGCTGTACTTCGCGTCGCTGTCGGCGCGCACCTTGATCTACAAGGGGATGCTGACCACCGAGCAGCTGCCGCTGTTCTTCCCCGACCTCGTCGACGAGCGGCTGCGCACCGCCATCGCGCTGGTGCACAGCCGGTTCTCCACGAACACGTTCCCGTCGTGGCCGCTGGCGCACCCGTTCCGCTACATGGCGCACAACGGCGAGATCAACACGATTCGCGGCAACCGCAACCGGATGCGCTCCCGCGAGGCGCTGCTGGAATCCGACCTGATCCCCGGCGACCTGTCCCGGTTGTACCCGATCTGCGCCGAGGACGGCTCGGACTCGGCGTCGTTCGACGAGGTGCTGGAGCTGCTGCACCTGGGCGGCCGGAGCCTGCCGCGTTCGGTGCTGATGATGATCCCGGAGGCGTGGGAGAACCACGCCGAGATGGACCCGAAGCGCAAGGCGTTCTACCGGTTCCACGCGGGCCTGATGGAGCCGTGGGACGGCCCGGCCTGCGTCACCTTCACCGACGGTTCGCTGGTCGGCGCGGTGCTGGACCGCAACGGCCTGCGCCCGGCGCGCTGGTGGCGCACCGCCGACGACCGGGTGGTGCTGGCCAGCGAGTCCGGCGTGCTCGACATCGACCCGGCCGACGTCGTGGCCAAGGGCCGGTTGCAGCCGGGCCGGATGTTCCTGATCGACACCGAGCAGGGCCGGCTCGTCGATGACGACGAGGTCAAGGCGGAACTGTCCGCCGGGCACGCCTACGGCGAGTGGCTGCACGCCGGCCAGATCAACCTTGGCGAGCTGCCGGACCGGGAGCACGTGGTGCACAGCCACGAGTCGGTGGTGCGCCGCCAGCTCGCGTTCGGCTACACCGAGGAAGAGCTGGCGATGCTGCTGGCCCCGATGGCCTCCGGCGGCGCCGAACCGCTGGGATCGATGGGCTCGGACACCCCGTCCGCGGCGTTCTCGCAGCGCTCGCGGCTGCTCTACGACTACTTCGTGCAGCACTTCGCGCAGGTCACGAACCCGCCGCTGGATGCGATCCGGGAGGAGATCGTGACTTCGGTGGCGCGCGTGATGGGCCCGGAGCAGAACCTGCTGGAACCGGCCGCTTCCTCCTGCAGGCACGTCGTGCTGCCGACCCCGGTGATCGACAACGACGAGCTGGCCAAGCTCATCCACATCAACTCCGACGGCGACCTGCCCGGGTTCGGCTCTGCCGTGCTCTCCGGGCTCTACGAGGTCGACGGCGGGGGCGAGGCGCTGGCCGAGGCCATCGAAGGGGTCCGCCAGGACGCCTCCGAGGCGATTCGAGTGGGCGCCCGGGTACTAGTGCTTTCGGACCGCGACTCCGATCACCGGATGGCGCCGATCCCGTCGCTGCTGCTGGTTTCCGCGGTGCACCACCACCTGGTGCGCACCAAGGAGCGGCTGCAGGTGGCGCTGGTGGTGGAAAGCGGCGATGCCCGCGAGGTGCACCACATCGCCGCGCTGCTGGGTTACGGCGCCGCCGCGGTCAACCCGTACCTGGCGTTCGAGACGATCGAGGACATGATCTCCGGCGGCCAGATCAGCGGGCTCCGGCCGCGGGTGGCGATCCGCAACTACGTGCAAGCACTGGTCAAGGGCGTGCTGAAGGTGATGTCCAAGATGGGCATCTCCACCGTCGGCGCCTACACCGCCGCGCAGATCTTCGAGACCGTCGGCTTGTCGAAGCGGCTGGTGGACGAGTACTTCACCGGAACCGCCGCGTTGCTCGGCGGCGCCGAACTGGACGTGCTGGCCGAGGAGGTCGCGCAGCGGCACCGCCGCGCCTACCCGGAAAACCCGACCGAGCGGGTGCACCGGCGGCTGGAGGTCGGCGGCGAGTACTCCTACCGCCGCGAGGGCGAGCTGCACCTGTTCAGCCCCGAGATGGTGTTCCTGCTCCAGCACGCCACCAAGACCCGCAAGATCGAGGCGTACCGCCGCTACACCGCCGAGTGCGACCGGCTGGCCCGCGAGGGCGGCACGCTGCGCGGGCTGTTCGAGCTGCGCAGCGACCGGGAGCCGATATCCGTCGACGAGGTCGAACCCGCTTCGGAGATCATGAAGCGGTTCGCGACCGGCGGGATGAGCTACGGCGCGATCTCCGCCGAGGCGCACGAGACCCTGGCGATCGCGATGAACCGGATCGGCGGCCGCTCCAACTCCGGCGAAGGCGGTGAGGACGCCGACCGGCTGCACGACCCCGAACGGCGCTCCGGCATCAAGCAGGTCGCCTCCGGCCGCTTCGGGGTCACCAGCGAATACCTGGTCAACGGCACCGACATCCAGATCAAGATGGCGCAGGGCGCCAAGCCCGGCGAGGGCGGCCAGCTGCCTGCGCACAAGGTCTACCCGTGGATCGCGAAGACGCGGCACTCCACGCCCGGCGTCGGGCTGATCTCGCCGCCGCCGCACCACGACATCTATTCGATCGAGGACCTGGCGCAGCTGATCCACGACCTGAAGAACGCCAACGAGCAGGCGCGGGTGCACGTGAAGCTGGTCAGCTCGGTCGGCGTCGGCACCGTCGCGGCGGGCGTGAGCAAGGCGCACGCGGACGTGGTGCTGATCTCCGGGCACGACGGCGGCACCGGTGCGGCACCGCTGACCTCGCTCAAGCACGCGGGCACGCCGTGGGAGCTGGGGCTGGCCGAGACGCAGCAGACGCTGCTGCTCAACGGCCTGCGCGACCGGATCGCGGTGCAGGTCGACGGCGGCATGAAAACCGGCAGGGACGTGCTCATCGGCGCGCTGCTGGGCGCCGAGGAGTACGGCTTCGCGACCGCCCCGCTGGTCGTCGAGGGCTGCGTGATGATGCGCGTGTGCCACCTCGACACCTGCCCGGTGGGCGTGGCCACCCAGAACCCGCAGCTGCGCAAGCGCTACACCGGCCAGGTCGAGCACGTGGTGAACTTCTTCGAGTTCGTCGCCGAAGAAGTCCGCGAATACCTCGCCGAACTCGGCTTCCGCAGCCTGCGCGAGGCGATCGGGCAGGTCGGCGTGCTGCGCACGGAAGAGGCCGTGCAGCACTGGAAGACCGCCGGGCTGGACCTCTCGCCGGTGTTCGCCGAGCCGGAGACGCCGTACTCGCCGGTGCGCCACCAGACCCGCGAGCAGGACCACGGACTCGATCACGCCCTGGACCGCACGCTGATCCAGCTGGCCGAGGCGTCGCTGGAGGACGCCCACCCGGTGCGGCTGCAACTGCCGGTGCGCAACGTCAACCGCACCGTGGGCACGCTGCTCGGCGCCGAGGTCACCCGCCGCTACGGCGGCGAAGGACTGCCGGACGACACGATCCACGTGCAGCTGGAGGGTTCGGCGGGCCAGTCGCTCGGCGCGTTCCTGCCGCCGGGCGTGACGCTGGAAATGGTCGGTGACGCGAACGACTACGTCGCCAAGGGCCTCTCCGGCGGTCGCGTGGTGGTGCGCCCGCACCGGGACGCCGCGTTCGCGGCGGCGGACCAAGTGATCGCGGGCAACGTCGTCGGCTACGGCGCGACCTCCGGCGAGGTGTTCCTGCGCGGGCAGGTCGGGGAGCGGTTCGCGGTGCGCAACTCCGGCGCCGACCTGGTCGCCGAAGGCGCCGGTGATCACGCCTTCGAGTACATGACCGGCGGGCGCGCGGTGGTGCTCGGCACGACCGGCCGCAACGTGGCCGCGGGCATGTCCGGCGGCATCGGTTACGTGCTGGACCTGGACCCGGTGCGGGCGAACACCGCCATGGTCGACCTGCACCGGCCCAGCGGCGAGGACCTGCGGTGGCTGCACGGGATCGTGCGCCGCCACCACGAGCTGACCGGTTCCGCGGTCGCCGCGTCGCTGCTGGGCGACTGGACGCGGCGCTCCGCGGCGTTCACCAAGATCATGCCGCGGGACTACGCGCGGGTGCTGGAGGCCATGCGGCTGGCCCGTTCCGAAGGCCGCGACATCGACGAGGCGATCATGGAGGCGTCCCGTGGCTGATCCCAAGGGCTTCCTGAAGTACTCCCGCGCCGACGCGCCCAAGCGGTCCTACGAGGACCGCCTCGGCGACTGGCGCGAGGTCTACGCGGCACTGTCCACATCGGACCGCGATGAGCAGGTGTCCGCGCAGGCCGCGCGCTGCATGGATTGCGGGATCCCGTTCTGCCACTCCGGCTCGGCGGGTTGCCCGCTGGGCAACCTCATCCCGGAGTGGAACGACCAGGTCCGCCGCGGCAAGTGGGAGCAGGCGAGCGACCGGCTGCACGCCACCAACAACTTCCCGGAGTTCACCGGCAAGTTGTGCCCCGCCCCGTGCGAATCCGCCTGCGTGCTGGCGATCTCGCCGGACGCGGGTGGCGCGGTCGCGATCAAGCGGATCGAGGAGACCATCGCCGAGGTCGGCTGGGAGAACGACTACGTGCACCCGCAGCTCGCGCAGGAGCAGACCGGCGACCGGGTCGCCGTCGTCGGCTCCGGCCCCGCCGGGCTGGCCGCAGCGCAGCAGCTCACCCGCGCCGGGCACGAGGTGACCGTCTACGAGCGCGACGACCGCATCGGCGGCCTGCTCCGCTACGGCATCCCCGAGTTCAAGATGGAGAAGTCCGCGCTGGACCGGCGGTTGGCGCAGATGCGCGCGGAAGGCACCAGGTTCGTCACCGGCTGCGAGGTAGGTGCGGACCTGACCGTCGAGCAACTGCGCGCCGGCCACGACGCGGTGGTGCTCGCGGTCGGCGCGCTGCGCGGCCGCGACGACCGGACCGTGCCGGGCAGGCAGTTGGGCGGGGTGCACCTGGCCATGGACCACCTGGTCCCGGCGAACAAGGAACGCGAAGGCGACGGCCCCACGCCGATCTCCGCGCACGGCAAGCACGTCGTCGTCATCGGCGGCGGTGACACCGGCGCCGACTGCTACGGCACCGCGACCCGCCAAGGCGCGCTGAGCGTCACCCAGCTCGACCAGTACCCGCAGCCGCCGGAAACCCGCGACGACGACGTATCGCCGTGGCCGACCTGGCCGTACATCCTGCGCACCTACCCAGCGCACGAAGAAGCGGGGGAGCGCAGATTCGCCGTGGCCGTCGAGGAATTCGTCGGCGACGAGCACGGCGACGTGCGCGCGGTGCGGCTGCGCGAGGTCCGCGTCGAGCGCGACGCCGACGGCAGGAGGCAGGTCGTGCCGGTCGCGGAAACCGCCGAGGAGCACCCTTGCGACCTGGCGCTGCTGGCGATCGGGTTCGAGGGCGTCGAGCACATGCCACTGCTGGACGGGCTCGGCATCGAGCTGTCCCCGCGCGGCAGCATCGGCTGCGGCTCGAACTGGGAGACCACCGCGCCGGACGTGTTCGTCTGCGGCGACGCGCACCGGGGCGCGTCGCTGGTGGTGTGGGCGATCGCGGAGGGCCGTTCGGTGGCGCAGGCCGTGGACGCCCACCTCACCGGCGCCTCCGACCTGCCCGCGCCGGTGCACCCGACGGCCCTGCCGCTGGCGACGGTGTGAGCCCTCACCGCATGTTCCGCGCTGCCCACTCCGCGAACCCGGTGGTGGGCAGGCCGAGTTCCCGCACCCGTTCCGGCCGGGCGTCGGCGTCGAAGACGTTCGACATCTCGTGCGCGGCGTAGAAGTCCGGCAGGCGCCGATGTCGGACACCGCGATCAGCGACAGCCACGCCGCCGAACCGGCGGCCGAGGCCGATCGGCTGCTGACCATCGTCATCGACGGCATCCGCACGTGAGGCAGCCGCGTGCCGACCGCGGCCGCGGATCCACCGCACCGGCGAACCCTCCGGCCCTCGTTGCCGGTCTGCGGGTGTTGCTCCCTTTTCGGGTGACTCGCCGACTGCGTCTGATCATCTCCGCACGAATCGTCGGTGCGGCCTGGCACCATGGCTTCGCGGACGGAAGGGGGCAGCGGTGGCGAACGCGAAGGATGTGGCCGCGTACATCTTGCACCGGCACGGCCCGATGACGGCGATGAAGCTGCAAAAGCTCGTCTACTACAGCCAAGCGTGGCATCTGGTGTGGGACGAACGGCCGTTGTTCGACGAGCCGGTGCAGGCGTGGGCGAACGGCCCGGTGGTGCCGGACCTCACTCCGGCAGCGCCCGGCTGGTGTACCCGGCCGCCACCAGCCGGTCGTAGGCGGCGCGGACCTCGGTGGGGACCTCCTGCGGAGTCGCGAAGCCGAGTTCCGCGTAGCGGGTGATCCGCTGGGTGTCGCCGACCAGCATGTTGATCACGCGGTCCGGGTCGCCGATGTCCGCGACGTACTCGTCCACCGGCAACGGCCGCGCGGAGCAGACGAATTCGGCCTCCGGCCACAGCTTCTTCGCGGTCGCGTACGCGCGGCGCTGCTGGTACGGCCGCGAGACCAGCATGACCTCGCGCGCGGAAATCCCCTGCGCGGCAAGCAGATCTCTGGTGTTGGTGATGTTCTCCCCGGTGTTCGTGGCCCGCGTTTCCAGCAGCACGGCCGAATCCGGCACGCCGAGCTCCAGCGCGTGCGCGCGGAAGTGCACCGCCTCGCCGCGCGGGAAGCGCTCGACCGTCGTCGGCGCGTTCGCGCCGGTGAACACGATCCGCGGAAACCACCCGGCGTGGAACAACTCCGCGGTGTGCGTGGCAACGCCGAGGTCGTGACCGCCGAGCCCGACCCCCACATCGCACCGGCGCAGCTCGTGACCCAGGTCGTGGTAGTCCCACAGCGTTCGGACGTCGTCCCGCAATTCCGGCGGCAGCACGGCGTTCACCGCCCCGGCAGCGTGATCGCGAGCTCGCGGGCGGCGCGGCGCAGCGGTTCCAGGTGCTCGCGCATCGCTTCCAGCGAGCTGCGGAAAGCGGGGGCGGCGGTGGAAAGCGCGGCGGTCGCCGTGCCGCCGGGGCCGAGTACCGGCACGCCGATGGCGATGATGCCCGCCTCGTGCTCCTCCTCGGCGGTGGCGTAGCCGTCGCGGCGCACCTGTTCGATCTCGGCGCGGAACGCGGCGCGGTCGGTGATGGTGCGCGGGCCCAGAGCGGGCAGTTCGAGCTCGGCCAGCAGCGCTTCCCGCACCTGCTGCGGCGCGAACGCGATCAGGCACTTGCCCATCGAGGTGCAGTGCAGCGGGCCGCGCCTGCCCGGTTCGCCGGTGATCTGCACCTGCTGGGTGCCCTCCACGAAGTGCACGTAGAGCTGGTCGTGCCCGTCCAGCACGGACATCAGCGCCGACTCGCCGGTCTCGGCGGTGATCCGGCGCAGCACCGGCGTGGCGGTCTCGGCGAAACCCCGCGCGTGCAGCACCCGCTGGCCCAGCTCGAACATCCGCAGGCCCAGGCTCCAGCGCCGGTCCTCGTCGAGCACGGCGAACTCCTCGCGGGCGATGGAGTTCAGCAGCCGGTGCGTGGTGCTCACCGGGTAACCGGCCTGCCGCGCGAGGTCGGACAGCGTGATGCCCTTCGGGGCGTCGCCGAGCAGCACCAGCAGCCGCAGGGCTTTGCCCACCATGTCGCTGCCGGCCGTGTCGCCACGTCTGCCGTCGTCGCGTGGCCGCTCGTCACGTGGGCCGTCCGCAGCGGAGTTCTCAGCCGAGGCGGGCACGTCATCCCCCTAACTCACCGCGCGCGTTCCCCGGCGCGTCCTCGCCCGGATCGTATCGGCCCGGTGTTGACCCGGTTGTCCCACGTTCTCTAGTCTTTCCGCAATATCGAAAAGTTTCCCGCATTGCGGTAAACGACTGCGGCAAATAGCTGCGGTAAACCTCTGCGGTAAACAGCACAGTTGGCGCACAAAGGAGTTCGCCGTGACGACGACCCCGGCTCCGGCCGAACTCGGGCGGCAGCGGTGGCTGCGGCTGCTGCCCGTGGCGTTCGTGACCTACTCGCTGGCCTACCTGGACCGGTCGAACTTCTCGATCGGCGTCGCGGGCGGGCTCAAGGAGGACCTGGCGCTGTCCGGCGCGATGTCCTCGCTGATCGGCGCCTCGTTCTTCCTCGGGTACTGCCTGTTCCAGATCCCCGGCACGCTCTACGCGGAGCGCCGCAGCGTCCGGAACCTGATCTTCTGGTGCACCTTGGCCTGGGGCGTGCTCGCCGCCGCGCAAGGCTTGCTGCACAGCGGGATCGCGCTGCTGGTGGTGCGGTTCCTGCTCGGCTCGGTGGAAGCGGCCGTGCTGCCCGCGATGGTGGTGTTCCTGGCGCGCTGGTTCACCAAGGGCGAGCGCGGCAGCGCCAACGCGATCCTCATCCTGGGCAACCCGGTCACGGTGATGTGGCTCAACGCGGTGTCCGGTTATCTGGTGGAGCTGACCGGCTGGCGGGAGATGTTCGTCATCGAGGGCCTGCCCGCCGTGCTGTGGGCCTTCGTGTTCCGCGCGCTGGTCTCGGACCACCCGAGCGAGGCGAAGTGGCTGGGCGATGCCGAGAAGCGCGCCGTCATCGACGCGCTGGACGGTGAGCGGCAGCAGACCACGGCGGCGGGGACGTTCGCCGAGGCGATCCGGTCGCGGCCGGTGGTGCTGCTGTCGATCCAGTACCTGCTGTGGAGCATCGGCGTGTACGGGCTGGTGTTCTGGCTGCCGAGCATCGTCGCGGCGGGCACCGGCGAGGGGATCGGGATGAGCGGGTTGCTCTCGGCGATCCCGTTCGGCGTGGCCGCGCTGCTGATGGTGCTGAACTCGCGCGCCTCCGACCGCGCGGGCAGCAGGCCGCGGTTCGTGTGGCCGTGGCTGCTCTTCGGCGGCGTCGCGTTCTACCTGTCCTATGTGGCCGGTCCGCAGAACTTCTGGCTCGCTTTCGGGTTGCTCATCCTGGCCGGAGGCGCCATGTACGCGCCGTACGGCCCGTACTTCGCCTATGTTTCGGAGTCGTTGCCGAAGAATTTCGCGGGTGCGGGTGTGGGCTGCGTGAACACCGCCGGCTCGTTCGGCGGGTTCATCGGCACCTACCTGGTGGGCTGGCTCAACGACGCGACCGGCGCAACCGCGGCCTCGTTCGTGCTGATGGCGTCCACAATGGGCTTATCAGCGCTGCTGATTCCGCTGGTGCGGCGCGGTTCCTACGAGACCGGGAGCGCGTAGCCGATGAGCGACGTGGTGACCTTCGGCGAGGTGATGGCGATGTTCGTCGCCGCCGAGGTCGGCAGCTTGCCGGAGGTGGACCGCTACACGGCGCGGCTGGCCGGTGCGGAGATGAACGTCGCGGTCGGGCTGTCCCGGCTCGGGCACCGGGTGCGATACCTGGGTGCGGTCGGCGACGACCCGTTCGGAGCCCGCGCGCAGCGGGTCTTCGCCGCCGAAGGGATCGGCGGGTTGACCACCGACCCGTCCGCGCCGACCGGTTTCCAGCTCAAGAGCCGGGTCCGCGCCGGTGATCCGGAGGTCGTGTACTTCCGCCGCGGTTCGGCGGCTTCCCGGCACCGTTGGTCCGCCGCGGCGGAGGCGGTGGTCGGTGCCGCCCGGCATCTGCACGTCACCGGGATTTTCCCGGCGCTGTCGGAAGAAACCCGCCGGTTCACCTTCGAGGCGGTGGCCGCCGCGCGCCGTTGCGGGGCGACCGTCTCGTTCGACCCGAACCTGCGGACCGCGTTGTGGCCGGACCGGGCGGAGATGCGGGCGGTGCTGACCGAACTCGCCGCGCTGGCCGACTGGGTGCTGCCCGGCCTCGCCGAGGGGAAGGCGCTGTTCGGTGATGCCACTCCGGAAGGTGTCGCCGCGCGTTGCCTGGATCTCGGCGCGTCCACAGTGGTCGTCAAGCTCGGCGCGGACGGCGCTTCGTTGCACACCGGTGAAACCACCTGCCACGCAACGGCTTTCCCGGTCGAGGTGGTCGACACCGTCGGCGCCGGTGACGGCTTCGCCGCCGGTTTCATCAGTGCCCGCCTCGACGGGGAAAACGACGAGGCTGCACTGCGCCGAGCCTGCGCGGTAGGTGCGCTGGCCACCACGAGCGAAGGCGACATGGACGGTCTGCCCACTAGGAAGACTCTTGAGGAATCCCTTCAGGGTGAGTTGCGTAGCGGTGCCGGTGGCGGAACCTCAGCGACTTCCTCGCTGCGGGATCGATTTCTGACGTAGCACCCTACGCGGCGAAATCGCTGTCCTCGCGAGGAAGCCGCTGAGAACCCGCGGCGGTGCCGGTTGCTTGCGTGGTCGCTGCTCAGCGGCTGCGCCGCTGACAAGACAAAGACCGAAAATCACCGTGAACGCACCTCGAAGACGCGCTCCGCGCGCACGCCTGAAACCCGCGCAGCACAAGGAGAACGAGCACTTGCAGCTACAAGTGGCGCTGGACCGCATCGACCTGGAACGCGCCGTCCGGCTGGCCGACCAGGTCCGCGCGCACGCCGATTGGATCGAGGTCGGCACCTCGCTGATCAAGCGCTACGGGATGCGCAGCGTGTCCGAAGTGGTCGGTGCGGCCGCGGGAACACCGGTGCTGGCGGACTTGAAAACCGCCGACGACGCGGCGACCGAGTTCGGGATGGCGTTCGACCACGGCGCTCGAGCGGCGACAGTGCTGGCCGCGACCACCGACGCCACCGTGCACCGCTGCGTCGAGCTGGCGCGGGACGCCGGGGCCGAGGCCGTGCTCGACCTGCTCGCGGTTTCCGGGCGGCGCCGGGACGAGCTGCTGCGCGACCTGCCCGCCGAAGTCGTGTTCGCCCCGCACATCGGCAAAGATGCCCAACAGGTCGGGCACGCGGCCGCCGACGCGCTGGGGGAGTGGACCCGCGGTCGCCGGATCGCCCTGGCGGGTGGCTTGACCAGGGACGACGTGACCCGGCTGCGCGGGAGCAACCCCGGCCTGCGCGTGATCGTCGGCTCGGCGATCACCGCGGCCGCCGATCCGGCCGGTGCGGCCGCCGATATGTCCACAGTGGTGAGAGGAGAGTCCGGGTGAACGACCTGCTGAACGTGATCAGCACCGAAATCGGCGGAGTGCTCGACCGAGTCGACCGCGACGACGTCGAACGCACCGCCGCCGCGCTCGACGCAGCGGGCCGCGTGTTCGTCGCGGGCGCGGGCCGATCCGGTTTCATGGCCGATGCCTTCGCAATGCGCCTGGTCCACTTGGGACTCCAGGTGCACGTCGTCGGCGAGACCACGGCACCTGCGATGGCCGAGGGCGACACGCTGATCGCCGTCTCCGGTTCCGGCAGCACCGCAGGAACCGTGCGCGCCGCGCAGGAATGCCGCCGCGCAAGCGGGAAAGTGCTCGCGGTGACCACCGATCCCGCCGCCGAACTCGGCACGACCGCCGACGACGTGCTGCACGTGCCCGCCGCCACGAAGCACCGCCGCGAAGGCGAAGCCGCATCCGTGCAACCGCTGTCCAGCCTGTTCGACCAGTGCGTGCACCTCGTCTTCGACGCGGTGTGCCTGCGATTGGCCCAGCTGCGAGAAATCGGCAACGACGCGGCAAAAGCCGCGCACGTCAAGACCGAGTGATCAGTCCAAACCGGACAGGACGTCGGGCAGCTCGCCGGTGTGCACGACCCCGAGCCGCTGCGTGGCGCGGGTGAGGCCCACGTAGAGATCGCTGGTGCCGCGGGCGGACTCCGCCAACACGCCTTCCGGGTCGACCAGCAGCACCGAGTCGAACTCCAGTCCCTTGGACTGCTGCACGGTAAGCACCACCACGCGCGACTCCACGCCTTCGGGCTGCGTGCCGACGACGGCGTCCGGCACCCGCTCGGCCACTCCCGCGCCCACCTGCTCCAGGTGCTGCGGCGGGACCAGCACCGCGAGCGTGCCGTCGATCCGGGACAGTTCCGAATCGACCAGCTCGGGAAGCGCGGTCGCCAGCTCGGCTTGCGGCACCTGCTCCGCCCACGGCTCGTGCCCGCTGGTGCGCACCGAGGTCGGTGCCGCCAGCTCGACGTCCATTGTGGACAACAGTTCGGCGGCCACGCCCATGATCTCGGCCGGAGTCCGGTAGTTCACCGTCAACTCCGCGAGCCGCCAGCGCTCGCCCACGTACGGCGAGAGCACCTCGTGCCACGATGCCGCACCACCCAGCGCCCCGGTCTGCGCGATGTCGCCGACCAGCGTCATCGACCGGCTCGGGCAGCGGCGCATCAGCACCCGCCAGGTCATCGCCGAGAGCTCCTGCGCCTCGTCGACGATGACGTGCCCGAACGTCCACGTGCGGTCCTCGGCCGCGCGCTGGGCCGCGGTGAGGTCGCTGCGCGTCTGCTGGCGCTCGGCCAGCAGCTCCGCGTCCAGCACGTCGGAGACGCGCAGCCGCTCCTCGTCGGCGATCTCCTCGTCCTGCTCCATGATGTGCAGCACGCCCTGGGCGTAGGCCAGTTCCTCGCGCTGCTGGCGCTCCTGCTCCTCGCGCGCCTTGGTGTCGTCCTCGCCGAGCAGCTCCGCGAGCTCGTCCAGCAGCGACACGTCCGCCGCTGTCCACGGTGCGCCCGGCTCCCGCAGCAGCAGCTCGCGCTCCGGTTCGGGCAGGTGCTTGCGGGCCGCGGTGTTCAGCCGCTTGCGGTCGCTGAACAGCTCGTCCAGCACCTCCTGCGGGCCGAGCTGCGGCCACAGGTCGTCGAGGACCTTGCCGACCTCGGTGTCCGCGCGCAGCTCCGCGCCGATGTCGTCGAGGTCCCGGCGCTCCAGCAGGTCGCGCCCCAGCCGATCGGCGACCTGCGTGGTCAGCGCCGAGATCAGCTCGGTGCGGAAGATCTTGCGCGCGTGGTTGTGCGGCTTGCGGGAGCGCCGGGCCTTGGTGCGGGCCTGGGCGACGCTGCGCCGGTCGATCCGCAACGGCTCCCGGTCGAAGATCACCTCGACGTAGTCCTTCGGCGCCTGCTGGCGGTCCCGCACGGCGGCGGTGAGCACCTGCACCATCGCCGCCCGGCCCTTGATCTCGGCGGCCTCGGCGCTGTCCGAGCCGGTCGCCGGAATGCCGGGGAACAGCTCGCCCGGCGTGGACAGCAGCACCCCGGTCTCGCCCAGCGACGGCAGCACCTGCCCGATGTAGCGCAGGAACGTGGAGTTCGGCCCCACCACCAGCACACCGCGCTTGGTCAGCTGCTCGCGGTAGGTGTAGAGCAGGAACGCCGCGCGGTGCAGCGCCACCGCCGTCTTGCCGGTGCCGGGTCCGCCCTGCACCACCAGCGCCCCGTTCATCGGCGCGCGGATGATCCGGTCCTGCTCGGCCTGGATGGTGGCGACGATGTCGCCCATCTGCCCGGTGCGGCGCGCGTCCAGCGCGGCCAGCAGCGTGGCCTCACCGGCCAGCCCGAGGTCGCTGCCCTGCTCGGCGGCGTCCAGGTCGAGGATCTCGTCCTCCAGGTCGACCACGGTGCGCCACCGGCTGCGCAGGTGCCGCCGCCGCCACACGTCCTCCCGCGCGGCCGCGGTGGCCAGGTAGAACGGGCGGGCCGCCGGGGCGCGCCAGTCGATCAGCAGCGGTTCGTACTCGCGCTGCTCGTCGAACAGGCCGAGCCTGCCGATGTGGAAGGTCTCCCCGCTGTCGAGGTCCAGCCGCCCGAAGCACAGGCCGTGTTCCACGGCGCTGAGCTGGGTCAGCTTCTCGGTGTACATCGTGGTGGAGATGTCCCGCTCGGTGCGGGCCTGCGGCGTGCCGCCGGTCTGGCGCAGCGTCTCGGTCAGCCGTTTCGTGGCGTCCCGCCGGAGTTCGTCGAGCTTGTCGTAGAGCGTCGAGACGTACGCCTGCTCGGCGGCCAGATCGTCGGTGCGGGCTTCGGGTTCCCGATCGGCTCGGGCGTTGGACAACTTGGCTCCACCTTGTGCTCAGCCGTGATGTGCCGGACCCCCGGGCGCCGGGCATTTCCGGTGCCGGAGATGTCGGATGCCGGGGCGTCCACCGCGGCGCCCCGCACGAGTCCGACCATCCATCATACCGGCCGCAGGTGGCCGCCCCGGTCCGCTCGAGTCCGCTGCACAAGCGGCGCCAGCCGCTTGCGGGGTGGGAGCTACTTCAGGAAGAGATCCCGGAGCCAGAAGGCGTCTGAGGTTCAGCTACCCGACCCGCTCCGCAAACCGAATCCGAGACATTTTCAGAGCACCAGGTGCAGCAGCCAGATCACCGCGAACGAAACGACCGACAGGATCGTCTCCAGCGCCGACCAGGTCTTGAGCGTCTGTCCGACGCTCATCCCGAAGTACTCCTTGACCAGCCAGAACCCGGCGTCGTTGAGGTGCGAGAAGAACAGCGAGCCGGAGCCGACGGCCAGCGCCACCAGCGCCCCATGCACCGGGTCCATCCCGGCGATCAGCGGAGCGACCATGCCCGCCGCGGAGATCGTGGCCACGGTGGCCGAACCGGTCGCGACCCGGATGCCGACCGCGATCAGCCAGGCCAGCAGCAGCGGCGAGAAGTGCGCGCCCGCGGCCACGTCCGTGATCATCTTGTTCACGCCGGACTCGACCAGGGTCTCCTTGAACCCGCCGCCTGCCCCGACGATGAGGATGATCCCGGCGATCGAAGGCAGCGCGCCGCCCGCGATGCCGGACAGCTCGGTGCGGCCGAGCCCGGCGCGCGGCCCGAGCGTGCACATCGCGATCAGCACGGTCAGCATCAGCGCCACGACCGGGGTGCCGACGGTGTCCAGCACCGAGTACAGCGCGGTGCCCTCGGTCAGCCACAGGTCGGCGACCGATTTGCACAGCATCAGCACGACCGGCAGCAGCAGCATCGCCACCGACAGCGCGAAACCGGGCCGCCTGCCGCTTTCCTCCCGCTCCGGAGCCTTGCCCAGCAGCGCGCTCGCCGGCGGCAGTTCCACCCGCTTTGCGATGAACGAGCCGAACAGCGGTCCGCCGACGATCGCGGTCGGGATGGCCACCAGGACGCCCAGCGCCAGCGTCACGCCCATGTCCACGCCCAGCGCGTCCACCGCGGCCAGCGGGCCGGGGTGCGGCGGGACCAGGCCGTGCAGGATGGACAGCCCGGCCAGCGCTGGGATGCCGATGCGCAGCATCGGCTGCTCGGAGCGGGCCGCGACCATCACCACGACCGGCACCAGCAGCACCACGCCGACCTCGAAGAACATCGGCAGGCCCAGCAGCGCGGCGATGAACACCATCGCCCACGGCAGGCTGCGCCGGGTGGTGCGGGCCAGCACCGTTTCCACGATCTGCTCGGCCCCGCCGGTGTCGGTGAGCAGCTTGCCGAGCATCGCGCCCAGTGCCACCAGCAGTCCGACGTCGCCGACGGTGTCGCCGAGCCCGCCGGTGAAGGTGTCCACGAGGTCGGTGAAGGGCATCCCGGCGACCACGCCGAGCGTCGCCGCGCCCAACGCCAGCGACAGGAACGGGTGCAGCTTCACCCAGCTGATCAGCACGACTACTACGCCGATGCCTGCCAGCGCGGCGGCCAGCAGGCGGGTGTCGTGCCCGGTCCAGGCGCCCGCGGGGGCCTGCGCGAGCACGGCCGCGCCTGCGGGGGAGAGGTTCAGTGACATGGGTAGTGGCTCCTCGCTGAGCTCGATGCGCGGCACAGCCTAAGAGCCGGAAGTCATTAAGTATGACTTTTTATCGACATGTACCGATTAAGTCGGCTCTGTTAGCCAGGTCACCGGGCCCCGATCGCTTAGGTTGGACGCCGACGACGACGGGAGGAGCCCCGTGAACGGCGGACTGCATGGCCAGGTGGTCGACGTGCTCGGCCGCGAGATCAGCGCGGGCGAGCACCCGCCGGGCACCGTGCTGCGCATCGACGAGCTGGAGGCCCGCTTCGGCATCTCGCGCAGCGTCGCCCGCGAAGTGGTGCGCACGCTCGCGTCGATCCGGCTGGTCATCGGCCGCAAGCGGGTCGGCATCGTGGTGCGCCCGCGCGAGGAGTGGAACACCTTCGACCCCGCGCTGATCCGCTGGCTGCTGCTCAGCGACCGCACCGGCCAGGTGCGCACCCTCGTCGAACTGCGCACCGCCGTGGAACCGGTGGCCGCGGGCATCGCCGCGCGGCGCGCGAGCGACGAGGACGCCGCGAAGCTGGTCGGGCTGGCCGAGCGGATGGTCGCCACCGCGCGCTCCGGTGATCTGGAGAGCTTCCTGGCCGCGGACGTCGAGTTCCACGCGCTGGTGCTGTCGGCCTCCGGCAACGAGATGTTCGCGCAGCTGCGCGACGTGTTCGCCGAGGTGCTGCGCTGGCGCACCGGGCACGGCCTGATGCCGCCGCACCCGGAGCCGGTCGCGGTCCGGCTGCACTGCGAGATCGCCGAGTGCGTGCGGGCGGGCGACCGCGACCGGGCCGAGGGGGCGATGCGCGAGCTCGTCGCCGAAGCGCTGGAAGGGACTCTCGAACAACTCGCGGCCGTGGAGGCCCGCGACGGGTCAGCCGTGGAGGCCCGCGACGGATCAGCCGAGTAAGCCCGCGGCGGACCAGCCGAACAGGCCAGGGCCGATCAGTAGCCTTCGTACGACCCGCCGCCCTGCACACCGGTGACGCCGGGAACCTCGGAGACCGATCCGTACCGCTCGATCGAGTAGCGGCTGGCCGCCACGATGTTGTCCACCGGGTTCCAGATGTCCTGGTGCCCGGGCACCGCGAACGAGTGGAACGTGGGCTCGATGGTCTGCATCAGGCCCTTCGACGGGGTGCCCGCGGAGGCGTTCGAGTCCCAGTTGTTCGCCGCGGCCGGGTTGCCGCCGGACTCGTGCTGGATGATCGTGCGCAGCGCCTCGGGGTCGATCTTCTCCGGCGGCACGCCGTTCGCCTGCAGCACTGCGGTGGCCTGCGCGATCCACCCGTCGATCGGGTCGGCGGGCACGCCGCCCAGCCCGGAACCGGCGTTCGGGGGATGCACCGGTCCGGGCTGGACGTGCCCGGCCACCTCGGGCGCGGCGGCGTGGAATTCGGTGTCGGCCTCGGGGGACGGGGCTTGTGCGCCGAGTACGACACTGAGCACGCCGGTGGCGGCCGCGGCGGCACCGATCTGCGCGGTCCGCACCCTCGGGGGCAAACGGTGCGGGCCGATGCCGGAGCCGGTGCCGGTGAACGCGGTCCACAGTTCGCGCAGGGCGGTGGCCGCCTTCTCCCGCAACCGTCGCACGGTGGCCGGAGATTCGGGTAGCTCGGGGGTCTGGTCGGGACAGAAGATTTCGGGGGTGTGGTCGGGGGAACTCACGAGACCCCACAGTCCGTCACGCCCCGTGCGCGTACATCGCGGTTCCTACCTACGCAACTACCTACTTTGGTTGCGTAGGTGGACCGTTGTCACCGAGAGTGCGCGCTGGTTCGTGTCTCAGCACCGCGCCTGAGCGGCCCGTGAACCACTCGCCGGACCGCCTCAGCTCTCGCGGCGGTGCCCGGCGAGCCAGCTGGCGATCTGGGCGCGCGAGGAGAAGTCCAGCTTGGTCAGGATGTGCTGCACGTGGCCTTCGACGGTGCGCTGCGCGATCACCAGGCTCTCGGCGATCTCCTTGTTCGTGCGCCCCTGCGCGACGAGCTCGGCGATCTCGCGTTCCCGCCGGGTCAGGGCGGTGGCCGACGGCTCCGCCTGCGGCACCGCGCGACCGGGCTTTTTGATCTCCAGCGCGTAGTCGATCGCCGCGTCCGGCGCCATCCGGTAGCCGCGCTCGAACGACTCCCGGTAGGTGCGGTCGCCGAGCGCTTCGCGGGTGCGGCGTTCGTGATCGTTGTGCCCGGCCTGGAAGGTCGAGTAGAAGTCCGGTGCGGCGCGCACCGCGTCCCAGACCGCCGCGGCCGCGCCGAACAGCCGCGCGGCGCGCTCGTTGCGGCCCAGCCGGTGCGCGATCCAGGCGAGGATGTCGATCGCGAACGCCCCGGCCAGCCGGTTGTCCAGCTGCCGCTGCAGCCGCAGCGCCTCCTTCGCCGCGGTCTCCGCGCGGGCCGAGATCCCGCGCATCACCTCGATGTAGGAGGTCGCCCACAGCGCGTAGGAACGCCAGAACAGCTCACCGCGGCCGGTGGTCACCTCGATGCACTCCCGCAGCAGCGCCAACCCGTCCTCGTGCTCCCCGTTGAGGCCGCGGACCAGGCCCAGCCCGAACAGGCCGAACAGCTCGCCGTAGGGGGCCTCCAGCGCGCGGAACCGGCGCAGCGCATCGTCGAGCAGCCGCGCCGCCTCGGGAAGGTTCCCGCGGAAGAACGCCGACATCCCCGAGATCAGCACCAGGTAGGCGCGCTCGTGGTCGTCGTCGTGCCGTTCGGCCAGCTCGGAGGCTTCCGCCAGCAGCGGGTCCGCGGCCTCGGGGTCGCCCTGCATCAGCGCGAACCAGGCGTTCGCGCGCAGCCCGCCCGCCCGGTCCGGAGTCGACGCCGGAACTTCGGCCAGCGCGATCTCCAGCCAATGCCGCGCCTCGCCGTTGAGTCCCCGGATGCCCCAGAACGGCGCGAGCCGCGCGGCCAGCCGCAGCGCGGCCGGCGCGGTCTCCGGGTCGCGCACCGCGGTGTCCAGCGCCATCCGCAGGTTGTTCAGGTCCAGCCGCAGCTCCCGCACCCAGGAAACCTGGTGCGGACCGAGCCAGTCGGTGCTGAACCGGTCGGCCACGCTCGCGTACCACTCCTGGTGGCGCACCAGGACGCGCCGCTGCTCACCGGACTCGGCGAGCCGTTCGGCGCCGTAGTCCCGCAGCGCGTGCAGCAACCGGAACCGAACCTCCCCGGCCTCTTCCTCGCGCACCAGCACCGACTGGTCCACCAGCGAGTGCATCGCACCGAGCACGTTGACCCGGCTGAGCCCGTCCGCGGCCACGTGCTCGGCGGCTTCCAGCCCGAAGCTGCCGGAGAACACCGAGACCCGCGCCCACGCCGTCCGGTCCTGCTCGGAGCACAACTCCCAGCTCCAGTCGATCAGTGCGCGCAGGCTCTGCTGCCGCGCCGGGGCGCCGCGGCGGCCTTCGGTCAGCAGGCTGTAGCGCTCGACGAGCCGCTCTTCGAGCTGCTGCAGCGACAGCGAGCGCAGCCGCACCGCGGCCAGCTCGATCGCCAGCGGATTGCCGTCCAGTTCGGCCACCAGCCGCATGAGCGTTGCGCCGTCGCCCGCGCCCTGTTCGGAGTCCGCGTCGGCGTCGGTGCCCACCTCGAAGTCCGGGACCGTCGCCCGCGCCCGGTCCAGGAACAGCCGCACCGAGGAGAACTGCTCGTAGGACTCCGGCGGCGGCGGATCGTCCGGGTCGGGCACCTGCAGCGGCGGCACCACCAGCGTGGCCTCCCCGGCGACGCCGAGGGACTGCCTGCTGGTCGCCAGCACCCGCACCCCGGGGCACCAGCGGATCACCCCGTCCACGAACAGCGCGGCGTCCTCGATCACGTGCTCGCAGTTGTCCAGCACCAGCAGCATCTCGCGGTGCCTGAGATGCCCGACCACGGTGTCCACGTCGCTGCCCGCCGACGGGCCGCCGAGGTTGAGCTGCTCGATCACGGCCTCGGTCAGCAGCGAGCCGTCGCGCAGCTCCTCCAGGCTCACGCACCACGCCTTGTCCCGGAACGCGCGCCGCATGCCCGCCGCAACCCGCAGCGCCAGCCGGGTCTTGCCGACCCCGCCCTGCCCGGTGAGGGTCACCAGCCGCGACTCGGCCAGCAGCCGTTTGGTGCGGGTGATCTCGTGGCGCCGGCCGACGAAACTCGTCACGTCGACCGGGAGGTTGCCCGCTGGCTCGCGAACGCGGGCCGCGCGCGCACTGGAGACCACGACCCGAGCGTAACCCGACGCCAGGCCGCCGGAGACGACGATCTTGCAGGTCACAGACTTGCGGTGGGTTATCGTCCGGAGCGGCGCGGGGCGGCGCGCAAGTGCATCCGCTCGCCTTGCGGGCCGAACAGGCTCAGCAGCTCCACCGGCCCGTCGCCGGTGGAACCCATCCAGTGCGGCAGGTGCGTGTCGAACTCGGCGACCTCGCCGGTGCGCAGCACGAAGTCCTGCTCGCCCAGCACCAGGCGGAGCCGGCCGCTGAGCACGTACAGCCACTCGTAGCCCTCGTGGCTGCGCGGCTCGACCGGGTGCGCCGGTTTCGCGGGCAGCACCATCTTGAACGCCTGCAGCCCGCCGGGTTGCCTGCTCAGCGGAACCACGGTCATGCCGCCGACCTTGCGCGGGCGGGCGTGCACCCGCGGATCGCCGACCTGCGGTGCGCCGACCAGCTCGTCCAGCGGCACCTGGTGCGCCCGCGCCAGCGGCAGCAACAGCTCCAGGCTGGGTTTGCGCTGCCCGGACTCCAGGCGCGAAAGCGTGCTCACCGAGATCCCGGTGGCCCGGGACAGCGCCGCCAGCGTCGCGCCGCGCTGCTTGCGCACCTGCTTCAACCGTGGCCCCACCTCGGCCAGCACTTCTTCCATGACCGCCAGTTTCCCGGATCGGCAAGCGAGGTTGCCAGAACCGCTACTCCGGGAGCACGGGATCCGCGAGGCGCGCGCGAGCCAGCGCCACGTAGTCGTCGTTGCCGGTCCGGAGCCCGTGCAAGCCGAGGGAAACGCGGTACCGGAACTCCGCGAGCAGCACGACGTGCTCGCGGAAACGCTCGTGCGGCGCACCACCCGCCCGGTCGTAGGCGGCGAGCAGCCGGTCGAGCCCGTCCGCGCCGAACGCCACGTACGGCGCTGCGAAATCTTGCGCGGGATCGTCCACGGCCGCGTCGGCCCAGTCGAGAATTCCGCGCAGCGCACCGGTTTCGTCGACCAGCGTGTGGTTCGGGGACAGATCGTTGTGCACCAGCCGCGGCCGCCCGGCCCAGCAGCGCTCGTCGTCCAGCCAGCGCCGCCACCGATCCCGCGCGTGCCCGGGAACGCCCAGTTCCGCCTGCGCGTCGGCGAGTTCGGCCGCGCGCTCGGCGCGGCACTCCCCGTCGTCGCGGACCGCCACGCCGGTCGCCGCGGCCGCATCGATCGGAACCCGGTGCAGCTCGGCGATCGTGGCACCGAGCGCGCCGAAGTAGTCGTCCGGCGCCGTTCCCGTCCAGCGGTACGGCAGCGTCACCGGATCTTCGTCGGCCAGCGGAGCACCACCGAGGCGGCGATACGCCACGAGGTCCGGCGCGCACACCTCCCACCGGGGCAGCTCCACATCCAGCCGCGGCCGCAGCAGCTCCAGCACCCGCGCCTCGATCGGGATGCGGCTCGACACCTCCGGGCGCCGCGGCTCCCGCAGCACCCACCACCGGCCTTGCGAGTCCGCGCCGTGCCGGACCCGGAAGTCCCACCCGGTCTCGTCGACCTCCTCGATCCGCAGCTCGAGGCCGTGCCTGCGCGCCACTTCGACGGTCACAAGATCAGCGTAGGCGCCCCGGCAACGGGATTTCGCCGCCTACCGCGGACCGGAGCGTCCGGCCCCGCTCCTAAGCTGGCCGGGTGCGTTTCGAAGGTTTCGGGGACGGGGCGGTCGAGTTCTACGAAGGACTCGAAGCCGACAACTCAAAGGCGTACTGGAACGACCAGAAGGCGGTCTACCAGCAGCACGTGCGCGAGCCGATGGAGGCGTTGCTGTCCGAACTGGCCGCTGAGTTCGCGCCCGGTGTGGACAGCGCCGCGGCGAACGGCCGCGCGAAGGTCTTCCGCCCGCATCGCGACGTGCGGTTCAGCCGCGACAAGTCGCCGTACAAGACGCACTGCGGCGGAGTGATCGAAGCCGGTCGCGGCGGCGGCGCGTGCTACGTGGAGGTCAGCGCGGACGGGATGCTCGTCGCGGGCGGCTGCTTCCACACCGAACCCGATCAGCTCGCCCGCTTCCGCACCGCCGTGGACGAGCAGGTGCACGGCGAGCGGCTGCGCGAGATCGTCGACGGACTCCGGCCGGGCTGGGAGATCCTCGGCGACACCCTCAAGAGCCGTCCGCGCGGGTTCTCCGCCGATCATCCGCGCCTGGAACTGCTGCGACACCGCACGCTCTACGCGGTTCGCCGGTGGGAACCGGACGACGTGCTGCACCAGCGCGACTGCCTCACCCGCGTGCGCAAGGGCTGGCGGAAACTGCGCGAGCTCAACCAGTGGTGCGCCGACCACGTCGGACCGTCCGAACGGCGGCGGTGAACGCGAACCCGGCCACGACGCCGAGCACGTCCACGAGCGCGTCCAGCACGTCCCCGCTGCGGCCCAGCGGCAGCAGGCCCTGCACCACTTCGGACAGTCCCGCGTAGCAGATCAGCCCGATCAGCAGCGGGATCTGCGGGATCCGGAAGCCGCTGATCGCCAGCGCCGCGAACAGCACCAGGTGCACGAGTTTGTCCGTGCCGGGCGGCGCGGACGGCACCCCCGACTCCGGGGTGAACAGCACGAGCAGGCTGATCGCGAAGACCGCGCCGAACGCGCAGTGCGCGAGCCGCGCGCTCACCGCCGGACCCGCTCGCAATGGCCTGCCCTGTAATGATTCAGCACGACAAGATCCCGATCGGCTCGTTCCTGGTGGTCGCGTGCTCCACGCGCGCTCGCACAGACTACGCTGACCCGATGTGAGTCGACGAGCCAAGATCGTTTGTACCATGGGCCCCGCCACCGCCTCGCCGGAGAAGGTGGCCGAGCTCGTCAGCAGCGGAATGGACGTCGCCCGGCTGAACTTCAGCCACGGCAGCCACGCCGATCACCAAGAGGTCTACGACCTCGTGCGCACCGCCGCGAAGGAGAGCGGCCGCGCCGTTGGGGTGCTCGGTGACCTGCAGGGGCCGAAGATTCGTCTCGGCACGTTCGCGGACGGTCCCGTCGAGTGGCGCACCGGTGAGGTAGTGCGCATCACCGTCGAGGACGTCGAAGGCACCCATGATCGGGTGTCCACCACCTACAAGGGCCTGGCCTCGGATGCCAAGGCGGGCGACCGGGTGCTGGTCGACGACGGCAAGGTGGGCCTGACCATCACCGCCGTCGAAGGTGACGACGTGGTCTGCGAGGTCGTCGAGGGCGGCCCCGTCTCGAACCACAAAGGACTTTCCATGCCGGGCATGGACGTCTCGGTGCCCGCGCTGTCCGACAAGGACGTCGCGGACCTCGAGTTCGCCCTGCGGCTCGGGGTGGACTTCATCGCGTTGTCGTTCGTGCGCAGCCCCGCCGACATCGACCTGGTGCACCAGGTGATGGACCGGGAAGGCAGGCGGGTGCCGGTGATCGCCAAGCTGGAGAAGCCGGAGGCGGTGGACAACCTGGAGGCCATCGTGCTGGCCTTCGACGGTGTCATGGTCGCCCGCGGTGACCTCGGCGTGGAGCTCCCGCTCGAACACGTGCCGCTGGTGCAGAAGAAGGCCATCCGGATCGCGCGGGAGAACGCCAAGCCGGTCATCGTCGCCACCCAGATGCTGGACTCGATGATCCACAACCCGCGGCCGACCCGGGCGGAGACCTCGGACGTGGCCAACGCGGTGCTGGACGGCACGGACGCGGTGATGCTCTCCGGCGAGACCAGCGTCGGCGACTACGCCATCGACACCGTGCAGACCATGTCCCGCATCGTGGAGGCGGTCGAGGCCGGCTCGGCCACGCCACCGCCGCTGAGCCACGTGCCGCGCACCAAGCGCGGCGTGCTCTCCTACGGCGCCAGGGACATCGGCGAGCGCCTGAACGCCAAGGCGCTGGTCGCGTTCACCCAGTCCGGAGACACCGTGCGGCGGCTGGCGCGGCTGCACACCCGGCTGCCGCTGCTGGCTTTCACGCCGGAGGAGTCGGTGCGCAGTCAGCTCGCTCTCACTTGGGGGACGGAGACGTTCCTGGTGCATAAAGTGGACACGACCGACCAGATGGTCCGCCAGGTGGACCAGGCCATGCTCTCGCTCGGCCGGTCGCAGCGCGGCGACATGGTGGTCATCGTCGCCGGTTCTCCGCCGGGCACCGTGGGTTCGACGAACCTGATCCGGGTGCACCGGCTCGGCGAGGAAGACCACGTCTGAGCCGGGTTCCGCGGGCCGGTCCGCGCGGACTTCCGCGCCGGCGGGAACCAGTGGCGCTTCCCGCCCGCCGACCCGCACGACACGCCCGAGGAGCACAAGTGACCGAAGCGGCACGGGCCGCGGCCGCCGACCCCGCCGGCCTGCACATCGACAGCTCGGTTCCGCTGGACGTCAACGGGGTGCCGCACGGCCAGCCGGTGCTGGACCGGCTGATCGGCCTGCTCGACCTGGAGCGGATCGAGCAGGACATCTTCCGCGGCGTGAGCCCCGCCGAGGCCCCGGTGCGGGTCTTCGGCGGCCAGGTCGCGGGGCAGTCCCTGGTCGCGGCCGGGCGCACGGTGCCCGAGCAGCGGCAGGTGCATTCGCTGCACGCCTACTTCATCCGGCCCGGTGATCCCAGCGTCCCGATCGTCTACGAGGTGGATCGCACCCGCGACGGGCGTTCGTTCACCACCCGCCGGGTGGTGGCGGTGCAGCGCGGCAAGGCGATCTTCTCGCTGTCGGCGTCGTTCCAGATCGAAGAGGACGGCATCGACCACGCGGAGCCGATGCCCGACGTGCCCGCCCCGGAATCGCTGCCGACGTACGGCGAACAGCTCACCGGGGGCGTGCTGGACCGGCTCGGCGGCACCTACCCGCCGCGGCCGATCGACGTCCGCTACGTCACCGGCCCGCCGTGGCAGCGCAGGGACAACGGTTCCCGCGAGGCCCGCAGCCAGGTGTGGATGCGCGCCGACGGAGTGCTCGGCGACGACAAGCTGCTGCACGTGTGCATGGCGGCGTTCGCATCGGACCTGACGTTGCTGGATTCGGTACTGGTGCGGCACGGCGTGTACTGGGGGCTGGACAAGGTCTCCGGCGCGAGCCTGGACCACGCGATGTGGTTCCACCGCCCGTTCCGCGCCGACGAGTGGCTGCTCTACGACTGCTCGTCCCCGAGCGCATCCGGCGCGCGCGGCCTCACCACCGGCCGCTTCTTCGCCCGCGACGGCCGCCTGGTCGCCACCGTCGTCCAGGAAGGACTCCTGCGGGTCGACTGACCGCAGCCACCGCACGACCCGTTTGAAACGGGGCTCTCCGCTGGAGAGCCCCTTCGTTGTGCTGCCGCGGTCAGGTGAGGTCGTACCAACTTCATGGCTATCGATCACATCGGCGCCGCGCATTCCGTCGGCTGTTGTGCTCCGACTGCCGGGAAGCGGACCTAAGCAGCCACAGCACAGCAAGGGCTCGGCGAGCCCGAGTTGGATCGCGGGCGAGCATCGCGACGAGTGCCGCGATAGTTGCAACAAGAGTCTCGGCGCCGCGCCGGGCAAGCACGGCCACGACGAGAAGCGACACCGGAAGGGCGGGCAAGAACTCGATCGGCGCAGACATCAGCGCTGCTCTCCTCGCATGACGAAGAAACAGCGCCTGCGCCGACTCGGCGCGTTGGGAGCGTCCTGTCAAACCAGGTCGCTTCGACCAACCACCGAGAACAGAACAGACAGCTCGATCGCCCAACTATCTCGTGGAACCAGCTCGCGGTCAACGTCTACGCAGGGTGTGCGCCAGCGTCCGGAAAACGATGGCGGTATGAAGAATCTCGCCCCACCGCGCTGGCGTTGTTCGCCGCGTTGCAGGCGGTGTTCTCGGACGTCCGCCCCTACTGCGATCAGGTTTTTCAGGACAGTCAGGCCTCCTGCGAACGACAGCAACCCATGCGCGGCCGGGCCGGGGCCACCGCGAACCGCGGCCGCGACAGCCAGTTCTCGATCCAGTCAGTCACGCGCGGCTTCGATAGCTGCTACAGTGATCAAGGATTGCCCCGGATGGCCCCTGAAATGCGGTTCATGTCGCCGGGGCTTTGATCTGTTCAAGGTCAGGAGCCTGCTGCTTGATCCGGGCGTACGTCCGCGATCGGCTGCTCGAACCCCCGTGGGCGTTCTCGGCGCGATCTAGTGGCGAGAGCGACGATTCCAGCCGGATCGCGTCGTGCTATCGGTCAGCGTGAAGTCGTTGATCTCGTCGGCCTGGCGGCCTCTGATCCGGAGCTTTCAGCGGCCCTCAGACGCCAAGTCGCGTAGGTTCGCGCTACTTCGGCGAGGCCAGGCGGCACTGCTCCGGTAGCTGCTCGGTAGGTCCACAACCCGGAAACATGCGCGGCGAAAGCGTTGAGCGCCTCGTCATCCGCTCCGGAGAAGCATTCCAGCGAACGGGCCCATGATTCAGCATCGGCAGCGGAGTGACCTTCGTCCATAAGACGGATCACCAGGTATGCGGAATCGGTCCACGCCGCTCCGGAGGCGGGCCACGACCAGTCGATGATTCGGGTGGATCCGTTCGGGGCGATCCTGAAATGCTCGGGGTGCAGGTCGGTGTGCAGGAGCCGGTCACCATCCACCTTGCCGGGGGCGAGGCGGTTCCAAGCGTCGAGTAGCTCGACGTCCCATCCCGCGGTCTGGTCCGGGTATTCGTCGGCGAGCTTTCCCCACCAGTTCGTAACGGACCATCGGCGACGCAAGGGCTTCGCGTCCAGGGCGGGACGTGTGCTCAACTCTTCCAGCGCGGTGGCAACGAGAGGTAGATCCGGCGAGCCGGGGGAGAGATCGGCTGGTCGTCCGGGAACGAACTCGAACCCGACCACCAGCCAATCGTCATCCGCTTCAACGTCAGCGTGGAACAACACTTTCGGCGCGAGTCCAGCCGTCAGTCGTTCGGACGTGATTTCGTTGCGGAGCCAGCGCATCCGATGACTGATTCCCCGCACGCCCTTCACGAAGACAGCGGAGCGGCCCGTCCGGTTCAAGACCGTGGCGAGGTCGTTGTTCCGGCCCGTTGTGATGTCCTCGGCCTGATTTACGGGTCCTGTTCTGCACTCGATGGCGTTCCGTACGGGCTCCGGGATGCTGGTCCACGGGGTCATGGCTGTTACCTCGGCGGTGTCTGGTTCTCGGTGTTCTCGTTGCCGTCCTTGCCGCTGGCGGCACAGCAGCCGTTCTCGGTGTCGCCCGGTTTGCACTTGCCCGCGACGATCTCCCACAGCTCGGGGTCGGCCACATAACCGGCGGCTTCGATCGCATCGAGTGTTGCGGTGCGGGACACTGTGGCCGATTCACCCGGCTCGCCTACCGCGTTCGGATAGTCGTTCGGGACGTGGTGGACGAATCGGCCGGCGTACCGATGACAGAAGGCTGCGTACTCCTTCGTGTAAAGGATGAAGGTGTGCCATCCGACATCTACTTTCGACGAAGGCGATAGGCGCCTGCTCGGGTAGCGGGCCGTCGTGATCAGGAAGGCCAATGCTTGTTCCAAGATGCGCTCGGCGTATTCGAAATCGCAAGCGTTTTCCCGGGCGATTCGGTTGGAGAGTGTGTTGAACAGATCGTCACTGATCAACGTTCGGGATGACGCTCGTTCCAGCGTGGCGCTCATCCCTCGGTCCTCCTTGTGTGGGCCGGGCTCCTGCGGAAGGGGGCGAGATTCACGCTAGAGGTTCGATGGCCGAAGGTATAGCCGACATTCAGGTTCTCCTGGTGTCAGGATGCGCATCCCGGGGATCTCGTACTACTTCTCAAGGGTCGGACATTACTTCGGGGAAATTTCCTTTTCTCTGCATGGGCAATTTTTCAGTGTTCCGTTCCAGTGGACATCCGAGACCCTCCAGGTGTCGGCGTCGTCGATGACGAGCGTTGTCGTGAGCCGGACCGCAACACGCCGAGCGTTGACCGCGATGTCCGGTTCCGCTTGACTGCGCGGTGCCCGGGTGCGGCGTTGCGCCCGAAGACCTCGAGGGGGCGCGATGCGGCGTCGTTGGGCACCTGTGCTCGTGCTGGTCCTGCTCGGAGTGCTCACCGGCCCCGCCGCGTCCGTCCCGGTGTCCGCGGCGCCGGACGGGCTGGCCGCCGACCTGGACCGGATCCTCGCCGACCCGCGGTTGGACGGGTCGCACGCCGGGGTCGTGGTGCGGGACCCGGAAAGCGATCAGGTGCTCTACAGCAGGCAGGCCCGCGCGCGGGCGACCCCGGCGTCGAACGCGAAGCTGTTCACCGCGGCCGCCGCGTTGGAGCAGCTCGGGCCGCAGCACCGGTTCCGCACCGACGTGCGCACGGCCGCGCCGCGGAACGGGCCGGTGCTGGCGGGTGATCTGTACCTGCGCGGGACGGGTGATCCGACGATGCTCGCCGCCGATTACGACGAACTGGCCCGGCAGGTCGCGGACTCCGGTGTGCGCGTCGTGCAAGGCAGGCTGCTGGGCGACGACTCGTGGTTCGACGACGTGCCGCTGGGCACCGGTTGGGCCTGGGACGACGAACCCGCCTACTACGCGGCGCCTGTCTCGGCGCTGACGGTCGCGCCGGACGAGGACTTCGACGCCGGGTCGGCGATCGTGCGGGTCACCCCGGGCGCCGAGGGCTCGCCGGCAGCGGTGCGGCTCGACCCGCCGAACGGTGCGGTGCGCGTTGAGAACCAGGCCGTTACCGGCGCACCTGACTCCGCTTCGACGCTGTCGGTCGAACGCGCGCACGGCAGCGATCAGGTCGTGGTGCGCGGTTCGGTGCCCGCCGGGTCGGCACCGGCCGAGGAGTTCACCAGCGTGCCCGACCCGACCGCCTACGCCCTCGACGTGTTCGCCCGCGCACTGCGCGCGCACGGAGTGCAGGTAGCAGGAATCGGGGAAGGCGCGGTGCCGGAGGGTGCCCGGACGATCGCGGCGCGGGATTCGATGCCGCTGCGCGAACTGCTCGTGCCGTTCCTCAAGCTCAGCAACAACGGCCACGCCGAAGTGCTGACCAAGACCATGGGCGAGCAGGCGCGCGGCGAAGGCAGCTGGCCCGCCGGGCTGGCGGTGCTGGGCGAGCGGCTCACCGGGCTCGGCCTGGAGCCGGGACGGCTGCGGCAGGTCGATGGCTCGGGCCTGTCGTCGATGGACTCGGTCTCCCCGGAGCAGGTGGCGTTGCTGCTGGACAACGTCCGTGCGCGCCCTTGGTTCGCGGACTTGCGCGCGGCGCTGCCGGTGGCGGCCGACCCGGACCGGATGGTCGGCGGCACGCTGCGCAACCGGATGGGCGGGACACCCGCGGCGGGCAACGCGCACGCCAAAACCGGTTCGCTGACCGGTGTGAGCGCGCTGTCCGGTTACGTCACCGCCGCGAACGGCCGCCCGCTGGTCTTCTCGGTGCTGCTCAACGACTTCCTGTCCGACGCACCGACCGATGTGGAGGACGCGATCGCGGTGCGGCTCGCGCAGTACACCGGGCCGGGCGAGCCCGCGCGCGGGGTGCCCGCGGTGCCGCGCACGGTGCCGCCGGCGGCCGGTGCGGACCTCGAGTGCGCGTGGACCAAGTCCTGCTGAATTGCCGCACCCGGTGGTTCCGATAGCGCCGCGGCTTCGCGTATTTCCCGCATGTCCTCCGGAAATGCCGGAATACCCGGGGGAAACCCCGAGTGACGTCCGCGGCCGTCTCAGGGGGCGACCGGGTAGATCGCGGTGTTGCCGTAGGGTCGTGCGGGTTAGCTTCGTTTCGGTAGGCCGAGTTATTCCGATGACCCGGGAGTTCCATGTCGTTCGTCAGTGATTTCCTGGCCATGGTCGCTGCCCTGCCGCACCCGCTGTTGGTGCTGGTCACGGGCGCGCTGGTGCTGGGGGAGTGCACGCTCGGCGTCGGTTTCCTGGTGCCGGGCGAGACCGGTCTGCTGGTCGCATCGGCAGCGGTGACCGATCTGGGCTTTTTCTTCGGGCTGTCGTTGACCGTGGCGTTGTGCGCGGCGGCGGGCGACAACATCAGCTATTTCCTGGGGAAGCGCTACGGCGCCCGGATGCGGGAAGGAAAAACCGTCGCCAAGCTCGGTGTGCACCATTGGGACCGGGCGTGCCGCATGTTGCGCAAGTTCGGCATCGGGGCGGTGCTGGTGGCGCGCTTCCTGCCGGTGGTGCGGACCTTCGTGCCTGCCGCGGCGGGCACCAGCGGGCTCGGTTACGTGCGGTTCATGATCACCTCGCTGGTCGGGGCGACCGGTTGGTCGATGATGCACGTGGGCATCGGCTGGGCCGCGGGCGCTTCGGCGAAGTACATCGAGCACCTGCTCGGCCGCGCCGGCGGCGTCGTGCTGGGGGTGCTGGTCGTGGCCGGCATCGGGACCTTCCTGTGGCGGCGCTCCCGCAAGCGGCGCGAAAGCGACGCGGAGCCGGCCGCGGCGACCGGGCCGGAGCCGGAACTCGATCAGCAGCGGGCCGCCTGAGCAGCCGAAGACTCGTCCGGCGCCGCGGACCCGCGACTCCGGGGCTCTGCGCGTCAATCCCGGGTCGCCTGAATCCCGGGTCGCCTGAATCTCGGGCGGCCGCAATCCCGGAGCGCCTCAATCCCGCGCCGTGGTGACCATCCCGCCGCTGAGCTGGTGCACCGCCCGGCTCACTTCCCGCGGGCCGAGCCCGGTGCCGGTGAGCGTCAGCGCGAGCCGGTCCACCCCCGCGCATTCGCCGAGCGGCCCGCCCCACCCGTCCACGTCGATCACCACGTACGGCGAGTTGCGGTGGTGGCGCAGCCGGACCTGCCGCACCGACGACCACGGCGCCGAGTACGTCCCCGCCGCCGATGCGTAGGTGACGCCGACGCTGCTCAACGCCAGCTGCAGGTACAGCATCCGCTGGTTCAGCCGGCGCCAGCGCCACTGCGCCCAGCCCACGTAGCAGCTGCCGAGCGCGGCGATCACCGGGACCAGCACCAGCCAGCGGGCCGAACCCGCCGCCCACGAAGACCACAGCACCGCGGCCGCCGTGCACAGCACGGCGTTCGCGGCCTGCGTGAACACCACCAACATGCCGTCCCGCTGGATGCTGCGCTCTTGCCGAGCGCTGCGGCTGATCACCAGCACGCGAGGGACCGGGGGCATGAGCGGGATCTTCTCCCGGACGGCCGCCGGGTTGAACCGGCAGCCGGCGCAACCCCGCTCCGGCGTTGGACGGAGCCGGTCACTCCCCGGCGCGCACCTGCTCCGCGCCCGCCGCGGGCGTCGAACGCCGCCGCACCACGGCGTAACCGATGCCAACCGCCAGCACCAGCACCGGCGTGATGTAGAGCGCGATGCGGGTCTCGGCGTCGAACGCCAGCAGCACCACGACCATCGCCAGGAAAGCCAGCACCACGTAGTTCGAGTACGGCGCGAGCGGCATCCGGAAGTTGCTCGTCTGCAGCTCACCGCGGGCGACCTTGCGGCGGAACCCGAGGTGCGAGACCACGATCATGCCCCAGGTGAACAACGCCCCGACGGTGCTGGCGCTGGTGATGTAGGTGAACGCCTGCTCCGGCACCAGGTAGTTCAGCGCCACGCCGATCAGCATCGCCCCGAAGGTCACCGCGATCGCCCGAGCGGGCACCGCGCGCCCGGACAGCACGCCGACCCCGCGCGGCGCGTGCCCGTCGTGCGAGAGCGTGCGCAGCATCCGGCCGGTCGAGTAGATGCCGCTGTTGCAGGACGACAGCGCCGCGGTGGTGACCACGAAGTTGATCACCCCGGCGGCCGCCGGAATGCCGATCATCGCGAACGCCTGCACGAACGGGCTGCCGTCCGGGCTGAACTCGGTGTACGGCGCCAACGCGGTCAGCGCGGCCAGCGCGCCCACGTAGAAGATCAGGATCCGCAGCATCACGGCGTTGATCGCCCGCGGCAGCACCTGCTTCGGGTTCGCGCTCTCGCTGGCGGTCTGCCCGACCATCTCCACGCCGATGAACGCGAACATCACGATCTGGAACGACAGCAGCGCCGAGGTGGCCCCGTTCGGGAACAGCCCGCCGTGCGACCAGATGTTGCTGACCGAGGCGGTGTCACCGACGTCGCTGAAGCCGAACACCAGGATCAGCGCCACCAGCACGATCATCCCGACGATGGCCAGCACCTTGATCAGCGCGAACCAGAACTCGAACTCGCCGAACAGCTTCACCGCGATCAGGTTCACCCCGCTGAGCACCACCAGCGCTCCCAGCGCCGGGATCCACTGCGGAACCTCGGGGAACCAGAACTGGAAGTACTCGCCGACCGCGGTGATCTCGGCCATGCCGGTCACGATCCACACCAGCCAGTAGCCCCAGCCGGTCGCGAACTTCGCCCACGGGCCGACGAACTCCCCGGCGTACTCCGCGAACGAGCCGCTGACCGGGCGGTACATCAGCAGTTCGCCCAGCGCCCGCATCACGAAGAAGATCATCGTCCCGGCGATCGCGTAGATCACCATGAGCCCGGGGCCGACCTGGTCCAGCGCCTTGCCGGAACCCAGGAACAGGCCCACCCCGATCGCGCCGCCGATCGCGATCATGTTGATGTGCCGGTTGCTGAGTTCCTTGCGGTATTCCCCGGGTGCGGGTTCGCTCATCGCCGTGCTCCTGAAAAGGGAGAGGTCTCGTGTGGAGCGGTACCTTAGCCATCCGGCGAGTTGGTGAAAACCGCAGCCCCCGGTGCTGCTGCGAATGGACGCACGCAGCCGCGCGATCGAGGGAGCGGTGCCCGAATCGTGCCCGGTGCGGACGGAGTGACCTGGGGTGACGATGTGCAGAAAGGTTACCGCGCTGAAACCTGGCCGTGCTGAAACCGGACCGTGCTGAAATGCGAAGCGCCGCATTCCGGGGGAATCCCCGGAATGCGGCGCCCGCGGAAACCCTTA